>NZ_JBEZMA010000001.1:0-429617 GCF_040652415.1 Streptomyces sp. NPDC048255
TCATCCACCGAAGTGGACGGGGTATCAACTTCTGGCGTTGATTTTTGGCACGCTGTTGAGTTCTCAAGGAACGGACGCTTCCTTTGTACTCACCCTCTCGGGCTTTCCTCCGGGCTTCGTTCTTCGTTTCCGACTCTATCAGATCCTTTCGGGCCTGACCCCCAGTCAGCGGGGTTTGTCTTCCGGGCTGTTGGGCCCTTCCGACTCCCGAACTCTAGCGGATTTCCGCGGCGACCGATAATCGGCCTTCGGAAATGAATTCGGGCATGCCGAATTCGTTCCCGGTGGGAGATCGTGCTGAGTTGGGTGCCGCAACGAGGCGGCGGGATTCGCTGTCGCCAAAACCGTCCGGCTCTGGGACAACTCGAAGAACCTTACGGATCCTCGGCGGCCGTGTCAAACCCGCGGGTCAGCTCGGCGACTGGAGGTCTTCCACGCGGTCCAGGAGGCGGGTGAGCATGTCGCCCAGCACCCCGCGTTCCGCGGTGGAGAGGTCCTGGAGGAGGTCCTCCTCGAAGACCGTGGCGGCGCGCATCGCGTCGAGCCACTTGCTGCGGCCCTCGTCGGTGAGCTCCACGATCACGCGGACCCGGTTGTTCTCGTCCCGCTCTCGGGTGACCAGGCCTTCGGCCGTCATGCGGTCGATCCGGTGGGTCATCGCCGCCGGGGTGAGGCCGAGCTGCTTGGCCAGTTCGCTCGGGCCCATCCGGTAGGGGGCGCCCGAGATGACCAGAGCCTTGAGGACTTCCCACTCCGCGTTGCTGATGCCCAGGGCCGCGGTCTGGCGTCCGTACGCGACGTTCATGCGGCGGTTCAGCCGGCTCAGCGCCGAGACCACCTTCTCGACCTGGGGGTCGAGGTCCTGGAACTCGCGCTGGTAGACGGCGATCTGCTCGTCGAGGCTCGGCTCGTGGACGGGCGTAGTGCCGTCGGGGGTGTCACCCATGGGTCGAAGTATGGCACGAGCCCGTTGGCGTCTAACTCCTTCGATGTGTAGAGTTAAGGATCGAAGTTTAGGTATGAAGTTCTGAAGTCTTCAGTCTTCGGCTCTCAAAGGCAGGTGAGAAGTGACCAAGGTGATGGGCGCTGCGATGCGGCGGATCCAGGCCGGGAACGCGCTGACCGCGTTCGGCATCGGTTTCACGGTTCCGTTCCTCTACATCTATGTGGCGCAGGTGCGAGGTCTGGGGTCCATGGCGGCCACGAGTGCGTTCGTGGCCTTCGCTCTGGGCGCTCTCGTCGCGCTGCCCCTCACCGGACGGGTGATCGACCGACGTGGTCCGGTCCCCGTGGTCATCGGTGCGGCCGTGACCGCGTCGGCGGGTGCGCTCGCGCTCGGGCTCTCCACCGGCGTGGTGCCCATCCTGCTGTCCGCCCTGGCACTCGGCGCCGGACAGGCCGTGATGCAGCCGGCGCTCGCCACGATGATCGTGTGGTGCTCCACGCCGTCCACCCGGACCCGTGCCTTCGCCCTCCAGTTCTTCATGCAGAACCTGGGCCTGGGCATCGGCGGTCTCATCGGCGGCCAGATCGTCGACGAGACCCGGCCCGGGAGCTTCACCCTGCTGTTCGGCATCGAGGCCGTGATGTTCCTGGTGCTGGCGGGGGTCATCCTCACCGTGCGGATGCCGCACGCGCCGGTCATCAAGGACGCGACGCCGAAGGACCCGTCCCAGGCGGGCGGCAGCGGCTGGAAGCGGCTGCTCCGGCACCAGGCCATGGTCAAGCTGCTGGTTCTGGGTTTCGTGATCTTCTTCGCCTGTTACGGGCAGTTCGAGTCCGGTCTCGCCGCCTTCGGTACCGAGGCCGCCGGGATCTCGCCCTCCACGCTGGGCTTCGCGCTCGCCGCCAACACCGGCGCGATCGTCGTGGCGCAGTTCGTGGTGCTGCGGCTGGTCGAGAAGCGCCGCCGGTCCCGGGTGATCGCGCTGGTCGGGCTGATCTGGACCGTGGCCTGGGTCATCGCCGGGTTCTCGGGGCTGGGGCACGGCAGCGCGGTGATGGCCGCCGCCGCGTTCATCACCACGTACGCGCTCTTCGGCATCGGCGAGGCCATGCTGTCGCCGACGCTGGCGCCGCTGGTCGCCGATCTGGCGCCGGAGGGCTCCGTGGGCCAGTACAACTCGGCCTTCGCACTGGTCAAGCAGATGGCGCTGGCCCTGGGGCCGCTCGGGGTGCCGCTGGGGGCGGGCGTTCCGATGCTCTACATCGGGGTCTTCGTCGTGGTCTCGCTCGGGATCGCCTGGCTGGCGCTGCGGCTCGGCAAGCAGCTGACGCCGGTGCAGGACAACCCCTCGCTGTCGAGGGTCGTGGCGCAGGGCGGCCCGGCCGTGGCGGCCAAGGCTGCCACGGCAGCGGTCGCGGAGCCCGCCCACGCGTGAGGCGCGTACGGATGGCGTGTACGGACGGCCTGTAGCCAGGTATGCGGAAGGCCCCGGTCCTTGTGGATCGGGGCCTTCCGCGTGTCCGGACTACTTGTCCGGCAGGGCGAACTCGCACCAGACGGCCTTGCCGCCGCCCGGGGTGCGGCGGGAGCCCCAGGAGGAGGCGATGGTGGCGACGATCGAGATGCCCCGGCCGGTCTCGTCGGCCGGTTCGGCGCGGCGCCGACGGGGGAGGTGGTCGTCCCCGTCGGTGACTTCGATGATCAGGCGGCGGTCGGTGCGGCGCAGTCGCAGGCGCATCGGCGGGGTGCCGTGCTGGAGGGAGTTCGCGACGAGCTCGCTCGCGGCCAGGACCCCGAGGTCGCACAGTTCGACGGGGAAGCGCCAGGAGGCGAGGACCCCCTGGGCGAAGGCGCGGGCGCGCGGGGCCGCCTCGATGCCGCCGAGGAGCTCCAGGGCGGCGTTGTGGAAGAGCTCGGCGTCCTGGCCGGTGCGGGCCGGCTGCTGGAGGACCATCACGGCGACGTCGTCGTCGTGGTCGGCGTCGACTCCCAGGGCGCGCATGAGGCGGTCGCAGATGACGGCCGGGGTGCCCTGGGCGCCGGAGAGGGCGCGTTCCAGGGCGGCGACGCCCTCGTCGATGTCCTCGCCGCGGCGTTCGACGAGGCCGTCGGTGTAGAGGACGGCGGTGGAACCGGGGCCCAGCGCGATGGTGCCGGAGGTGTGCAGCCAGCCGCCGGTGCCGAGCGGCGGGCCCGTGGGGTCGGCGGCGCGGCGTACGGTGCCGTCCTCGTCGCGGACCAGGATCGGGAGGTGGCCGGCGGAGGCGTACGCGAGCAGGCCCTCGTTGGGGTCGTGGACCGCGTACACGCAGGTGGCGATCTGGCTGGCGTCGATCTCGGCGGCGAGGCCGTCGAGGAGCTGGAGCACCTCGTGCGGGGGCAGGTCGAGGCGGGCGTACGCGCGGACGGCGGTGCGCAGCTGGCCCATGACGGCGGCGGCCCGGACCCCGCGGCCCATGACGTCGCCGATGACGAGGGCGGTGCGGCCGGCGCCGAGGGTGATGACGTCGTACCAGTCGCCTCCGACGGCGGCCTCGGTGCCGCCGGGCTGGTAGGTCGCGGCGACGCGGAGGTCGTCTGGCTGTTCGAGCTCCTGCGGGAGGAGGGAGCGCTGGAGGGTGACGGCGGCCTCGCGCTGGCGGCGTTCGCTGGCGCGGAGCCGTTCGACCGCTTCGGCGTGGTCGGTGACGTCGGCGAGGTGGACCAGGACGCCGGTGTGGTGCGGTTCGGGGTCGCTCGCGGTGTCGGTCTTGGGGAACTCGACGGGGGTGCAGGTGACGGTGTACGAGCTGGTGCCGCCGGGGGCGGTGCGGTTCTTGGCGGTACGGGGCTTGCCGCTGCGCTGGACCTGGTCGAGGAGCGGCAGGAGGCCGAGCTCGCCGAGTTCGGGGAGGGCCTCGTGGGCGGGGGCGCCGGTGGTGCGGGTGCCGAAGCCGGCGGTGTAGGCGTCGTTCACGTAGGCGACGCGGTGCTCGGGGCCGTGGACGAGGGCGACGAGGGCCGGGAGCCGGCCGAGGACCTCCCGTACGGAGAGCTCGTCGAGGGAGGGCACGGCGGCGAGGACGTCCGGCCGCGCGGCGTGGGCGCTTCCGGCTCCGGTCTTGGGTCCCGTCTTGGATCCCGTCTTGGGTCCGGTCGTGGCTCCCGTGCCGGTGCCGGTCCCGCAGACCGTGGGGTCGGCGGGGGCCGCGTCCGCGGACCGCTCGCTTCCGGGGTCGGCGCGGCCGCCGCGGGCGGCCGGGACGGAGCCTTCGCCCCGCTTGGCCTGGGCTGCGGCGTGTTCGGTCCGGGCGGCGGCGCGGCGCTGCGTTCCGGGAAACCGGGCGCTCCAGCGCGTGAAGTTCACTGCGTTCAAGCCTCGTGGTGTCGCAAGTGGTCGCTGTGTCGCTCGTGGTCGGTCACTGGACGATGTCACTCTGTGCAGGTGTGAGCCCACCTATGGTCACACGTCCAGTGTGGCCGACCGCACTGACAACGTCAGCCCTGGCTGTCCTGCGGGGGGTCGGGGGCGGGGTGGGGTGGTGGGGTCTTGGGGCCGCCACCCGCGGCCAGTTCGAATTCTGCCCTGGGGTGTTCGAGGGAACCCAGAGAAACGATCTCGCGCTTGAAGAGACCGGAGAGGGTCCATTCGGCGAGGACGCGCATCTTGCGGTTGAAGGTGGGGACGCGGCTGAGGTGGTACGCGCGGTGCATGAACCAGGCGGGGTAGCCCTTGATCTTGCGGCCGTAGATGTGCGCGACGCCCTTGTGCAGGCCGAGGGAGGCGACGGAGCCGACGTACTTGTGGGCGTACTCGGTGAGGACCTCGTCGCGGAGGGAAGCGATCAGGTTGTCGGCGAGGACCTTGGCCTGGCGGACGGCGTGCTGGGCGTTGGGGGCGCATTCGCGGCGGGGGCCCGTGGCGTCCTCGGGGGCGGTGATGTCGGGGACGGCTGCCGCGTCGCCGGCCGCGAAGGCGTGCTCCACGCCCTCGACGGTGAGGAAGGCGGTGCAGGTGAGGCGGCCGCGTTCGTTCGTGGGCAGGTCGGAGGCGGCCAGCACCGGGTGCGGTCTGACGCCGGCCGTCCACACGACGGTGCGGGTGGGGAAGCGGGCCCCGTCGCTGAGGACGGCCACCCTGTTCTCGCAGGAGTCGAGACGGGTCTCCAGGCGGACGTCGATGTTGCGGCGCCGCAGTTCGCGGACCGTGTACACGCCCATCTCGGGGCCGACCTCGGGGAGGATCCGGTCGCTGGCCTCGACCAGCACCCACTTCATGTCCTCGGGCTTGATGTTGTGGTAGTACCGCGCCGCGTAGCGGGCCATGTCCTCGAGTTCCGCGAGGGCTTCGACGCCCGCGTAGCCGCCGCCGACGAAGACGAAGGTGAGGGCGGCGTCGCGGAGGGCGGGGTCGCGGGTGGAGGAGGCGATGTCCATCTGTTCGATGACGTGGTTGCGCAGGCCGATGGCCTCTTCCACGGTCTTGAATCCGATGGCGTAGTCGGCGAGTCCCGGGACGGGGAGGGTGCGGGAGATGGAGCCGGGCGCGAGGACGAG
Source organism: Streptomyces sp. NPDC048255 (assembly GCF_040652415.1). NCBI lineage: Bacteria > Bacillati > Actinomycetota > Actinomycetes > Kitasatosporales > Streptomycetaceae > Streptomyces > Streptomyces sp. NPDC048255. The sequence continues at coordinate 5,483 of NZ_JBEZMA010000001.1, forward strand.
TTCGTCGTAGGCGATCTCGACCGGGCCGGTGCCCTCGTCCTCGGTGGCGAGGGTGGTGACGGTGGCCGTGCGCTTGGCGTGGTCGATGCGGTGGGCCTCGCCGATGACGATGCGGCAGCGTCCGAGGACCCGGCGCAGCGGGACCACGACGTGGCGCGGGGAGATCGACCCGGCGGCTGCCTCGGGGAGGAAGGGCTGGTAGGTCATGTACGGCTCGGGGGTGAGCACGGTGACCTCGGCTTCGTCGGCTCTGAGCTTCTTCTGGAGCCGGAGGGCCGTGTACATGCCGACGTAGCCGCCGCCGACGATGAGGATGCGCGTCCGGGGCGGGGTGCCGGGGGCCGTGCCCCGGGAGTTAGCAGCCTTCACCACCCCATGACGCAACGTGGCTGGGAGTTTGTCCACAGGCCCGACAAATTGTGTGACCGGAGAGAGTGCCGGGACGGGGTTGTCGCGGGCCTTGAGGCGGAGTCAAAATGCGCAGGTCAGAGGGTACGGAGGGGGTGGTTCCGCGGGCATTGGACGGAAAAATGGGGGTGAATGCTCCGATCGGGCGGTGGTCCGTCCGGGGCTGCCTCTTCTGAATTGACTCTGGCTCAACTATGTTCGTATCTCGTCGAGGAGTAGGACCAGGGCCCTCATGACCGTGGCCCCCCTCGACACGAAGGCGGGGAGTGTCTCCGGGGGGAGACAAATGATTACCGGGGGAAACATATGAACATTTCCGATTTCCATGGTTCTGCGACCGCGCTCTCGGTCGAGAGCAACGGTCGTGTCGTCGCGGGCGGCAGCACGACGCACGGCGTGGGCCGCTCCACGCCGCTGCGCGTCGATGCCCAGCGCAATCTCGAACACGTCCTGCGAGCGGCACGTGAGGTGTTCGGCGAGCTGGGCTACGGGGCTCCGATGGAGGACGTGGCCCGGCGGGCGCGGGTCGGCGTCGGCACGGTGTACCGCCGCTTCCCGAGCAAGGACGTCCTGGTCCGGCGGATAGCCGAGGAAGAGACCGCTCGGCTGACCGAGCAGGCCAGGACCGCGCTCGGCCAGGAGGAGGAGCCGTGGCAGGCGCTCTCGCGCTTCCTGCGCACCTCCGTGGCCTCGGGTGCCGGGCGGCTGCTGCCGCCGCAGGTGCTGCGGGTCGGCTCGGCGAGCGAGGACGGCGTCGAGGAGGCCGAGGCGGCGCGGGTTCCGCACCAGCGCCAGGCCGTGGTCGCCGGGGCGGCTCCCGAGCTGCGGGTCGTCGGTACGCGGGCTCCGGTCGAGGACGAGCCCGCGGACGACTCGGGTGCGGGTGCGCTGCTCGAGGTCGTCGGCCGGCTGGTGGACCGGGCCCGGGAGGCGGGTGAACTGCGCGCCGACGTCACGGTGGCCGATGTGCTGCTGGTGATAGCTACGGCCGCGCCCGCGCTGCCGGACCCGGCGCAGCAGGCGGCGGCTTCGACCCGGCTGCTCGACATCCTGCTCGAAGGGCTGCGCTCCAGGACCGTGTGAGGGGCTGAGCCTGGTGGTGTGGGTGGCTGACCGGATGGGCGGCTGACGCTCTGGGTGCCTGACCCTGTGGGTGCCTGAGCGTGCGGTACCTGACCCTGCGGTGCCTGACCGTGCGGTGCCTGACCGTGCGGTGCCTGACCGTGCGGTGCCTGTGCGGGTGTTCGGTCCCGCGGCTGTCCGACCTCTCGAGGGGCCTGCTCCTCGAGAGGCCTGGCCCTCTGCCGGGTGTTGGCTCTCTGCCGGATCTTGGCTCTCTAACGGGTGAGGGCTGGTGCGGTGTTGTCGCCGCGCCGCCGAATTGTGCCCGGATGAGTGGATGCGACGGAGACGGCCTCGGCGTGCGTCCGCCGTGTGACACGCTTGATCGGTGTACCGGTTGAGTGTGTCGTGCGGGGGCTGCCTCGATGGGCGTTGACGGGCGGGACGAACCATTCGGTGACGTCGGCGGCGAGGTCGAGGCGGGCAGCCTGCCCGCCCGTCAGGTCCCGGCGCAGCGCGAACCGGGTGGACGGCATGCCCGCTCCTCAAGGGCCGACGCCACGGCCGGTGCCGGTTCCGGGGTCCTCGCGGGTTCCGGGGGCGAGCCGGCGCCTTCCGACGCGGACTTGATCGCCCGGATGCGTGGCGGTGACGACGGTGCGTACGAGGAGCTGTTCCGTCGCCATGCCGATGCCGTACGGCGCTACGCGCGGACCTGCTGCCGGGACGGCCACACCGCCGACGACCTGACCGCCGAGGTGTTCGCGCGGACGCTGCAGGCGGTACGGGGCGGGGCCGGGCCGGACCAGTCGGTGCGGGCCTACCTCCTGACCACCGTACGGAGGGTCGCGGCGGCCTGGGCGAAGACGGCCAGGCGGGAGCATCTCGTCGAGGACTTCGCGGTGTTCGCGGAGCAGGCGGCCACGGGCGTGGAGAGCGGAGCGGGGATCTCCGGGCTGTCGGGGGACGACACCCTCGAACTCGGCGCGGACGTCCGGGCGATGCGGGAGGCCGAGCAGTCGTTGGCCATGCAGGCCTTCCGGAGCCTGCCCGAGCGGTGGCAGGCCGTGCTGTGGCACACCACCGTCGAGGAGGCCTCGCCCAGCGCCATCGCGCCGCTGTTCGGGCTGAGCGCCAACGCGACCGCTGTCCTGGCCAGCCGGGCGCGGGAGGGGCTCAAGCAGGCGTACCTGCAAGCCCATGTGAGCTCCGCCCTGAGCGAGGGCGGGGACTGCGCGCGGTACGCGGACCGGCTCGGCGCCTATGCGCGGGGCGGGCTGCGGATGCGGGCGGAGCGGGGGCTGCGCAAGCACCTGGAGGAGTGCGCGAAGTGCCGGCTGGCCGCCGGGGAGCTCAAGGACGTCAACGCGGGGATTCCCGCGCTGCTTCCGGTCGCGGTCATCGGCTGGTTCGCCGCCGGGTACGCGGCCAAGGCGGCCGGAGTGGTGGCCGGGGGTGCCGTCGCCGCGGGTGGCGCCGGGGCCGCTGCGGCTGCCGCTGGTGGGTCGAGCGCGGGAGCCGGTGCCGGTGGGGCTGCGGGGGCGGGTGCTGCTGGTGGCGCCGCCAGTGGTGCTGCGGGCGGTGCGGGTGCGGCCGGTGGGGCTGGTGGGGCCGGGTCGGGGGCCGGCGGAGCCGTGGTCTCCGAGGGGCTCGGGCTGCCCGCCAAGGCTGCCATCGCCGCCGGGATCGCCGTCGCCGCGGCCGCCGGGGTGGTGTTCGCGCTGGCCGGGGACGATGCCGAGCCGCAGGCCCGGGCGAAGCCAGCGCCGAGTGCGGCGGCGCCGGCGGTGCCGGAGGTTCCCGCCCCGTCCTCGCCCGAGCCGAGTCCGCCCGGGGAGGAGCCGCCGCCCGCGCGGAGCTCCGTACCGCCGCGGAAGGCGTCCCCGTCGCCCTCGAAGCCGGCCGCCCTCGTTCCCCCACCCTCCTCGTCCCCGTCCCCCTCCCGCTCGCCGTCTCCTTCGCCGAGCCGGGAGAGGCCCTCGCCCACGCCCTCTCCGGCCAGGCCCTCGCCGAAGCCGAGTCCGCCCCAGCCCCCGCAGGGCTTCCAGCTGGCCCGGCTCGGGCAGTCGGCCTACGGGGACCACAGCAGCCCCGAGGTGGAGACCTGGCGCAGCAGCTGGGTGTGGCAGCGCTGGGGGCTGGAGGTCGGGGACCGGCGGTTCGCGCAGGGCATCACCGTGAACTCCCGCTCCTCGGTGGAGATCACCCTGAACCGGCAGTGCACCGCCTTCTCGGCGCGGGCCGGGGTGGACGGCCTGTCGCTGTTCACCGACGGCACGGTGCGGTTCTCCGTATACGCCGACGGGCAGCGGCTGTGGCAGTCCGGAGCCCTGGGACACCGGGATCCGGCCGTGGCCGTGCAGGTCCCGCTGGCCGGGCGCACGAGCCTGCGGCTGGTGGTGGAGCGGGTCGGGCAGGGCAGTCTGCCGACCCTGGCGAGCTGGGCCGACGCGGTGATCAGCTGCCGTTGAGCGCGGCGGCCAGCGCCGCCGGGCTGAGCGCCGCCCCGGCCGCCTCCTCGCGGGCGTGGCGGTCCGCGCCGAGCGCGGTGCGGGCCCGGTCCGGGAGACCCCCGACGGCGGCGGCCTCGGGGACCGAGCGGGGATTGCCCGCGCGCCAGGCGGTGGCCGCCGCGAGGGCCCGTACGGCCTCGGCGGGGCGATCGGCGGCGGCGAGGAGCAGGGCGGCGGTCTCGGCCAGCCCCGCAAGGACGCGTTCCGCGCAGTGCGCGGTGACGGCGGTGGCGAAGGCGGGCCCGAGCACGGCGAGCCCGGCCGAGGGCCCGTGTTCGCGGGCGGTGACGGCGGCTTCCAGATCGGCCAGTGCAGCGTTGAACTGCGGGGGGACGGTTATCTGCCCGCCCTGCTCCCGGGCCGTGTCGCATGCGGTCCGTGCCCGGTCCGTCTCACCCCGGCCGAGGGCGATCTGTCCCGACAGCAGCCGGGCAAAGGCGCACACGTCGGCGACGCCGTGTCGCTCGGCCTCGGCTTCCGCCTCCGCGAGCAGCCGCTCGGCGCCCTCCGTGTCCCCGGTGCAGTAGACGGCCTCCGCGGTCCGGGCGATGGCGAACGGTGCCTCGATGTGGGCGCCGACTTCGCGGGCCAGGCGCAGGCATTCCTCGTACTCGGCACGGGCCCAGTCGTACCTGCCGCGGGACAGCGCGACCTCTCCGGCCGCGCTCGCGACCTGGGCGCGGGTCCAGCGGTCGCCGGAGCGGCGGGCGATCTCGTGCAGTTCGGCGAGGTCCGCGTCGACGGTGGGGAGGCCACCGGTGATGTCGATGGCGACGTGGGTGCGGAGCATGAGCGTGACGCCGAGTTCCCAGTCGCCCGCGTGGCGGCGGCAGTTCTCGACGGCCCGGTCGAGGTCGGCGTGCACCTCGCGGGCGTCGTCGGAGAGGTAGCCGGTCATGGGCCACAGCATTCCGGGGAAGCGGGTGGTCTCCGGGGAGCCGCGGCGGAAGGCCGTCTGGATCCGGGCGGTGCGGGCGCGGGCCTCGGGGTTGCGGAAGTCCTCGGCGGGCTGGACCTCGGCGATCAGGAAGATGTGCAGGACCAGGAGCCGCATGTGGCGCCAGTACTCCGCGGAGCCCTCGGGGGCGTCGTCGCGGGTGACGGCGAGGACCCGGGTGGCCCATGCGGCGCCCTCGGTGCGGTAGTTGCGCAGCCACCAGAACCAGCCGAGGGCGAAGGCGAGGCGCTGGGCGGTCTCGGTGGCGGCCGGTCCGGGCGTTTCGGCAGCGGCGGCCTCGGCGCTTTCGCTTGCGGCGGTTTCGGACTCGGCGGTTTCGGACTCGGCGGTTTCGGACTCGGCGGTTTCGAGGGTGCGCAGGAGGGCCGCGCGGAGGTTGTCCAGCTCGGTCTCGGTGCGCCGGATCCAGGGGAGCTGGGCCGCGGAGCGCATGAGGGGTTCGGCTTCCTCGGCGAAGGCCAGGAAGTGGGCGGTGTGGCGGCGGGCGGTGGCCGCCCGGTCCACGGGGTCGGCGGCGGCGCGCTCGGCGGCGTACTCGTGGATGGTTTCGAGCATGCGGTAGCGCATGCCGTCACCGGGTTCCGCGGCCGGCTCGGCCAGGACGAGGGATTTGTCGACGAGGGAGCCGAGGATGTCGGCGACGTCGTACGAGGGGTCGGCGCAGACCGCTTCGGCGGCGCCGAGGTCGCAGCCACCGGCGAAGACCGACAGCCGGCGCAGCACGGTGCGTTCGGCCTCGTCGAGCAGGTCCCAGGACCAGTCGACGACGGCCCGCAAGGTCTGCTGACGCGGCAGGACCGTCCGCGCGCCGCTGGTCAGCAGGCGGAAGCGGTCGTCGAGCCGGTCGGCGATCTGGCGCGGCGTGAGCAGCCGCAGCCGCGCTGCCGCAAGCTCGATGGCGAGCGGCAGCCCGTCCAGGCGGGCGCAGATCTCGGCGACGGCGGCGGGGGCCTCGGCGGGGGTGAAGCCGCGGCGGGCCGAGGCACCGCGGTCGGCGAAGAGCTGCCGGGCGGGGTCGGGCGGCAGCGGTTCGAGGGGGCGGACGGTCTCGCCCGGTACGCCGAGGGGTTCGCGGCTGGTGGCGAGGATCTGGACGCCCGGGCAGTGCGTGAGGAGGCGTTCGGCGAGCTCGGCGGCGGCGCCGATGACGTGCTCGCAGTTGTCCAGGAGGAGGAGCAGGCGGCGGTGCGCGCAGTGCTCCACGAGGCGGGCGGTGGGGTCGTCGGCGGTGGTCTTCTCGCGGGCCACCAGGGAGTTCTCGCGCAGGCCGAGGGCGCTGAGGACGGCGCCGGGGACTGCGGCGGGGTGGTCGAGGCGGGCGAGTTCGACGATCCAGCCGGATGCGGAGTGGGCGGCGGCCGCGTGTTCGGCGAGGCGGGTCTTTCCGGAACCGCCGGGGCCGGTGAGGGTGATGAGGCGGTGGTGGGCCAGGTCGGTGTGGAGGGCGGCCAGTTCGGGCTCTCGGCCGACGAAGGAGGTGAGGCGGGGGCGGAGGTTGCCGCCGGACTGCGGGTGCTGGAGGTGCTGGTGGTGCTCTGGGTGTTGGAGATCCTGAGGGTGCTCCGTGTGCTCCGGGTGCTCCGTGTGCTCCCTGTGCTCCGTGTGCTCCGGGCGGGGCTTCGGCTGCGGCCCGGGCCGGAGGAGTTCCGCGTGCAGGGCGGCGAGTTCGGGGCCGGGGTCGGTGCCGAGCCCTTCGGCGAGGGTGCGGCGGGTGCGTTCGTATGCGGCGAGCGCCTCGGCGTGGCGGTCGGCGGCGCGCAGGGCGCGCACCTGCTGGGCGCGCAGCGGTTCGTCGTACGGGTGCTCGTGGATCAGCGCCTCGATCTCCGGCAGGAGGGCCGCCGGAGCGGATCCGTGGCGCAGGTCGGCCTCGATCCGGTCGCGCAGGGCGGCGGCGCGGTGGGCCTCGGGGGCGACGGCGTACGCGGTACGGGCGGGCTCGGGCAGGTCGGCGAGGGCCGGGCCCCGCCACAGGGTGAGGGCGCGGCGGAGGGTTCCGGCCGCGGTGGCGGGGTCCGTGGCCAGCTCGCGGGCGCCTTGGCGGGCCAGCCGGGTGAAGCGGTGCAGGTCGACTTCGTCGCGGTCGGCGGCGAGGCGGTAGCCCCCGGCGGGGTCGGCCCGGACGGAATCCCGGCCGCCGAGGGCGCGGCGGAGCCGGGCGACGAGGGCCTGCAGGGCGGCGGGGGCGTCCTGGGGCGGTTCGTCGCCCCAGACCTCGTCGACCAGGTCGGTGACGGAGGCGGCGGGGCCGCCGGCGCGGAGGGCGAGCGCGGCCAGCAGCGCGCGCAGGCGGGCGCCGCCGATGGGAAGGGGGGCGCCCGTCTCGTCGCGCGCCTCGGTGACGCCCAGGATCAGATACCGCACCGGCCAATTCTGCCTGGCCCCCTGCGGGGAGCAGGAACGGATTTCGGCGCCCGAGCCCCGGCTGCGCCGGTCAGCCCAGCCCGGGCGGGGTGGCTGCGCCGAGCCGGACCGCGCGTGCGCCGCCCCCGGCGGGTCTCGCGGGGAGGCGGGCCCGGCGGGGAGCCGGCCGCACCCGGCAAGCGCCGTCCTGGCACCGGCCGCACCCAGCCGCGCCGTCCTGGCACCGCACGACCCGGACGGCCCGCCTGGCCGCACGACCCGCACGTCCCGAACGGCACCGCACGACCCGCCTGGCCCGGACGGCACCGGACGGGCCGGACGGGCCGGACGGGCCGGACGGCCAGCCTGGTACCGGACGACCCGCACGGCCCGCCTGGCACCGGACGAGCCGCACGGCACCGCACCACCCCCACGGCCCGCCTGGCACCGGACGGCACTGGAGGCTGGCGGTCAGGCGAGACCCGCGCCCGGCCTGATCGACAAGGCGCCCCCTACGTGATCGAGGTGTCGCCCTGGGTTTCCAGGAGGGTGCGGAGGGCGGTGGCGACCGTGGCGCACGTGGTGGCGTCCAGCGGGGCGAGGAGTTCCGCGTAGTGGTCGAGGTGGTCGGTCATCAGCGCCTCGGTGAGCACGAGGCTCTGCTCGGTCAGCCGGATCCGGACCGTACGGCGGTCCTTGCCGTCCCGGACCCGCTCGACCAGGCCCTTGGCCTCCATGCGGTCGATGCGGTTGGTGATCGCGCCCGAGGTCACCATGGCGGCGGGGATGAGGGCGCCGGCCGTCATGGCGTACGGGGGGCCCGAGCGGCGGAGGGTGAAGAGGATGTCCAGCTCGCCCATCTCCAGGTCCCGTTCGGCGGCGAAGCTCTTGATCTGCTTCTCGATGATCCGGTTCATCCGCTGGATGCGGGCCAGTACCTCGACGGACCACAGGCCCGCGGCCAGGTCGGGGCGTTCCTTCGCCCATTGGCCGACGATCACGTCCACTGCATCGCCCATCGTGGCGTCCTCTTCCTCTTCTGTCGGTTCTGTGGGGTCCCGTCGGGCGGCGGGACCCGTCGAGGTTCCGTCGCTCCCGGCTTCCGCCCTACCCCGCGCGCTCCCCCTCAAGATATCTCAACGTTAAGACACTTGACGTTGAGATGACCGCCTGCTTTTATCTTAACGTTGAGATTCTCAATCTTGAGACGCATTGGAGCGGGCACACCATGACCACCGCCACCACCGCCACCACCCAGTCCCCGGCGCACAGCCCGGCACCAGCCGCCCCCGCGCGCGGACCCGTCCCCGCCTTATGGCTGGCCCTGCTGGCCACCCCCGTCGCCGCCGGGGCCAACGCCCCCGTGCTGATCCTTCCCGACATGGCCGGCGCCCTCGGGGCGGGCACCTCGGCCGCGACCTGGCTCGTCGCCGCCTTCGCCTGGGCCATGGCCGTCGGCACTCCCCTGCTGGCCGGGCTGCTGCGTCACCGGGGCCTGCGGGCGGTGCTCCGGCTGAGCAGCGTCCTCGTACTCGGCGGCACGCTCCTGGTCGCGGCGTCCCCCTGGCTGCCGCTGACCCTGGTCGGGCGGGCGGCCCAGGCCGCGGGCGGCGCCGGGCTGGTGGCGGCCGCGATGAGCCTGGCCGGATCCGCCCGCCGCATGGGCGTCATCAGCGCGGGCTTCGGCATCCTCGGCGCGGCCGGCCCCCTGCTCGGCGCCCAGCTCGCGCAGGCCGTGTCGTGGCGGCTCTCGCTCTCCGTGTCCGTGATCGCGCTGCTGGCCGTGCCGGCGGTCGCCCGGTACGCCCAGGCCCCGACGGCCTCAGGGGCCGCGAAAGCCCCGGCGCCCGCACGCGACAGGTTCGACGCCCGCGGTGCCGGGCTGCTGACGGCACTGGTCACCGCGCTGGTCCTGCTCCCCCACGCCCCCTCGGCCGCGCTGGCCTCCGCCGCCGTCGCCGCGGTGCTGCTCGCGCTGCACGTACGCCGCCGCCCCCAGGGCTTCGTACCGGAGGCGCTGCTGCGCTCGCCCCGTTTCCTCGCCTCGGCCCTGCTGGCCCTGGGCCTGTCGGCGTCCTACTTCACCCTGCTGTTCTCGGTGCCGCGGCTGCTCGCCGACCGGGCGGGCTGGGACACCGGCGCCGCCGGGTCGGGGCAGCTCGCGGCGCTGCTCACCGGATCGGCGCTGTCCTGGCTGCTGGCCGCGGCGTCGGCCCGGATGGGGCGCACGGCCGTACGCGCGGTGCTGGCCGGGGTAGGCACGCTCGCCGCGGTGACGGCGGCGGCCGCCGACCAGGGGCCGCTGCTGCTGGCCGCCACGGCGGGGGCCGTCTTCGCCGCCACCGGGGCCAACGCCGTCCTGTCGACGCACGCCGCGTCGAGCGCCCCGGACTCCCAGCGGCCCACGGCCATCGGCCTGTTCGTCCTCTGTTACCAGCTGGGCGGCGCCTTCGGCCCGGCCGTCGCCGCGGCCCTGGTGCTCGGCGCCTGATCAGGACAGGGCAGGCCGGTGCACGGGAACCCCCGTCGGAACGGCGCGGCGGCGTGCGCTCGTGGTACCCGTCCAGCAGGTGCCGCGGCGGGCGAGGAGCCGGCCCAGCCACAGTTCCATCGAGACGAGCTCCGCGAGCCCGTCGAGCGGGACCGGGCGGCCGTCCGCCGCGTCGAGCAGGGCCTGTTGCACGACCCGGGCCTCGATGAGGCCCGCGTCCGCGAGCAGCGGGGTGGCGAAGAGGGACAGCAGCTCGGTCAGGGCGGCCCGCAGCCCCAGCCGGGTGGCGGTCTCGTTCGGGGTGTTGGCGGTGGCGCCCCAGCCCGGGGGGAGTTCCCGTACCCCAGCCGAGGACAGGACGCTGCGCAGGATCTCCGCCCGGGCCCCGGGCTGGACGCGCAGGGATTCCGGGAGGGCGCGGGCGGCCCGTACGACCTGGTTGTCGAGGAACGGGGCGTGCAGGCGCTGGCTGCGGACCTCCACGGCCTGTTCGAAGACCCGGTGGTCGGCGGCGTGGCGGGCGAGGACCGAGCTGGCGCGGGCTTCGCCCGGCCGCAGGGACAGGGGAGGGCGGCCGGCCGCGGCCGCGAGGCGGATCGATACTTCCGCCAGGGCCTCGCCCGTCAGCCAGCCCGCCGCCGGGCCCGGCCGGGACCAGGTCAGGGCGGCCAGGGAAGCGTCCACCGGACCGGAAGCGCGCTCGGTGACCCCGCCTTCGCGGAGCCTGGCCGCGGCGGCTTCCATGCCCGCGCGGTACGTCGTACGGGCAAGTCTGCGGGCCGCCGAGTACACGGTCAGCGGGACCAGCAGGGACTCCCCGGAGGCCGAGGCCGAGCGGGCCAGGGCCGCCACCGGGCGCAGCAGGTGGCGCCGGCGGCGGTCCATCAGGAGGTCGGCCATGCGGGCCGGGTGCGCGTCGAGGACCTGGCGGGCGCCGTGGCCGGTGAAGTGGTCGGCGGATCCGGCGGCCAGCCGGCGCCGCTCGCGGGCGGCGAAGACCAGGGAGGGGCCGGGTTCGTCGGTGAGGGGGCCGTCGAGTTCGGCGTACGGGAGGGCTTCCTCGGCGGCGGCCACGACGACGTGGTGCAGGCGCGGGTCGGCGGCGATGGCCCGGGCCCGTTCCAGTTCGGCCTCGCGGCCCTGCGGGGTGGCGAGGTCGTTGAAGGTGACCGCCAGCAGCCGGGCGCCGGCGGGGCTCAGCAGGGTGCCCGGGGCGCCGGGCAGGCCGGCCGCGAGCAGTGCCAGGGTCGCGGAGGCGCTGCCGCCGGAGAGGTCGGCGCCCACACCGGGGGCCGGGGCGCCGCGGGCCGCGCGCCGGTCGGCGGGGCCCATTCCGGGCACGGGGCCGGGATCGTACGGCGGCGCCGCGTCGGGGGCATGGCGGGGCGCCGTGAGCCGGGCGCGCACGGCATCCACCAAAGCTTCCCGTACGCCCTCCACCGCGCGCTCGGGATCCGCCGCGGGCGCGGCCACCGCGAGCGAGGCCACCGGCTCGTACCCGGTGATCTCGCGGGAGCCCTCGCGCAGGATGAGCGCGTGCCCGGGCGGGATCCTGCGGACACCGGCGTACGGTGTGCCGTCGCCCAGTGCCTCGGGGCTGTCGGGGCAGGCCAGCAGGGCGGCGAGATGGCCGATGTCGAGCTGTGCCTCGATGAGGTCGGCGAGCGGGAGGGCGGCGGTGGCGTACGCGGTGCCGCTCGCCCAGGGGGTATAGAAGACGGGCCGGGCGCCCGCGAGGTCGCCGACGACGGTGATCCGGCGGCCGGCCTGGACGACGGCGGTGTAGCTGCCGGACCACTGGGTGAGGTGGCGCAGGGCCCCGCCGCGGGCGGCGTAGAGGGCGCGGCGCAGTTCGGCGTCGGTGGCGCCGCAGCAGCCGAGGACGGCGAGCCGGGTGAAGGGGTCGGAGGGGTCGGCGGTGAGGGTGCGGATCTCGTCGGGGCGCCAGTCGCCGACGGCCCAGAGGGGGTCGGGATCTCCCCAGAGCAGCTGGGCGCCGACGGGGTGGACGGTGCGTTCGGCGTCCGCGCCGGGGTCGTCGGGATGGGCGGCGTCGGCGATGCCGCCGCGCAGGCCGCCGGTGTCCCCGTAACCGGAGTTGTCCCCGTAACCGCCGGGGCCGCCGTATCCGCCCGGGCCGGCGGACGTGCCCTGGCCAGGGCTTTGGCCGGAGACTCGGCCGGCCGTGCCGAAGCTCGCGGCGATACTGCTCCAACCCACCAACCAGCGCACCGCCGCCTCCCCAGCCTGTGGGCACATGACCGGGGCACGGGCAGCACGGTCAGCGCTGAGGGCGCGGCCGGCGGGACCCCGGGTGGCTCGGGACCATGCTGCCACGGGACAGGCGTACGAGAGGTGCTAAAGGGGGCGCACATGCAAACGAACACGCTGCGGCCACACAGTATTTGGCGTTCCGTTCCCACCGCCCCATAGGTCGCTTTCGGCCATTCTTCGGCCGTGCTGAGCGGCGATGTGTGCCGCCGGCCGGCCGTGGGCGGGCGCGGTACGGGAGGCGGAATCCACCCCCCGGACCGTTCCGCCACCCGCGGGGATTGAGGCAGCGGCATCCCCCGGCCCACCCGATCCGCGCAGCGGGCCGACCCACGCACCGCACATCGAATCGCCGGGCCCCGCGGCCGACCAGAGCGCACGGGCGGGCGCACGGCCACACGGGCGGAGCACGCGATGACACGTGCGCCCCGGGGACGGGCCCCGGGCGGACTGTGCAAACGGACAACAATCCCGCCATACGGAAGTCGGGGCCTTAACGCTTGGGAGGCGGGGAACTACGCTGGGTTTACGAAATGCCGGGCGCCTATGCCCCGGCGGCGTCTGCGTTCCGCGTGTGACGAGGGGTGGCGCATGTCCAGGGAGCTCCGCGAGCCCAATGAGAAGCTCGGCGCCGTCCTCGCCCTCGCGGGCATCAGCAACGCCGGACTGGCCCGTCGGGTCAACGACCTCGGCGCACAGCGCGGTCTGACGCTTCGCTACGACAAGACCTCGGTGGCCCGGTGGGTGTCGAAGGGGATGGTGCCGCAGGGCGCCGCCCCGCATCTGATCGCCGCCGCCATCGGGGCGAAGCTGGGGCGGCCGGTGCCGCTGCACGAGATCGGGCTGGCGGACGCGGATCCCGCGCCCGAGGTCGGCCTGGCCTTTCCGCGCGACGTGGGCGCGGCGGTGCGCTCGGCCACCGACCTCTACCGGCTCGACCTCGCGGGGCGGCGCGGCGGTGGCGGGATCTGGCAGTCGCTCGCGGGCTCCTTCTCCGTGTCGGCCTACGCGACGCCCGCTTCGCGCTGGCTGATATCTCCCGCGGACGGCTCGGTGGCGCGCGAGCCGGCGGGCCCGGCGCACGGCACCCCGGGCCAGGGACCGGGGCAAGGGCAGGGACAAGGACAGGGTCAGGGACCGGGGCAAGGACAAGGGCAGGGGCAGGGACAAGGACAGAATCCGGCTCACGGCACCACGCCTCAGCCCCTCCCCGCTCCGGCCGTGCCCGCGCACGACGTACCGGCGCGCGACGCGACGGCTCCGGTCCAGGTGCCTCCGGCTTCCCCGCAGGGCCGTACGGCAGGACCGGCGACAGGATCGGCGGGCGGCCTCACGGCTCCGCCGTCCACCGTTGTGCCCGCGCAGCCCTCGGCCGAAACGCCGCGCGACCACGGTCAGCGCGTGGGCCACAGCGATGTGACGAAGCTGCGCGAGGCCGCCGAGGACGCCCGCCGCTGGGACTCCAAGTACGGCGGCGGCGACTGGCGTTCGTCGATGGTGCCCGAGTGCCTGCGGGTGGACGCGGCGCCGCTGCTGCTCGGCTGCTACACGGACGAGGTGGGCCGCGCCCTGTTCGGCGCCACCGCCGAACTGACCCGGCTGGCCGGGTGGATGGCCTTCGACACGGGCCAGCAGGAAGCGGCCCAGCGCTACTACATCCAGGCGCTGCGCCTGGCCCGCGCAGCCGCGGACGTACCGCTCGGCGGGTACGTGCTGGCCTCGATGTCCCTCCAGGCGACCTACCGGGACTTCCCCGACGAGGGCGTGGACCTGGCGCAGGCGGCCGTGGAGCGCAACCGCGGCCTGGCCACCGCCCGCACCATGAGCTTCTTCCGCCTGGTCGAGGCGCGGGCGCACGCGAAGGCGGGCGACTCGGTGGCGGCCGGAGCGGCGCTGCGGGCGGCGGAGGGATGGCTGGAGCGGGCGCGGGAGGGCGATCCGGATCCGACCTGGCTGGGCTTCTACTCGTACGACCGTTTCGCGGCGGATGCGGCGGAATGCTACCGGGACCTCAAACTCCCCCGGCAGGTGCGGCGCTTCACCGAGCAGGCGCTGTCCCGGCCCACCGAGGAGTACGTGCGCTCGCACGGGCTGCGCCTGGTGGTGAGCGCGGTCGCGGAGCTGGAGTCGGGCAATCTCGACGCGGCGTGCGCGGCGGGCACCCGGGCGGTGGAGGTGGCGGGCCGGATCTCCTCGGCGCGGACGAACGAGTACGTACGGGACCTGCTGCACCGCCTGGAACCGTACGGGGACGAGCCGCGCGTCGCGGAGCTGCGCGAGCGGGCCCGGCCGCTGCTCGTGGCGCCCGCGTAGGGGGTGTCTTGTCGGTCGGGCCGGATCAGCCCGGGTCGTCTGGTGCCGTGGATCGCAAGGCCGAGGAGGGAGGCGACGCGGAGCGTCGTCGACCGACGAGAACGCCGCGAGGCGCGGCACCAGACGACCCGGGCCCGGCCCGACCGACAAGGCACCCCCTCACGGCGGACGGCCCCGCGTGGCCGCTTTGTCGGTGGCGGGGTGCAGTATGCAGGGGTGGGAGGTGTCGGCTTGGGCGGCGGCAGGGGCAGGCTGGGCGGCGTGGGACGTGTGGGCGGCGTGCGCGGTGCGGGTGCTGTGCGCGGCGTGCGCGGTGCGGGTGCTGCGGGCGGCATGCGCGGCGGAGGTGCTGCGGGCGGCATGCGCGGCGGAGGTGCTGCGGGCGGCGTGGACTGCGATGTGCTGGTGGTCGGCGGCGGGATCGTCGGCCTGTCGACGGCGCACGCCCTGTCACGCCTCGCCCCGGGCACCCGGGTGGTCGTCCTGGAGAAGGAGGCCGGCCCCGCCCGGCACCAGACGGGCCGCAACAGCGGCGTGATCCACAGCGGGATCTACTACCGCCCCGGATCGCTGAAGGCGCGCTTCGCGGTGCGCGGGGCCGCCGAGATGGTCAAGTTCTGCGCGGAGCACGGGATCGCGCACGAGGTGACGGGCAAGCTGATCGTCGCCACGGAGCGCGAGGAGCTGCCGCGGCTGCACGCCCTGGTCCAGCGCGGCCGGGAGAACGGCATTCCGGTGCGCGAGCTGGGCCCGGCGCAGATCGCCGAGTACGAGCCGGAGGTGCGCGGCCTGGCCGCGATCCACGTCGGCACCACCGGAATCGTGGACTACGGCCAGGTGAGCGCCCAGCTGGCGGAGTCCTCGGGCGCGGAGATCGTCTACGGCGGGGCGGTGGACCTGATCTCGCGGCGCCCGTCGGCGGTGGCGGTCCGCACCACCTCCGGCCTGGTCGTCAAGGCCCGGGTCCTGGTGAACTGCGCGGGCCTGCAGTGCGACCGGATCGCCCGGCTGGCCGGGGACGACCCGGGCATGCGGATCATCCCCTTCCGGGGCGAGTACTACGACCTGGCCCGGCCCGAGCTGGTCCGGGGGCTGGTGTACCCGGTGCCCGACCCGGCGTTCCCCTTCCTCGGGGTGCACCTGACCCGCGGCGTCGCGGGCGGCGTCCACGTCGGCCCCAACGCCGTGCCCGCCCTGGCCCGCGAGGGCTACGCCTGGTCCACCGTCCGCCCGCGCGACATCGCCTCCGAGCTGGCCTGGCCGGGCTCCTGGCGGATGGCCGCGAAGCACTGGCGGTACGGGGCGGGCGAGATCCACCGCTCCCTGTCGAAGCAGGCCTTCACCCAGGCCGTACGCCGCCTCCTGCCCGCCGTCACCGCGGCGGACCTGCGCCCCGCCGCGGCCGGGGTCCGGGCCCAGGCCGTCCTGCGGGACGGCACCCTGGTGGACGACTTCCTGATCCGGGACGCCCCGCGCACGGTCCACGTCCTCAACGCGCCCTCGCCCGCGGCTACCGCTTCGCTCCCGATCGGCCGCGAGATCGCCGCCCGCGTCCTGCGCACCCTCGGCTCGGCCTGAGCGGAAGTTCAGGCCCGCCGGCGTTCGGGGCGCGGGGTCCGGGGCCGAGCCCCGGGACGCCCGGGCGCAGCCCGTGGCCGCTCGCGCGGCGGTGGTGGCCCGGCCCCCCGTCGTAGAATCAGGGCATTGTGTCTGAGTCCCTGAATCCCCAGCCGCCCAGCCTCCCGGATGCCGCGCCGGAGGCGCATTCGTACGTGCCGCCCAAGTGGCGCACCGAGCCCCGGTTCCCCGACGGGCCCTCGCCCGACCCGGCCGGGTCGCACCACGAGCGGCGGATCCGGAGCTTCCAGCCCCGGCGCAGCCGGGTCACCACCGGCCAGGGCGAGGCCCTGAAGCGCCTGTGGGGCACCTGGGGCCTGGACATCGACGGCCACGAGGTCATCGACCTCAAGGCGCTCTTCGACGGCCTTCCCGTCGTCCTGGAGATCGGCTTCGGCATGGGCGAGGCCACCGCGCAGATGGCCGCCGCCGACCCGGGCACGGGCATCCTCGCGGCGGACGTGCACACCCCCGGCCAGGGCAATCTCCTCGCCCTCGCCGAGCGGGGCGGCATGACCAACGTCCGCGTGGCCAACGGCGACGCGATCATCCTGCTGCGCGAGATGCTGCCGCCGGACTCGCTGGCCGGGATCCGCGTGTACTTCCCGGACCCGTGGCCCAAGGCCCGCCACCACAAGCGCCGGCTGATCCAGCCCGAGTTCCTCACCCTGGCCGCCACCCGGCTGGCACCGGGCGCCGTGCTGCACTGCGCGACCGACTGGGAGCCGTACGCCGAGCAGATGCTCGAAGTGCTCACCGCCCACCCGGACTTCGAGAACACACAGCCCGACGGCGGCTACTCCCCGCGCCCCGACTTCCGGCCGCTGACCCGTTTCGAGGGCCAGGGACTCGACAAGGGCCACCTCGTACACGACTTGCTCTTCCGTCGCGTACAGAACTGACAACGTCACCGCGCGTGTCAGACCCGCTCGGTAGGGTCATGACGTGTTCCGAGCGCTCCTTGGTGTGCTCGCACGTCCGTCGGGCACGGTCCGCACGCGCGTGCTCGTCGTCCTGCTCGCCGTGCTGGCCGTATCGGGTCTGTGGATCCTCGAACTCGTGCGGGAACAGACCGGCACCCCCGGCTTCTTCGTCGGCCTCGGTCTGGCCCTGCTGCCGGTGCCGCTCCTCATGGCGGCCTTCCGGTGGCTGGGCCGGGCCGTGCCCTCCCCCTGGGCGCTGTTGCTCTTCTGCTTCGGCTGGGGGGCCTGCACCGCGGCGCTGATCGCCATACTGGCCAACAGCTTCGCCACCGAGTGGATAGCCGCGGCCACCGCCGACCCGTCCGACGCCGACCAGCTCGGCTCGGTGGCGATCGCCCCGGTGGTCGAGGAGAGCGCCAAGGCGGCCGCCCTGCTCCTGGTGTTCGCGTTCCGAAGACGCCGTTTCACCGGCCCCGCCGACGGTTTCGTGCTGGCCGGTTTCACCGCCACCGGCTTCGCCTTCACCGAGAACATCCTCTACCTCGGCAACGCCTTCGGCGAGGACCTGGCGGAGGGCACCGGCGTCCTGGACTCGGTGACGGCCGCGACCTTCTTCGTGCGGGTCGTCGTGTCGCCCTTCGCGCACCCGCTGTTCACGGTGCTCACCGGACTGGGCCTCGGCGCGGCCGCGCTCAGCGCGCACCGTTCGCGCAGGGTCGGCCTGCCGCTGCTCGGCCTGGCGCTGGCCATGGGTCTGCACGCGCTGTGGAACAGCTCCTCGCGGCTCGGGGAGCACGGCTTCTACGTGGTCTACGGATCCGTGATGGTCCCGCTGTTCGGGCTGCTGGTGTACGCGGCCGTACGGATACGGCGCGGCCGGCTGCGGGCAGTCGCGGCGGAGCTGGCGGTGTACGCGGCGGCGGGCTGGTTCACCCGGGCCGAGGTGCCGGCGCTCGCGTCGATGCCGGCCCGGTCACTGGCCCGCGCCCTGGCGCGGCGCAGCGGGGGCCGGGCGGCGGGCCGGGTGGTCAGCCACTACGCGGCGGACGCGGCCGCGCTGGCGCTGCTGCGGCACCGGGCGCGCCGGGGCGGACCGGCCTGGGAGCCGGACTTCGCGCGCCGGGAGCGGGAGTTGCTGCACCGGCTCTGGCGGCGCAGGGCCACGGCGGCGCCCGCGCTGGCCCGCGCGGCGGTCATGGAGGAGCTGCTGCCGCCGAGGTTCGACCCCTTGGAGCGCGGCCGGCCGGGCAAGGGCCCGGACCGGGGCCCCGAGGCCGCGCGGGCCGGCGTACCGGCGCCCAGGCGCGCGGACCCCTGGCCGGCGGACCCGGCGCGTACGGACCACCCGGGCGGGACGGACCCCGGGCGATCAGGCCCTGGGAGTTCGGACCCCGGAAGGCCGGACCTCGGGCGTGCAGACCCAGGACGTTCAGATCCAGGACGTCCAGATCCGGGACGTCCAGGCCTCAGACGTTCAGACCCTTGGAGTTCAGCCACGCCAGCGGGTCCATCGTCGAACCGCCCTTGCGTACTTCCAGGTGGAGATGGGGGCCGGTGACGTTGCCCGTGGCGCCGACGCGGCCGATCGTGTCGCCCGCGCCGACCGAACCGGAGGTCACCGACATGGAGGAGAGGTGGCAGTACCAGATCTCCGTACCGTCCTCGAGCTCCAGCACGATCCGGTAGCCGTACGCCCCGGACCAGCCCGCCGAGGTGATCTTCCCGGCGCCCACGGCCTTGGCCGGGGTGCCGGTCGGGGCGGCGAAGTCGAGGCCGGTGTGGTGGCCCGAGGACCACATGGAGCCGGCCTGGCCGTAGTGCGAGGTGAGGGTGTAGGCGGAGGTGGGCAGGGAGTAGGAGCCGGCCAGCTTGGCGATTCGCTCCTGCTCGGCCTTGGCCTTGGCGGCCTCCTCGGCCGCCTTGGCCTCCTGCGCGGCCTTCTCCTCGGCCTTCGCCGCGGCCGCCTCGGCCTCCTTGCGCGCCGCCTCCAGCTTGTCCTTGGCCTCCTGGGCCGCGGCCGCCTGGGCTGCGCGTTCGGCCTCGGCCCGGATCTGGGCCTCGGCGGCGTCCTGCTGGGACTCGGCCTGCTGGAGGATGCGGTTGCGCAGGACCTCGCCGGCGTCCGCGCTCCGGTCGGCCTGCTGCGGGATGATCCCGGTGCGCGCGGCCGCTGCCCCGCCGCCGTCCGCGTTCCGCGCCTTTGCGTCGGAGGCGTCGCCGCCGAGCAGCTCGGGGAGTTCGGGCATGTCCGGCAGGGAGGGCATGGATATCGCGACCTGGGGCCGGTCCTGCGCGGTGGCGATGCCGCCCGCTCCGACCGCCGCGATGACGCCCACGCCGAGGACGGTGGAGCTGCGGGCGAGTCCCCCGCGCTGCTTGGCCACCCGGTGCTTGCCGCGGACCGGCCGGACCGAATCCTCGGTGGGATTCCACTCGCCCCAGGCGCCCGCCGTGGGCGGCTCCTGGATCTCGGTGCCTTCAGGGGCAGGCAAGTTGGAGGCCACCGGGGCACACTCCTCATTGGCGCGCACGCGCGCGGCGCCGTCTCTGACGACGGCTGGGACGACCGCGCTGCGTTATCAAAAGGTAATAGACGCGGGGGAGTGATTCCAAGCTGTTGCGCTTGATCGTTCTCACCAATCGGCCACTCCCTGACTGGCTTTGGCCTGGCCTTTTCATCATTAACAGGGTTTAAACCGGTCAAAACTCAAGTGCCACCCTCATCACTTCAGCCACACACAGAAAATGACGAACCGTCATTCATCTTGCGGAGCGCTCCCTTTCGGTCACCGGCTGTCACTCCCCTTCGCCCCGTCGTACGACCGGCACCGTGCGCCGCCGCTCCGGCTGCCCCTCCCCGGGCCTGCCGACCGCGAGCAGCGCCATGTCGTCCGTCGCGCCGCCGCCCGTGTGCCGGCGCACATCGCTGCTGAGCGCGCTGAGCAGCGCGTCCGGCCCCGGGAAGACCCTCCCGCGCAGCCGGTCCGCCGGATCATAGAAGGCCCCGGCCCGGTCCCGGGCCTCGGTCAGGCCGTCGGTGTACAGCAGCAGGGTGGCGCCGGCCGGGAACCGCCACTCCTCGGCCCGGTCCGGCCAGGCCCCCAGCTCGCCCATGCCGAGCGGCAGCGCGGGCTCCGCCGGGGCGAGGACCGCCAGCCGCCCGTCCCCGTGCAGGAGCAGCGGCTCGGGGTGGCCCCGGTTGAGCAGCCGCAGCACCCCCGTCCCCGGCGGGATCTCTCCGAGCACGCACGTCGTGAACCCCTCCACCGCGTCCAGGCTGTCGCGCCGCATCCCCTCCCGGGCCAGGGCGCGCTCCAGCCGCCGCGCCACGCACTCCAGCGTCGGCTCGGTCTCCGCCGCCTCCCGGAAGGCCCCGAGGACCACGGCGACGGCCTCGACCGCCCCCAGCCCCTTGCCCCGCACGTCGCCCACGGCCAGCCGCACGCCGTACGGGGTGTCCTGGACGGCGTACAGGTCCCCGCCGATGAAGGCGTCGGCCTGCGCGGCCTCGTACCAGGCGGAGACGTTCAGCCCCGCGATCCGATCCGCCGGGGTGGGCAGCACCGCCCGCTGCGCGGCTTCGGCGATCCCGCGCGCCGAGGCCAGCCGCTCGCCGCTGCGCCGGACCACCCGGTTGATCAGCAGGGCCAGCCCGGAGACCGTCAGGACGGTGACCAGCTCGGTCACCGCCTCCACCTTCCAGGTGGTGCCGTTCAGGGCGTGCAGCACGACCACGGCGAGCGAGGCGATGGCGCCGGTCAGGGCCGTGGCCCGGAGGCTGGACAGCGGGGCGGCGATCAGCGGGGCCGCCGAGAAGAAGGGTGATCCGGTGAAGCTCGGCGGGGTCAGCAGGTCGAACACCAGCCCGAGGGCGATCAGTACGCCGGGCAGCACCCGGACCACCTGCCGGGCCGCACCGTTGCCGAAGCCGCCACCGTCACGGGCGCCACCGCTGTCGCCGTCGCCGTCGCCGTCGGCGCGCTCGCCGTTGTCCCGCTGGCCCAGCCCCACCACGCTGCTCTCCTGCCGCCCGGTCCCTCGCACGGGTGCGGGCCACCGCCGCCTCGCCCCCCAAGGCTGGCGGGGACGCGGCCGCACGGCGAGCGGGCCGAGGCCGATCGGGTGAGGGGGAAACGACGAAGGCCCGGTTCTCCAGAAAGGAGAACCGGGCCTTCGTACTGAGTAGCGGGGGCAGGATTTGAACCTACGACCTCTGGGTTATGAGCCCAGCGAGCTACCGAGCTGCTCCACCCCGCGTCGGTAAACACAACTCTACGCCATCCGGGGGGAGGCCTCCGCCAATTAACCTCCCCACCCTCCCTCAGATCACCATCACCGCAGGTCAGAGCCTTGCAAACTGCTCTGAAGCCCGGTTTCGGAGACCGTTTCGACCGGGCCTTACGGCTCCGCACCGACCCCTCCAACAAGCCTGGCGGCGACGCTGAGTTCACCCTGACCCCGGCCGAACGGCCGCCCCGGTGCGGGGGAACACGACTGAGCGCGGAAGCGGCGACGTACCGGACGCGCGTCCCGCCCGCTCCCGGTCGACACCCCGGTGCGGGAGGGTGAGCATGGAAGAGGCGAGCACAAGCCGCCTGCGCCGGGTTGCCGCCGATGAGACGCGGCAGCCGGAGAAGGAGAGCCGGGGGCTCTTCGGACGGACGCTGCGGCCCGTAGGCGGACGTGTGCCCGCGGCGTGCGCGCCTTCGTCCCGGCGGCCGTCTCCCCCTCACGTTCCTCCCTCGCACTCCCGATGGGAGCATCACCATGCATCGACGCAATCGGCGCGCCGTGATCACTTCTCTGCTCGCGTCCGCGGTCGTACTCGGCGGCACGGCTTCCCTGTCGGGGACTGCCACCGCGGCGGTTCCCGCCGCCAGCTGCACGGTCACACCCTCGGCGAACGGCACGTCCGTCACCATCACCGGCGAGGGCTTCACGCCCCCGCGGACCCTGAACGACGGGGAGAGCACCGAGCCCTTGAACCTGGACGCGAACGGAAACTTCAAGATCACGCGGTTCCAGAAGAACGTCGACTACACCGTTCTCGCGGTCAACGAGGACCAGGACTTCGTCTTCGTGAACTGCAAGGTGGTCAAGGCCCCCGGCACGCAGCCGCCGAGCCCGACCCCGCAGAGCCGGCAGAGGGATTTCCAGCAGGGCTACCGGGCCGGACACGAGGCCGGCCGGGCCGCGGCAGACCTCGACTGCTCCACACGCCCCACAGCGGACAAGAGTGAGGAGCACTCGGACGCCTATTGGCAGGGCTGGACGGCGGCCGCCAACCGTGCCTTCGACATGATCTGCAACGCCGACTGACCCGAGGCCCGGCCGGTTGCTCAGCCCGGCTCCGGGCGGAGCCGGGTGAAGTAGGCCGAGTCCTTGAGGAGTACAGACCCCGGAAACGCCGGAACCCCCGTTGACGCAGGTCAACGGGGGTTCCGCCCAGAGGGGGTCAGTAGGCCATGTCGGACTCGAACCGACAACCAACGGATTAAAAGTCCGCTGCTCTGCCAATTGAGCTAATGGCCCCTCCACGTGCTCACCCCAGAGCATAGCCGCAGAGCGCCCGTCAGCCGATCGGGTATCGAGTGACCGGCCTGTCGTGGTGAGTTCGGGACCGCCGACGCATCTCGGCCGGCGCGGAGTCATGACAAAGGGCCCGTACGACACGGGGTGTCGTACGGGCCCTTTCAGTCATTCGGTCACCCGGCCAGGAGGTCGGCCGGAGCCGGACCGTCAGCCGTTGCGCTTCCAGCGGGGCTTGTCGTCGCGGCGGCCGCCGAAGGAGCCGGTGGAACCGGAGCCGGACGGACGGTGGTCGTCGCGGCGGCCGTAGGGACGGTCACCGGCGCCGCCGGAGCGGAAGCCACCGGACGGACGGTCGTCACGACGGTCGCGGTTGAACGGGCGGTCGCCGCCACCGGAGCGGAAGCCACCGGAGGGACGCTCGTCACGGTTGAAGCCACCGGACGGACGGTCGTCGCGACGGAAGCCGCCACGGTCGCCACCGCGGTCACCGCGGTCGTCACGGTTGAAGCCGCCCGAGGGACGGTCGTCGCGACGGAAGCCGCCGGACGGACGGTCGCCACCGGAGCGGAAGCCACCGCGGTCGCCGCCACGGTCGTCACGGTTGAAACCACCGGACGGACGGTCGTCGCGGCGGAAGCCGCCGGACGGACGGTCGCCACCGGAGCGGAAGCCACCGGACGGACGGTCGTCGCGGCGGAAGCCGCCACGGTCGCCACCGCGGTCGTCACGGTTGAAGCCGCCGGAGGGACGGCCACCGCGGTCACCGCGGTCGTCACGGCGGAAGCCGCCACGGTCACCGCCACGGTCACCACCGCGGTCGTCACGGCGGAAGCCGCCACGGTCGCCCCCGCGGTCGCCGCCACGGTTGTCGCGACGCTCGAAGTTGCCGCGGTCGTCACGCTGGGCGCGCTGCTCCTCGCGGCGCTCCTGCGCGGCCAGTTCGGCGGCAGCGGCCGCGGCAGCAGCCGCGACCTCGGCCTCGGCGGCCTCGGCCACCTCGGCGACAGCGGCCTCCGGGTCCTCGCCACGCTCACGCGCGGAGCGGGCGACCAGGCGGTCGGCCTCCTCGCGCAGCTCCACGGCACGGCGCGACAGGCGCTCCAGCTGCTTGGTCAGCTCGGCGACCTCGCGCTCGGCCTGCTTGGCGGCGTTGTTCGCGGAGTCGGCCTGGACCTCGGTCAGCGAACGGGCACCGGTGATCTCGGCGACCTCGGGCTCGAAGGCGCCGGCGCCCTGGACGATGTGGCGCGAGGCGTCGACGCCCGCGTCCTCCATCAGGCGGAAGATCTGGCGGCGCTGGTGCGGCAGGGCCAGGGAGACCACGACGCCCGACTTGCCGGCGCGGGCGGTACGGCCCGAGCGGTGCAGGTAGTCCTTGTGGTCGCCGGCCGGGTCCACGTTCAGGACCAGGTCGATGCCGTCGACGTGGATGCCGCGGGCGGCGACGTCGGTGGCGACGAGCGCGTTGACGTATCCGTCCTTGAAGTCGGCGAGGACGCGGGTACGGGCACCCTGCGTCATGCCGCCGTGCAGCGCGTCGGCCTTCACGCCGGCCTCGACGAGCTGCTCGGCGATGCGGTCGGCGCCCAGCTGGGTGCGGACGAAGATGATGGTGCGGCCCTTGCGGGCGGCGATGGCGGCCGTGACCGGCGCCTTGTCCTTCGGCTTCACGACGAGGACGTGGTGCGTCATGGTCGTGACGTTGCCCTGGGCGCTGTCGACCTCGTGCGTGACGGGGTTGGTCAGGTAGCGCTTGACCAGGGTGCCGATCTCGTTCTCCATGGTGGCGGAGAAGAGCATGCGCTGGCCGCCGCCGGGGATCTGGTCGAGCAGCTCGGTGACCTCGGGCAGGAAGCCCAGGTCGGCCATCTGGTCGGCCTCGTCGAGAACCGCGACCTGGACGTTCGCCAGGGAGCAGGCGCCGCGGTTGATGATGTCGCGCAGGCGGCCCGGGGTGGCGACGAGAACGTCGACACCGCGCTCCAGAGCGAAGATCTGGTTGCTCATGGAGGTACCGCCGCAGACGACCTTCATCTTCAGGCCGAGCACGTCGCCGTAGGGCTGGAGGGCGTCCGCGACCTGCATCGCGAGCTCACGCGTCGGCGTGAGGATGATGGCGCGGGGCTTCTTCTTCTCGGTGTGGCCGCCGGCCAGCGAGGCCAGGGTCGGCAGACCGAAGGAGAGGGTCTTGCCGGAGCCGGTGCGGCCGCGGCCGAGGATGTCCTTGCCGGCCAGGGCGTCCGGGATGGTCGCGGCCTGGATCGGGAAGGGGGCGGTGACGCCGTTCTGCGCGAGCTTGCGCACGATGCCGTCGGGGAGACCGAGGTCGCCGAAGGTGATCGTGGGCTCGGCGTCAGCGTCGGCGTCGCCGTCGAAGTCGGTGTCGAGGGAGTCCTCGAGGGACTCGATGATCTCGTCCGTCTCGATGGCCTCGATCGCCTCGTCGACCACAAGGGTCTCAACGGCGTCGACGATCTCGTTGGAGTCGTTCTCGGGCATGACGGAACGGTCAGAACTGGAAATGGACATGCGAAATGCGAAACCTTCCGGAGTCTCGGCACGCGCCCAAACTCCGTGAATCGCAAATCGACCGCCTCAATGCGGTCAGCCACGGCTAGGGAGAGTACGCGCCACGCGGCGCTCTTCGGAGTCGGCGCCGGGCAATGGGATCAAACGATCTATAACCATACGCACCCTCCCCCGGGTCTGGCAAGTCACTCCGGTCAATACGGCTCTGACCTGCGAAGACTCCCCAAGCCCCGAGGGCTTGCGACGACGAACACGACCGCAGCCACAGCCCTGCGGCGGCCGTCGGACTAGGGCTGCGGCGGCTGCGGCTGGGTGCTGGGCTGCGGCTGCGGAGACGGCGGCTCCGGAGTGGGTTCCGTCACAGGCGGCGTCGGATCCGGCGGCTCCGGAGTCGGGCTGGACGGCTGCTGGCCCTCGCCCGGGCCACCCGAGCCACCCGAGGCCCCGGAACCGCCCGAGCCGCCCGCACCGCCCGACCCCCCGGAGCCGCCGGCGCCTCCGGAGCCGCCCCCGGGCGGCTGCTGGGGCCCCTGGCCGCCCGCCGCCCCGCCCGGCCCCGCCGACGGCGAGGGCGCTCCCGGGTGGCCGCTGGGCGCGCCCTGGCTGGGCGTGGCCCCGGTCGCCCCGGAGGCCTTGCCGTCCTCCTTGGGCTTGCCGTTCCCCGCACCGTCCTTCGTTCCGTGCCCGTTGCCGTGGACACCCGAGCCCCGCCCGGAAGCGGAACCTCCACCCGCCCCGGCCGTCGCCTTCTGGTCCGCCGACGAAGCGGGGCCCGGCTTCGCGGCGTCCTCGCCGACACTCATGCAGCCCGCCGACGCCGCGACCGCGAGCGCGGTGACAGCGAGTCGGAGGGAAGCGGACAACTGGCGCACGGATGGCACCTCCGGAACCTGGAGACCTGGGGGACGAGCAGTCCGCATGAGCGGGTCAATGTGCCCAACTCCCCATGACCCGTAAGAGACACGCCCCCGCGGACACCGGCTCTCCGCGTGCCGACGCCCCGTCAGCCCAGCAGCCCGCGCGCCAGCAGCGACCCGAGGCGTACGGCGCCCAGCCCGACCAGCACCGACGCCACCACGTTCGCCGCCGCGAGGAAGGTCCGGCCGCGCTCGGCCAGCCGGAGCGTCTCGTACGAGAACGTCGAGTACGTGCTCAGCGCCCCGCACAGCCCGGCCCCCAGCAGCAGCTCCAGCCGCGCGGGGGCCGCCCCTGCCAGCACCGCGCCGGTCAGCGTTCCCAGCACCAGGCAGGCTGCCGCGTTGACCGTGAAGGTGCCCCAGGGGAAGAGCGAGTCGTGGCGCGCCTGCACCGCGCGGTCCGCCAGGTAGCGCAGGGGCGCCCCGACGACCGCGCCCGCCACCACGAGCAGCCAGTTCACCGGCGCCCCCGGACCGCGACGCGGGTCAGCGAGGCCGCCGCCCACACCGCGCCCAGCGCGGCGACCACCGTGAGGCAGGCGTACGCCAGGGCGGCCCCGGCCGCCCCGTCGTCCAGGAGCCGCGAGACGTCCAGCGCGTAGGTGGAGAAGGTGGTGAAGCCGCCGAGCACGCCGGCCCCGGCGAAGGGTCGCACCAAGGGATGCGCGGCCCGGCCGCCCGCGCCGATCAGCACCATCAGGACGCCGATCAGCGCACAGCCGGCCACATTGATCCAGAAGGTCGCCCACGGGAAGGCCCCGGGCCCGGCCGGCCACAGCACGGAGATCCCGTAGCGGGCACAGGCCCCGACCGCGCCGCCCGCCGCGATCGCGGCGAGCACCCGGCCCTGCGGCTCGGCCCGCTGGGCGGGGACGTGGAGGTCGACGTCCGGGTCGATCGCCTCGGCGGCGCCGCCCCGCGGTGCGCCGCCGCCCTGCGGTTCCGGCGCCGGGACGGGTCCCGGAGGGCTCATCCGTAGCCCAGCTCGTGCAGCCGTTCGTCGTCGATCCCGAAGTGGTGGGCGATCTCGTGCACCACGGTGACCTCCGTCTCCACGACCACGCTCTCCCGGTCCTCGCACATCCGCAACGTGGGGTTGCGGTAGATGGTGATCCGGTCGGGCAGCACCCCCGCGTACCACTCGCCGCGGTCCGTGAGCGGAGTCCCCTCGTACAGGCCGAGGAGCTCGGGGTCGTCGGCGGGCGGTTCGTCCTCGACGAACACCGCCACGTTGTCCATCAGCCGCGTCAGCTCCGGCGGGATGCGGTCCAGGGCCTCTGCGACGAGCTCTTCGAACTCCTCGCGCGTCATCTCCAGCACCCGGTCATTGTCGCTCCGGGGGAAACCGTTTTGGCGATAGCTCCCCGGATCCCATATGCTTCTCACGTCCCCGACGCGCTGAGAAGTGCCCGGCGGGCCTTTAGCCCTCATCGTCTAGTGGCCCAGGACGCCGCCCTTTCAAGGCGGTAGCACGGGTTCGAATCCCGTTGGGGGTACGCATTACCGTGTGCGAGACTTGGTCTCGCGCACTGCAAGGTCCTGTGGAGCAGTTGGTTAGCTCGCCACCCTGTCAAGGTGGAGGTCGCGGGTTCAAGTCCCGTCAGGATCGCTGAAGCCGGAAACGGTTTCGTGGCTGGGTAGCTCAGTTGGTACGAGCGATCGCCTGAAAAGCGATAGGTCGCCGGTTCGACCCCGGCCCCAGCCACCATCAAGAAGGCCCCGTCCATCGGACGGGGCCTTCTGTGGTTACTCCGCCTCGGTGGCGGACCCGGCGGGCTCCGCGGACCGGGCCCTGCGGCGCCACTGCACCAGGCCGACGGCCGAGGCCACCACGGCGACCAGCCCGAGCAGCGCCACGTCCGGAACGCCGTCGGCGAGGGAGCGCACCCACTGCTCCACGGCGAACGAGTCGTCCACGTCCAGCAGCCCCGGCAGCGCGCTCGCCCCGTCGTAGACCAGGAACAGCACGCCCAGGGTGATGAAGAACAGCCCGGACAGCAGCGAGGTGGTGTGCAGCTCGAAGCGGCCCACCGTGAAGGCCCGGCCGCGCAGCCAGCGCCGCCGGCCCAGCCCGAACCGCTCCCACAGCAGGGCCAGCACGAACAGCGGTACGGCCATCCCCAGGGCGTAGACGGCCAGCAGCAGGCCCCCGTAGACGGGGCTGCCGCTGACCGCCGCCACCGTCAGGACGCTGCCCAGGATCGGGCCGGCGCAGAAGCCCGCCAGCCCGTAGACCGCGCCGAGCGCGTACACCGACAGGGCGGTCGTCGGCCGGATCCTGCCCGACAGCTCGGAGAGCCGCTTCGAGGCGAAGCCCAGGCCCAGGATCTGCGCGCAGCCGAGGACGATGATCAGCCAGCCGCCCGCGAGCACCAGC
Source organism: Streptomyces sp. NPDC048255 (assembly GCF_040652415.1). Classification (NCBI taxonomy): domain Bacteria; kingdom Bacillati; phylum Actinomycetota; class Actinomycetes; order Kitasatosporales; family Streptomycetaceae; genus Streptomyces; species Streptomyces sp. NPDC048255. Next base: position 33,737 of record NZ_JBEZMA010000001.1, read on the forward strand.
TCGTCGCGGTTGCTGTGGAAGAACCGCCCGGCGTACGACCCGGCCGCCCCGAGCGGTACGAGGGTGCTCGCGAGGCCGGCGTAGAAGATCCCGGTCCGCGCCAGCAGCCGGGAGGTGGAGTCGATCGAGTACGCGAAGAAGGCGGGCAGCAGCAGGGCGCTGCACGGGCTGAGCAGCGCGAGGAGGCCGCCCAGCAGGGCGGCCAGGTATCCGATCTCGCTCACTGCTTCGCCGCCGCCTCGGCCTGGGCGATGGCGGCCGTGAAGGCGCCGATGGGCTGGGCGCCGGCGATCGGCTTGCCGTTGACCAGGAAGGACGGGGTGGAGGTGACGCCGATGCGGTAGCCCTCCTCCTGGTCCTTCTTCAGGGCCGCCGCGGCCTGCTCACCGGCCATGTCGGCCTTGAAGCGCTCCAGGTCGGGCACCCCGGCCTCCCGCGCGAGCTCGGCCAGGCGGGCCTCGCCGAAGCCCTTCTCCTTCGAGCCGTCGGCGTACGCGGCCGCGTGGAACTGCGCGAAGCGGTCCTGCTGCCCCGCCGCCCAGGCGGCCTTGGCTGCGGCCTCGGACTCGGCGCCGAAGATCGGGAAGTTGCGCCACTCGATGCGCAGGGTGCCCGCGTCGACGTACTTCTTCACCAGTTCGGGTTCGGTGTCCCGGGCGAACTTGCCGCAGTAACCGCACTTGAAGTCGGAGTACTCGATCAGCACGACGGGCGCGTCGGCGCGGCCGAGGGCGAGCTTGTCGCCGGACTCGCGGCGGGCCAGCGCCTTGAGCTCGGCGGCGGGGTCGTTCCGGGGCGCGGCCTCGGAGGAAGAGGAGGAGGAGCCGGAGCCGCCGGAGCCCTTCTCGGCGGGGGCGGTGGCCTGCCAGGAGACGATGCCGAGGGTGACGGCGGCGAGGGCGACCCCGGCGGAGATGAGGAGCGGCTTGCGGGAGGAGGACGAGGAGGAGGAACGGGAGGAAGAAGAGGAAGGGGACATGCGGGTGCGTTCTCCAGTGGATGCGGAAGGGCTGGGTGGACCGGTGGTGAACCGGTTCTCCTAGACCCGCATCACGGAGAGCTCCACCGGGCCGGGCGCCGGCCGGTCGGGCCCGCGTACGAGGACCCGTACGGGCTGGTTTCCGTGCGGGCGCGCGCCCTCGGGCACCGCCCGGCCGGGCGGGAGCTGCGCGTGTTCGGCCCCGGCGCGCGGGGGCATCGCGGGGAGGCCGCCGTGGTCCGGGCCTCCGGGGGCGCAGGCGGGCCCGCCGCCCGCGTCGAACACCGCGGCGGCAGCGACCGCGACCAGTTCCGGAGCCGCGGCCGGAACCGCCGCCGGGGCCCCGGAAGCCGCCGCGGCCGGAACGGCAGCCGCCCCGGACGGCGCGGCCAGGAGCATCGCGAGTGCGGCCAGTACCGCCGCCACGACCGCCACGACCGGCACGGCGGCCGATCGGCACCGCACGCCACGGCGCGTGCTGCTGGGCATACGTGGGGCCTCTCACGGAAGCGGTCGGGGGACTCGTCCCGAAATGGTACGGGTCCACCCCACAAATGCGTTCGCCACCCGTAGGGCCCAGGTGAGATCCTCGATCAGGTATGTCTACTTCCTTCGCCGCCCTGCAGACGCTTCTCGGTGAGATCTCCCTCCGTGACGCGCACCGCCTCGGCCGCCGCCTCGAGGGCGCCCGCCGTATCCGCAAGCCCGAGGCCAAGCAGGCCGTGCTCGACGAGATCGCCGAGGAGGCCGCGAAGGCCGCCGCGCGACTGGCCGGCCGTGCCTCGCGGATGCCCGAGGTCACGTATCCCGAGAACCTGCCCGTCAGCCAGAAGAAGGACGAGATCGCCGAGGCGATACGCGACCACCAGGTCGTGATCGTCGCGGGCGAGACCGGATCCGGCAAGACCACGCAGATCCCCAAGATCTGCATGGAGCTGGGCCGGGGCGTCCGGGGCATGATCGGGCACACCCAGCCCCGCCGGATCGCGGCCCGCACGGTCGCGGAGCGGATCGCCGAGGAGCTGAAGTCCGAGATCGGCCAGACGGTCGGCTGGAAGGTCCGGTTCACCGACCAGGTGGACCAGGACGCGACCTTCGTGAAGCTGATGACGGACGGCATCCTGCTCGCCGAGATCCAGACGGACCGCGAGCTGCGCGCCTACGACACGATCATCATCGACGAGGCCCACGAGCGGTCCCTGAACATCGACTTCCTGCTGGGCTACCTGGCGACGCTGCTGCCGAAGCGCCCCGACCTCAAGGTGATCATCACCTCGGCGACCATCGACCCGGAGCGTTTCTCCCGGCACTTCGGGGACGCGCCGATCGTCGAGGTCAGCGGGCGGACGTATCCGGTGGAGGTCCGTTACCGGCCGCTCCTCGAAGAGGAGGGCGACGACAGCGACCGCGACCAGATCACCGCGATCTGCGAGGCCGTGGACGAGCTCCAGTCCGAGGGCGCGGGCGACGTCCTGGTGTTCCTCTCGGGCGAGCGCGAGATCCGCGACACGGCGGACGCGCTGAACAAGCGGAATCTGCGCTTCACCGAGGTGCTCCCCCTCTACGCCCGTCTCTCGCACGCCGAGCAGCACCGGGTCTTCCAGCAGCACACGGGCCGCCGGATCGTGCTGGCCACGAACGTCGCCGAGACCTCGCTGACCGTCCCCGGCATCAAGTACGTGATCGACCCGGGCACCGCCCGGATCTCCCGCTACAGCCACCGCACCAAGGTGCAGCGCCTGCCCATCGAGCGGATCTCGCAGGCCAGCGCCAACCAGCGCAAGGGCCGCTGCGGCCGCACCAGCGACGGCATCTGCATCCGCCTGTACTCCGAGGACGACTTCAACGCCCGTCCCGAGTTCACGGACGCCGAGATCCTGCGCACGAACCTGGCCTCCGTCATCCTCCAGATGACCGCGGCCGGCCTCGGCGAGATCGAGAAGTTCCCCTTCATCGACCCGCCGGACCACCGCAACATCCGCGACGGCGTGCAACTGCTCCAGGAGCTCGGCGCGCTGGACCCGTCGGAGAAGGACTCCCGCAAGCGGCTCACGCCCATGGGCCGCCAGCTCTCCCAGCTGCCCGTGGACCCGCGCCTCGCCCGCATGGTCGTGGAGGCCGACAAGAACAACTGCGTCCGCGAGGTCATGGTCATCGCGGCGGCCCTGTCCATCCAGGACCCGCGCGAGCGCCCCTCCGACAAGCAGACCCAGGCCGACCAGAACCACGCCCGCTTCAAGGACGAGACCAGCGACTTCCTGGCCTTCCTGAACTTGTGGCGCTATGTCCGCGAGCAGCAGAAGGAGCGGGGCTCCTCCTCCTTCCGCCGGATGTGCAAGCAGGAGTACCTGAACTTCCTGCGGATCCGCGAGTGGCAGGACATCTACTCGCAGCTGCGTACGGTCGCCAAGATCATGGGCATCCACGTCAACGAGGCCGATGCCCCCGAGCACAGCGTCCACGTCTCGCTGCTGGCCGGGCTGCTCTCGCACATCGGCCTGAAGGACACCGACAAGAACGAGTACCTGGGAGCGCGGTCGGCGAAGTTCGCGATCTTCCCCGGCTCGGCGCTCTTCAAGAAGCAGCCGAAGTTCCTGATGTCGGCGGAGCTGGTGGAGACCTCGCGGCTGTGGGCCCGGGTCAACGCCAAGGTGGAACCCGAGTGGGTGGAGCCGCTCGCGCAGCACCTCGTCAAGCACACGTACAGCGAGCCGCACTGGGAGAAGGACCAGGCGGCCGTGATGGCGTACGAGAAGGTCACGCTGTACGGCGTACCGATCGTGGCCCAGCGGAAGATCAACTACGGGCGGATCGACCCCGAGGTCTCGCGCGAGCTGTTCATCCGCAACGCGCTGGTCGAGGGCGACTGGCGGACCCACCACAAGTTCTACGCCGACAACCGCAAGCTCCTCACCGAGGTGGAGGAGCTGGAGAACCGGGCCCGGCGCCGCGACATCGTGGTGGACGACGAGACCCTGTTCGACTTCTACGACCAGAAGATCCCCGAGCACGTGGTCTCCGGGGCGCACTTCGACTCCTGGTGGAAGCACAAGAAGCGCGAGGAGCCCGAACTCCTCGACTTCGAGCGCGAGATGCTGCTGACCGAGAAGGCGGCCGGGGTCACCAAGGCCGACTACCCGGACTCCTGGCGCCAGGGGCAGCTGAAGTTCCGGGTGACCTACCAGTTCGAACCCGGCGCGGACGCGGACGGCGTGACGGTCCACATCCCGCTCCAGGTGCTGAACCAGGTCACCGACGAGGGCTTCGACTGGCAGATCCCCGGGCTGCGGGAAGAGGTCGTCACCGAGCTGATCCGCTCGCTGCCCAAGCCGATCCGCCGGCACTACGTGCCCGCGCCGAACTTCGCGTCCCGCTTCCTGGACACCGCGGTGCCCTTGCAGGAGCCGCTGCCGGTGACGCTGGCGCGCGAGCTCCAGCGGATGGTCGGGGTCCCGGTGTCGGCCGAGGACTTCGACCTGAGCCGGATCCCGGATCACCTGAAGATCACCTTCCGGATCGTCGACGAGCGCCGCAAGAACGTCGCCGAGGACAAGGACCTGGAGGCCCTGCGCCTGCGGCTGAAGCCCAAGGCCCGCCAGGCCCTGTCCAAGGCCGCCGCCGCCACCGCCGAGCGGGCGGGCGGGGAGTCGCTGGAGCGGACCGGGCTGACCGACTGGACGATCGGCACGCTGACCAAGGTCTTCGAGACCCGGCGGGCGGGCCAGCCGGTGAAGGCGTACCCGGCGCTCGTGGACGAGGGGACGAGCGTCTCCGTACGGCTCTTCGACACCGAGGCCGAGCAGCAGCAGGCGATGTGGCTGGGCACGCGGCGGCTGATCCTGCTGAACATCCCGGTGAACCCGGCGAAGTTCGCCTCCGACCACCTGACCAACCAGCAGAAGCTGGCCCTGTCCAGGAACCCGCAAGGCTCCATCCAGGCGCTGTTCGACGACTGCGCGACCGCGGCGACCGACAAGCTGATCGCCGACCACGGCGGCCCCGCGTGGGACGAGGCGGGCTTCCGCCGGCTCTACGAGGCCGTACGGGCCGACCTGGTGGACACCACCGTGAAGACGGTCGGTCAGGTGCAGCAGGTCCTGGCCGCCTGGCAGTCCTGCGAACGCCGGCTGAAGGCCACCAGCAGCCTCGCCCTGGTCGCCAACCTCCAGGACGTGAAGACCCAGCTCGCGGCCCTCATGCCGGCCGGCTTCGTGACCCTGACGGGGCTGAGCAGGCTGGCGGACCTGATGCGGTACCTGGTGGCGGCGGACCGGCGGCTCCAGCAGATGCCCACGGGCGTCCAGCGGGACACCACGCGGATGCAGAAGGTCCACGAGATGCAGGACGAGTACGCCTGGCTGCTGGAGCAGTTGCCGAAGGGACGGCCGGTCCCGTCCTCGGTCACCGACATCCGCTGGATGATCGAGGAGCTGCGGGTCAGCTACTTCGCCCACGCGCTCGGCACGGCGTACCCGATCTCCGACAAGCGGATCGTGAAGGCGGTGGACGCGGCGGCCCCGTGATCGGGTTCGACCGCACCCCCTGAGCTGCTGTACAGTCTGATTCGCAGCCAAGCAATCGGCCGCAAATCAAGGACCTGTGGAGCAGTTGGTTAGCTCGCCACCCTGTCAAGGTGGAGGTCGCGGGTTCAAGTCCCGTCAGGTTCGCAGCAACATCAGGGCCCGCATCCCCAGGGATGCGGGCCCTGATGCGTTGGCGGGGGACATCCCCACACACCGCCCCGTACGAGGCCGCGCGCCCGGCCTCGCGCCCGGCCTCGCGGGCGGCTTCGTACGCGACCTCGCGCAGACCCCGTCCGCGACCTCGTGCGGGCCTCGTACCCGCCCCCGCGCGCGGGCTTCGCGCAGGCGCGCGCTGAGCCCCGTACGGGCCCGTCCGCGACCTCACACGCCTCACGCGTCCCTGAGGGCCCGTCCGGGGCGCCTGGAGGGCCCGTCGGGGACTCCTTGGAGGGTCGTCAGGTCCCCCGCCCGCTCCTCGCGGTCCCACGGACCGAGAATCCCTCGTTCGCATGATGCGTCCCGCGACGCGCGTCCCCTTACGGGGTGGATTGCCGGATGTACAAGAGTGATCATCTGTGACGGGTGTCACCATATGAGTTTTTGGGACTCATACTTTTATCGCATGCCTACGCTCGCTCGATTTAATATGTGCAATGGCACCCACCCCTCCGCCGGCTCGGCACCCACCCCGGACCACCCTGACCTGGGCATAAAAAAGATCGCGCTGGACCCGGCGGAGTCCAGCGCGATCGAACGACCGAAGGGCCTGTTGGGGCAGGCCCGGCCGTATGAAGCTATGTAGGTTTCATCGGATTGGGGGACCCGATATAAACCCGTTAAAGCGGGGTGTTACGAGACCTCAGGCCTCGCTGCGCTGCTGCGGAATTCCCGCGAGCAGTGCGCGAACCTCAGCCTCGCGGTAACGGCGGTGTCCACCCAGGGTGCGGATGGACGTGAGCTTGCCAGCCTTGGCCCAGCGGGTGACCGTCTTCGGGTCCACGCGGAACATCGTGGCAACCTCAGCCGGGGTCAGCAGCGGCTCGGCATCAGGGGTGCGAGCGGTCATGAGCGGCCTCCTCGGGAGAACCGAACCATCTCGGTTCTTTCCTCTAAATTCTGCACCTTGGCCCGCGGTGCCCGAAATGGACATACGCGGGCCGAGTCGGTTATAGGACGAACGGCTTGTCCTCGGCACTACAACTACACCATCCGTCCAGCCCCAAGGGCCAAACCGACGGAATTGCCCTCCGAGGTGTTCATCAGCGGCGGAAGCCGATGGACCGCCCCATAACGGACAGTCACCCCACTGTGACGATCAGTCACAGAGCGATCAGGAGTCGTCAGACCCCCCGTAGAGCGCAATGCCGAGCATTCCGCCCTTAGTTGGACGGAAGGAACCCTCCCCGGACTCCTTGTCCTATTTTGGCACGAGGGTAGGGGAAGGGCGCAAGGGTGTAGTTAGTGCGGTCCGTCACGCTTGGGCCAATGGCCCGTATCGGGACGTAGGTCCTGGTACTAGGACCTAAATGTAGTGATCAAGGCGCTGATCAGCCAGTTGTGACCCATCGACCGATACGCAACGGTACGTTCCGGGAAGCCGTGACCTTTCCGGGTGTTCTGCTCGATGTCGCGAAGAACACCCCGATCCGGGCCTAATTCGCGAAGAGCCTCTCCCGGACCGCCCGCCACCGCTCCGCCAGATCCTCGTACGCCCGGCCCGCGCCGTCCATGTCCCCCGCCCGCAGAGCCGCGATTCCCGCCGCCAGGTCCCCGGCCGAGCGGTCGGCCGCCAGCCCCTCCGCCGGGAGCGCGTACAGCAGCCCGCCGTAGTCCAGCTCGACCATCGAGCGCGGGTGGAACTCCTCCAGCCAGCTGCCGACCTCCACCAGCCCCTCGGCGAGCATCCCGTAGCCCTTCGCCTCGCGCAGGGTCCGCAGCCCGCGGGCCAGCCGCCGCCTCGCCTGGACCATCGGCGTCCGGTAGCGCAGCCGCTCGCCCGGCAGGTACTCCCGCTCCTCGTCCGCGAACAGCACGAACCAGCGCAGCGGCACCTGCCACACCCCCGTACGGATCCACGGGCGGGCGTCCGGGTTCCGCTCGCGCCAGCGCTCGTACTCCTCGGCCGCCCGCCGGCGCATCACCGGCGGGAGCGCGGCGTCCAGCACCGGAGCCGGGAACCACTCCACGAGCTCCTGGAGCGCGAGCCAGCCGCGCAGCCTGGTCCGCCACGGGCAGACCAGCAGCACGCCGCCCACCTCCGCCGTGAAGGCGTCCGCGCTCTCCTGCGCCGGCACCCCCACCACCGGCACCCGGACCAAATCCGCCAGCGACCGGCGCAGTTCGTCCTGGGCCGTCGGGGTCACCCCGCGGCGGGCGTAGTCGGCCCAGTGCGTGCGCTCCGCCTCCGGAAAGGCCGCCAGCGGCTCGTAGACGCGCAGGTAGGAGGCGTACGGGACGGTCGGCGCCGAGCGCGCGGCGGGCAGCAGGGGATCCGGGGATTCGCTCACGCTCTCGTACTGCCCCCTTTGGAGGCCGGGTTCACCTCCGGCGGGCCCGTTACCCGCTCGTGAGGGGCGTACGCCCGCCTCCGGCGGGGGCGGGCGGGGCCTTCGTACTCCGGGAGGGTTCCGATCCCCGGACAGGTCAACCGCGTGCGGCCCGCAGGTCTTACGCTGCTCCCAGCGCGCCCTCCCCCACCCGCAGGGCGGGCGTCATTCCGCCGCATCTCACCCATGGGAGTCACCACCGTGACCGAAATGACCGACGGCGTCCTGCACACCCTGTTCCGTACGGAGCAGGGCGGCCACGAGCAAGTCGTGCTGTGCCAGGACCGCGCCACCGGACTGAAGGCCGTCATCGCGATCCACTCCACCGCCCTGGGCCCCGCCCTCGGCGGTACCCGCTTCCACGCGTACGCCTCGGACGAGGAGGCCGTCCTCGACGCGCTGAACCTCTCGCGCGGCATGTCGTACAAGAACGCCCTCGCCGGTCTCGACCTCGGCGGCGGCAAGGCCGTGATCATCGGCGACCCGGCCAGCAGGGATCAGGGCGGTCTCAAGACCGAGGAACTGCTGCTGGCCTACGGCCGGTTCGTGGAGTCCCTCGGGGGCCGCTACGTGACGGCCTGCGACGTCGGCACCTACGTGGCGGACATGGACGTCGTGGCCCGCGAGACCCGCTGGGCGACCGGCCGCTCCCCCGAGAACGGCGGCGCCGGCGACTCCTCGGTGCTCACCGCCTTCGGCGTCTTCCAGGGCATGCGCGCCAGCGCCCAGCACATCTGGGGCGACCCGACCCTGCGCGGCCGCAAGGTCGCCGTCGCGGGCGTCGGCAAGGTCGGCCACTACCTGGTCGAGCACCTGCTGGAGGACGGCGCGGAGGTCGTGATCACCGACCCGCGCCAGGAGTCCGTGCAGCGGATCCTCGACAAGCACCCGGGCAAGGTCACCGCGGTCGCCGACACGGACGCCCTGATCCGCGTGGAGGGCCTGGACATCTACGCCCCCTGCGCGCTCGGCGGCGCCCTGAACGACGAGACGGTCGCGGCCCTCACCGCCAAGGTCGTCTGCGGCGCGGCGAACAACCAGCTCGCCCACCCCGGCATCGAGAAGGACCTCGCGGACCGCGGGATCCTCTACGCGCCGGACTACGTGGTGAACGCGGGCGGTGTCATCCAGGTCGCCGACGAGCTGCACGGCTTCGACTTCGACCGCTGCAAGGCCAAGGCCTCGAAGATCTTCGACACCACCCTGGCCATATTCGCTCGTGCGAAGGCGGACGGGATCCCGCCCGCCGCGGCGGCCGACCGGATCGCCGAGCAGCGCATGGCGGACGCCCGCGCCGCCCGCGCGGTCTAGACCCTGGTTCGGGCCCGCCCAGGGCCTTCGGGTGCGCCCGCCGGGGTTGCGGCGAGACGGAACTCACTGCACTTCGGCGGGTCGCCCGCCAGGAAAGGGTTAAAATCGCGGTTGACCAGCGAGGACGGGGCGCCTCGTTGGTCCTGCACCGGGGCACGTCATGCGGGCGGCGTACCGTATGGCCGCGGAAGCAGGTACCGTTAAACCCCTACGGACGGTCTCTCCACGGAGAGCCCGCTCCGAACCATGAACGCGTGTCAGACTCTGGGGCCGTCGAGCCCCGTCACCGAGGGGGTCGAGCCATGGGGCGCGGCCGGGCCAAGGCCAAGCAGACAAAGGTCGCCCGCCAGCTGAAGTACAACAGCGGCGGGACTGACCTCTCGCGTCTGGCCAATGAGCTGGGCGCATCGCCGACAGAGCCGCTGCCTATCAGCGAGCCGGTCGAAGTCGATGACGATCTGGATGACGACGACGACCCGTACGCCAAGTACGCGGATCTGTACAACAGCGATGACGACGACGAGGACGAGGAGTCCGGTCCGTCGGCACAGCGTCGCGGCGCTTGACGCCCTGAGGCGTCTGCACAGGTCAAAGAACTGAAACCCGGTCCAGGGCATTGCCCCGGGCCGGGTTTCAGTGCTGCTCAGCTCGCGTAGGAACCGGTGAGGGTGGCGCCCTCGGTGTGGTCGCCGCGGTCCAGGATCTCGCCCGCGACCCAGGCGTCGACGCCCCGGTCGGCCAGCGCGGTCAGGGCCACGTCCACCGACTGGCCGGGCACGACGGCCATCATGCCGACGCCCATGTTCAGCGTCTTCTCCAGTTCCAGCTGCTCGACCTGACCCGCCTTGCCGACCAGGTCGAAGATCGCGCCGGGGGTCCAGGTCGAACGGTCGACCGTGGCGTGCAGGTGGTCCGGGATCACCCGGGCCAGGTTGGCCGCCAGGCCGCCGCCGGTGATGTGCGAGTAGGCGTGCACCTCGGCCGTACGGGTGAGGGCGAGGCAGTCCAGCGAGTAGATCTTGGTGGGCTCCAGGAGTTCCTCGCCGAGGGTGCGGCCGAGCTCCGCGATCTCCTGCTCCAGGGACATCCCGGCCCGGTCGAAGAGGACATGCCGGACCAGCGAGTACCCGTTCGAGTGAAGGCCGGACGAAGCCATCGCGATGACGGCGTCACCCGTACGGATGCGATCCGCGCCGAGCAGCCGGTCGTACTCCACGACACCGGTGCCCGCGCCCGCCACGTCGAAGTCGTCCGGTCCCAGCAGACCCGGGTGTTCGGCGGTCTCGCCGCCCACCAGTGCGCAGCCGGCGAGGACACAGCCCTCGGCGATGCCCTTGACGATGGCCGCGACCCGCTCGGGGTGGACCTTGCCGACGCAGATGTAGTCGGTCATGAAGAGCGGCTCGGCGCCGCAGACGACGATGTCGTCCATGACCATCGCGACCAGGTCGTGGCCGATGGTGTCGTACACGCCGAGCTGGCGGGCGATGTCGACCTTGGTGCCGACCCCGTCGGTGGCGGAGGCCAGCAGCGGACGCTCGTAGCGCTTGAGGGCGGAGGCGTCGAAGAGGCCGGCGAAGCCGCCGAGGCCGCCGAGGACCTCGGGGCGCTGCGTCTTCTTCACCCACTCCTTCATCAGCTCGACGGCGCGGTCTCCCGCTTCGATGTCCACGCCTGCGGCTGCGTAGCTGGCACCGGTGGTCTTCTCTGTCATGACAGGAGAGAGCTTTCGTGTCGTTACTGCGTGTGGTGCTGGGCCCCCGGAGAAGCCTCAAAGAGAGGGCCCAGCGCAGGTTGAGCAGGCCAAACCGAAAAAATGCCTACGGACGGCGGAGCGCGTCGGCGGCGTCCGTGCCGCCCGCGAGCTCGGACTCCAGGAGCTGCTTGCCCAGGAGCTGCGGGTCGGGCAGCTCCATCGGGTACTCGCCGTCGAAGCAGGCACGGCAGAGGTTGGGCTTCTGGATGGTGGTCGCCTCGATCATCGCGTCGAGCGAGATGTACGAGAGCGAGTCCGCGCCGAGGGACGTGGCGATCTCGTCGACCGTCATGCCGTTGGCGATCAGCTCGGCCCGGGTGGCGAAGTCGATGCCGAAGAAGCACGGCCACTTCACCGGCGGCGAGGAGATCCGGATGTGGACCTCCGCCGCGCCGGCCTCGCGGAGCATCTTGACCAGGGCGCGCTGGGTGTTGCCGCGGACGATCGAGTCGTCGACGACCACCAGGCGCTTGCCCCGGATGACTTCCTTGAGGGGATTGAGCTTCAGGCGGATGCCGAGCTGGCGGATCGTCTGCGAGGGCTGGATGAAGGTCCGGCCCACGTAGGCGTTCTTCACCAGGCCGGAGCCGTACGGGATCCCGCTCGCCTCGGCGTAGCCGACGGCGGCGGGCGTGCCGGACTCCGGCGTCGGTATCACCAGGTCGGCGTCGACCGGGGCTTCCTTGGCGAGGCGCCGGCCCATCTCGACACGCGAGAGGTAGACGTTCCGGCCGGCGATGTCGGTGTCCGGGCGCGCCAGGTAGACGTACTCGAAGACACAGCCCTTGGGCTTCGCTTCCGCGAAGCGCGAGGTGCGCAGACCGTTCTCGTCGATCGCGATGAGCTCGCCCGGCTCGACCTCGCGGACGAAGCTGGCGCCGCAGATGTCGAGGGCGGCGGTCTCACTCGCGACCACCCAGCCGCGCTCCAGGCGGCCGAGGACCAGCGGGCGGATGCCTTGCGGGTCACGGGCGGTGTAGAGGGTCCCCTCGTCCATGAAGACGAGCGAGAACGCGCCCTTGACCTTCGGGAGGACCTTGGTGGCCGACTCCTCGATCGTCAGGGGCTTGCCGTCCTCGTCGGTCTGCCCCGCGAGCAGGGCGGTGACCAGGTCGGTGTCGTTGGTGGCCGCCACCTGGGTGGCGCGGCCGTCCTGACGGGGGAGGTCGGCGACCATCTCGGCGAGCTCGGCGGTGTTCACCAGGTTGCCGTTGTGACCCAGGGCGATCGAGCCGTGGGCGGTCGCGCGGAAGGTGGGCTGCGCGTTCTCCCAGACGGAGGCCCCGGTGGTCGAATAGCGGGCGTGACCGACCGCGATATGACCCTGGAGCGAGCCGAGAGAGGTTTCGTCGAAGACTTGGGAAACGAGGCCCATGTCCTTGAAGACGAGGATCTGGGAACCGTTGCTCACAGCGATTCCCGCGGACTCTTGTCCGCGGTGCTGTAGTGCATACAGTCCGAAGTAGGTGAGCTTGGCGACCTCTTCACCCGGAGCCCAGACACCGAAGACGCCGCAAGCGTCCTGGGGGCCTTTCTCTCCGGGGAGCAGGTCGTGGTTGAGTCGTCCATCACCACGAGGCACACCCTGAGTGTAGGCGAGGTCGACCACTGGTCCGAATTGGGGACGGCCGGGAAATGTCACAGCACAGAGGGTGACCGGACGCCTCCGTCTCGGTATTCGGATCACCTTGTTGACATGTACGAAGGCATTCGTACAGGCTCTCGCTCCATGCAGCCTCTCGGTGACCGCACTGTCACCCTCGTCGAGCGCCGCCACGTAGACCTGGTCCGTGTCGCGAGCGCCATCTGTCGCTGTTCCGCGTAGCCACAACTCTTTCTCTCCTTTCCCCATTTCCGCTCCGCCCCGCCCTGCCCTGCCGTGCCGCGCGCCGTCCCCGCGCCCGCCCGGGGCAGGGGGCCGGACCGTGCCTTGGAGTACCTGTGTCTTCGTACGAGAACAAGCTGTCCCGTCGTGCCTTCGGCGGCGCCGTCGGTGTGAGTGCTGCCGCCGCCGCGGTGGGGCTGGGCGCTGCCCCGGCCGCGGCCGCCGAGGCTCCGGCCGCACCGTCCGCGGGCCCCCGGGAGCAGGAGTTCCGGGCCGCCCGGGGGCGCCGCTCCCGCCGTCCGAACATCCTGTTCATCCTGGGCGACGACCTGGGCTGGGCCGACCTCTCCGCCTACCGCTCGCCGCACATCGAGACCCCGAACCTGGACCGCCTCGCCCGCCAGGGCGTCCGGTTCACCGATGCCTACTCCGGCTCCGCGACCTGCTCGCCGACCCGGTTCAGCCTGTACACCGGGCGCTACCCGGGCCGGACCAGGGGCGGGCTGGCGGAGCCGATCGCCGACAAGTCGGCGGGGCTGGAGCCGACGCACCCCACGCTGGCCTCGCTGCTGCGCGGCTCCGGCTACGCCACCGCCCTGATCGGCAAGTGGCACGCGGGCTACCTGCCCGACTACAGCCCGACGAGGTCCGGCTGGGACGAGTTCTTCGGCAACTTCGGCGGAGCCCTGGAGTACTACTCCAAGCTGGGCCTCGGCGGCGAGTACGACCTCTACGAGGGCGACGCCGCGTACAAGGACCTGCGCTACTACACCCGGATCATCACCGAGCGGGCGAGCGAGTACGTCTCCCGCGACCACCACGGCAAGCCCTGGCTGCTGAACCTCAACTTCACCACCCCGCACTGGCCGTGGATCGCCGACGGGGACACCGAGGAGAGCGCGGAGATCGTCCGGCGGATCAAGGCGGGCGACGGGCGGGCCCTGTGGCACCAGGACGGCGGCTCGGTCGGGAAGTACAAGGAGATGGTCGAGGACCTGGACCGCTCGGTCGGCGAGGTGCTGGAGGCCCTGAAGCGCTCCGGCCAGGAGGACGACACCCTGGTCGTCTTCTCCAGCGACAACGGCGGCGAGCGGTTCTCGTACAACTGGCCGCTGTCGGGCAGCAAGGCCTCCCTCCAGGAGGGCGGGATCCGGGTGCCGAACATCGCGCGCTGGCCCGCACGGCTGGACGGCGGCCAGGTCAGCCACGTGCCGGTGTTCAGCCCGGACTGGACGGCGACCCTGCTGGAGCTGGGCGGGGCCCGGCCGGACCGGGCGTACCCCCTCGACGGGGTGAGCCTGGCCGGGTACCTGCTGCGCGGCGAGAAGCCGGCCGGGCGGGACCTGTTCTGGCGGGTGCGCGGGGAGCGGGCGCTGCGCCGCGGGAACTGGAAGTACTACCGCGGCAAATCGGGCCGGGACCAGCTGTTCGACCTGGCCGCCGATGTCCGCGAACAGGCCGACAAGGCCGCGGTGGAACCGGCCCGGCTGGCGGAGCTGCGGGCGGCCTGGGAGTCCGTGGACGCGGGGCTGCTGCCGTACCCGGGCTGATCCCCGCCCGCCCGGCCGTGGTCACGGCCGGACTCGATGGTGACGTCCGCCGGTCGCCGTCCTCCGCTGCCATGGCGGAGGACGGCGGCGCGGCGCACGTGCGGTCACTCGGCGGCGGAGGCGGCCCTGGCGCCCAGGCCCTTGCCGTCGGGCGCGGTGAGGGTCAGCTGCGTGCCCTTGACCTGCCAGGTGAGCGGGCCGCTGCCGAAGAGCCCGGTCAGCGTCCGCTCCACCTCGCCGGCCGGGCCCTCGCAGGCCATCCGGGTCGTGGTGAGCGGCCCGAAGGTGACCGAGGAGCCCTCGACGGCGGCCGGGGCGCTGAACCGGTTGCAGCCGAGGTTGCCGCCGGCCGTGCCGTCGGCGGCGAGCGTGAACCGGGCCTTGCCGGCCGCCTCGGGCGGTACGGAGGACACGGTCCCGCCGCTGAGCAGGGAGTCGACGGTCCACTCGGTGGTGGTGAGCGGGGCGTCCGCCACCGGGGGCTTCGACGTCATGGCGATGGTGCTCCCGTCGGCGGTCTTCAGGGTGAGCCGGTCCGGGCCGCGGTCGACGGTCAGCCGACCCTGGAACAGCTTGGCGAACGCCGTCTCGAATTCCATGTTCTCGCAGGCCATGGCGGTGGTGGCGCCCGGTGTGACGGTCAGCGCGGAGTCCCCGTCCAGGGCGACCCCGGCCGTGAATCCGTTGCAGCCGTAGTTGCCCGTGGCCTCGTCCTGGGTGAGCTCGACGCGGGCGGCCTCGGGCGCGTGCAGGGTGCGGCCGCCGGTGGTCAGGGACTCGACGCCCCAGGAACCCGTGGGACCGGGCAGCGGACCGCTGCCGCTCTCCGAGACCTGACCGCAGCCGGTGAGGCCGAGGGCGAGGACGAGGCCCAGACCCAGAGCGGCCCGGGCGGGAACGTGGTCGCGGACGTGCCGGAAGGTACGCATGCTCCTGGGACGGAGCGGCGGCCCGGACGGTTCCCCGCCCGGGCCGGGCCGGCGCGGCTCCGCTCGGCCCGGCCCGGCCCCGCTCAGCTCATCAGCGGGAGCAGCGCCGAGAGGTCGGCCCGCTCCCCGCTGGCGCGCACCCGCGCCGCCGAGACCGACTCGGCCCAGCCGCTCCGGCCCGTGGCCAGCCTGATCCAGGTCAGCGGGTCGGTCTCCACCACGTTGGGCGGGGTGCCGCGGGTGTGCCGGGGCCCCTCGACGCACTGGACCACCGCGAACGGGGGCACCCGTACCTCCACCGAGGCACCCGGCGCCTTGACCGCCAGGGCGTCCGCGAGGACCCGGGTGCAGGCGGCGAGGGCCTGCCGGTCGACGGGGATGTCCAGACCCGCGGCCCGGTTCAGGTCGTCGGTGTGGACGACGAGCTCCACGGTCCGGGTGACCAGGAAGTCGGCGACGGTCATCCCGCCGATCCACAGCGGGAGCACGTGCCCGCCGGGCAGGACGTCCAGCAGCTCGGCGAGCCGGGCGCCGGTCCGCTCGTACAGCGCGTCGAGCGGTTCCGCGGCCCGGCCGGGCCGTGCGTCCGCCGTACGGTGCGCCTCGGCGATCACCCCGGCGATCGGCCCGGTCGCGAACGGCCAGGTCTGTACGGTCACTTCCGCGCGCGCGGCGGGCGGCCTGGCGGCGGCCCCGGCGAGCGAGCCGACCGCCCACGCCAGGTGCTCCGCCAGGTCCCGTACGGTCCAGTCGCCGAGCTGCGCGGGGCGCGCCAGGCGCTCCTCGTCCAGCCCGCGCAGCGCGTCGGCGACGTGGCCGAACTGGGCCAGGACGGCCGTGCGGATCCGGTCCGGGGCGTAGGTACGGGTCTTGGGTGCCATGCGGCGAGTCTGCCCGATCAGTCACCGCCCCCGCCGCAGCCTCCGCCACAACTGCTGCCGCCGTCACCGCTGCCGCAGGCGAAGCCGACGCCTCCGTGGTCGCCGCGGGCGGCCCGGGCGGCCCGCTCCACGCGCCGGCGCTCGTCCTCCACCCGGGACCTGAGGGTGTACGAGTTCCCGGCCGGCTGCCACGGCGGCAGGGAGTGGCGGCGTACGGGCAGCAGCGGGGCGGTCGTGACGGCGGTGACGATCCGGGTGTCGCTCTCGTAGTGGGCGTACTCCAGGACGACTTCGGCGCCTTCGTGGGGCACCCCGTACAGGAGCGCCTCGAAGGGCTCGCGGCGCGGGTCGATGTCGTGGTGCTCGGCCCGCAGCCGGCTCTCCTCCCCACCGGCCAGCAGCCGGCCGCTGCCGGAGCCGTGGCTGTTCGCGAAGAGGTCGCGGAAGGCGACCAGCGGCTCGGCCGTCGTCGTCACGGCGTCGGCGACCAGCCAGCAGGGCCCGACCAGCGGATTGCGCACGCCGACGCGCAGCACGGGCTGCGGCCCGTCGTGCAGCCGCCGGGCGGCGCGCCGCGCCTGGAGGCCGCGGCCGAGCAGGGTGGTACCGGGGACCAGCAGCAGGAGGGCGACGAGCTGCTGGCCGGCGGCGTCGTACGGGGTCCCCGTCCCCGCCGCCCGCAGATCCGCGGCCAGACCCCAGGCCAGGAGCACCGCGGCCGCGAGGCAGAGCGCGGCCCCGGGGGCGATCAGCCACCGGCCGCGCCGCCGGTGCCCCGTGGTGAGGCGCTGGGGGACCGGGCGGCGGGCGCCGCCGGCCGCCGCGAGGAAGAGGTTCCGCTGCCGGCTCCGGGCCCGCCGCCGCAGCAGCGCCCCGGTGAACGCCCAGGCGCACAGGGCCAGGACCAGCCAGGCGCCGGGCCCGTCGGAGCGCTCGGGGAGGGCCAGGGAGAGGACCGTGTCCAGGGCTGCGAGCGGGGCGCCGACGAGGGTCGCGCCCGGCAGGAAGCGGTACCAGGCGGGGAGCGCGAGCAGCAGGACCGCCCCGGGAAAACCGGTCCACGCGGTGCCGAGGTGGGTGCGCTCGGGTTCGTACCGGACGAGCAGCACGATCGCGAGGAGGACCAGCGGCGCCAGGACCCAGCCGACGACGGTCGGGGAGAAGGCCCACGGCACACGGGCATCGCGCCACCGCCGGGCGTCCTCGGGCTTCCAGACCGGGGCGCCGCCCTGGGGTATCGCCGCTTCGGGCAGGTTCTTGACGATGCTCACGGCGTCAGTATGCGCAAGCGCCGCCGCTGGTCAGAAGCCGGTTCCGGGTACGGAATCGCTACGGCCGGATGGCCGGGCCACGCGCGAGCCCCCGCCCGGAGGGGATCCGGGCGGGGGCTCGTACGCGTACGACGGGCGGGGATCAGGCCAGCAGGGCCGGGATCGTCGCCTCGTGGGCCGCGCGGAGTTCGGCCAGCGGGAGGGTGAACTCGCCCTGGATCTCGATCTCATCGCCGTCGACCACGCCGATGCGGGTGGCCGGCAGGCCCCGCGCACCGCACATGTCGGTGAAGCGGAGCTCCTCGCTGCGCGGGACGGCCACGATGGCGCGGCCCGCGGACTCGGAGAACAGGAAGGTGAAGGCGTCCAGTTCCTCGGGCACCACGATCCGGGCACCGTTGCCGCCGCGCAGGCAGGACTCGGTGAGCGCCTGGATCACGCCGCCGTCGGAGAGGTCGTGCGCGGCGTCGACCATGCCGTCGCGCGAGGCGGAGATCAGGATCTCGCCCAGCAGCTTCTCGCGGCCCAGGTCCACCTTGGGCGGCAGGCCGCCGAGGTGGTCGTGGACGACCTGGGACCAGGCCGAGCCGCCGAACTCCTCGGTCGTGTCGCCCAGCAGGTAGAGCAGCTGGCCGGCCTCCGAGAACGCCATCGGCGTGCGGCGGTTGACGTCGTCGATCACGCCGAGGACCGCCACGACCGGGGTCGGGTGGATCGCGGTCTCGCCCGTCTGGTTGTAGAGCGAGACGTTGCCGCCGGTCACCGGGGTGCCCAGCTCCAGGCAGCCGTCGGCGAGGCCGCGGGTGGCCTCGGCGAACTGCCACATGACGTCCGGGTCCTCGGGGGAGCCGAAGTTCAGGCAGTTCGAGATCGCGAGCGGCTTGGCGCCGGTCGCGGCCACGTTGCGGTACGACTCCGCCAGCGCCAGCTGCGCGCCCGCGTAGGGGTCGAGCTTGGCGAAGCGGCCGTTGCCGTCGGTGGACATGGCCACGCCGAGGTTGGTCTCCTCGTCGATGCGGACCATGCCCGCGTCCTCGGGCTGCGCGAGCACGGTGTTGCCCTGCACGAAGCGGTCGTACTGGTCGGTGACCCAGGACTTCGAGGCCTGGTTCGGGGAGGAGACCAGCGCCAGGACCTGCGCGCGGAGCTCCTCGGAGGTCTGCGGGCGGGGCAGCTTGCCGGCGTCGTCCGCCTGGAGCGCGTCCTGCCAGGAGGGGCGCGCGTACGGGCGGTTGTAGACGGGGCCCTCGTGGGCGACGGTGCCCGGGGGCACGTCCACGATCTGCTCGCCGTGCCAGAAGATCTCCAGGCGCTCGCCGTCGGTCACCTCACCGATGACGGTGGCGATGACGTCCCACTTCTCGCAGATCTCCATGAAGCGGTCCACGTACTGCGGCTCGACGATCGCGCACATGCGCTCCTGCGACTCGCTCATGAGGATTTCCTCGGGCGAGAGCGTCGCGTCGCGCAGCGGGACGGTGTCCAGCTCGACCCGCATGCCGCCGGAACCGGCGGAGGCCAGCTCGCTCGTGGCACAGGAGAGCCCGGCGCCGCCGAGGTCCTGGATGCCCGCGACCAGCTTCTCCTTGAAGATCTCCAGGGTGCACTCGATGAGGAGCTTCTCCTGGAAGGGGTCGCCGACCTGCACGGCGGGGCGCTTGGTGGGCTTCGTGTCGTCGAAGGTCTCGGACGCGAGGACCGAGACGCCGCCGATGCCGTCGCCACCCGTGCGGGCGCCGTAGAGGATGACCTTGTTGCCGGGGCCGGAGGCCTTGGCGAGGTGGATGTCCTCGTGCTTCATGACGCCGATGCAGCCGGCGTTCACGAGCGGGTTGCCCTGGTAGCAGGCGTCGAAGACGACCTCGCCGCCGATGTTCGCCAGGCCCAGGCAGTTGCCGTAGCCGCCGATGCCCGCGACCACGCCCGGCAGGACGCGCTTGGTGTCGGGGTGGTCGGCCGCGCCGAAGCGCAGCGGGTCCACGACCGCGACCGGGCGGGCGCCCATCGCGAGGATGTCGCGGACGATGCCGCCGATGCCGGTGGCCGCGCCCTGGTAGGGCTCGATGTACGAGGGGTGGTTGTGCGACTCCACCTTGAAGGTGACCGCGTAACCCTGGCCGACGTCGACGACGCCGGCGTTCTCGCCGATGCCGACGAGCATGGCGTCGTTCTGCGGGACCTTCTCGCCGAACTGCTTCAGGTGGACCTTGCTGCTCTTGTACGAGCAGTGCTCGGACCACATGACCGAGTACATGGCGAGCTCGGCGCCGGTCGGGCGGCGGCCGAGGATCTCGCGGATGCGCGCGTACTCGTCCTCCTTGAGGCCGAGCTCCTTCCAGGGCTGCGCGGCGTCCGGGTTCTCGCTGGCGTTCTTTACGGTGTCGAGGCTCATGCGCTGACCAGCTTCTTCAGGACCGAGGTGAAGAACGGGAGACCGTCGGTGCGGCCCGTCCCGATCAGCGGCTCGACCGCGTGCTCGGGGTGGGGCATGAGACCGACGACGTTGCCCGCGGCGTTGGTGATGCCGGCGATGTCGCGCAGCGAACCGTTCGGGTTCACGTCGAGGTACCGGAAGGCCACGCGGCCTTCGGCCTCCAGTTCGTCGAGCGTGCGCTCGTCGGCGGTGTAGCGGCCGTCCATGTTCTTGAGCGGTACGGAGATCTCCTGGCCGGCGGTGTAGTCGCCGGTCCACGCGGTCTCCGCGTTCTCCACCCGCAGCTTCTGCTCGCGGCAGATGAAGTGCAGGTCGTTGTTGCGGAGCATCGCCCCCGGCAGCAGGTGGGCCTCGGTGAGGACCTGGAAGCCGTTGCAGATGCCGAGGACGGGCATGCCGCCCTTGGCCTGCTCGATGATGGTCTCCATCACCGGCGAGAACCGGGAGATGGCCCCGGCGCGCAGGTAGTCCCCGTAGGAGAAGCCGCCCGCGAGGACGACCGCGTCGACCTGGTGCAGGTCCTTGTCGCGGTGCCAGAGCGAGACCGGCTCGGCCCCCGCGAGGCGGATGGCGCGCAGCGAGTCACGGTCGTCGAGCGTTCCGGGGAACGTGACGACTCCGATGCGAGTGGTCACCGTCAGGCCTCGACCTTCACGGTGAAGTCTTCGATGACGGTGTTGGCGAGGAAGGTTTCGGCCATCTTGTGGATGCGGTCGAGGGCGGCCTGGTCGACCGGTCCCTCCACCTCCAGTTCGAAGCGCTTCCCCTGGCGGACGTCGGCGATTCCTTCGAAGCCCAGACGCGGCAGTGCACGCTGCACCGCCTGGCCCTGGGGGTCGAGGATCTCCGGCTTGAGCATGACGTCGACTACGACGCGTGCCACTGGCACTCCCGTGTGGTGGTTGGTGCGAAGGCGGTTCCCTCAGCGTACCCGGCCAAAATTTCTACGCGGGTAGATATCATCTGACCTTGATCGCCGACCGGTTTCGCCTTCACCAACGCTTCGCAAAATCCCCCGGAAAACCGCGTACCCGGCATTGCGGCAAGACACGCGGAGATAATTAACTGGGCTTCGCAATGCAATGCGAATCGGGGTACAAAGGAATCACCCGAGGCGGTGGCATTTGTCGCTTCGCGACGGGGGCAGAAAGACGCATTGCTCCGAAACATCCACACAGGCGACATCACCGCACGTCAACGGGTGACGACGTCGCACGAAGGGACCGATATCCGTGGCGCAGCGCGTAGTAGTCACGCTCTCCGATGACATCGATGGCGGAGAAGCGGCGGAAACGGTCGTGTTCGCTCTGGACGGTAAGTCGTACGAGATCGACCTCAATGTGGCCAACGCAAAGAAACTGCGGAAGGGCCTGGCCCCCTTCGTGGCCGCCGGCCGCCGCCAGTCCCGCTCGGGGAAGGCCTTCAAGCACACCTCCATCGCACCGGACCCGGCGGTCGTCCGGGCCTGGGCCCGGTCCAACCAGTACGACGTGCCGCCGCGCGGCCGCATCCCGAAGAAGATCTACGAGGCCTACAACGCGGCCCACTGAGGGCCGATTTGCC
Source organism: Streptomyces sp. NPDC048255 (assembly GCF_040652415.1). NCBI lineage: Bacteria > Bacillati > Actinomycetota > Actinomycetes > Kitasatosporales > Streptomycetaceae > Streptomyces > Streptomyces sp. NPDC048255. Next base: position 55,305 of record NZ_JBEZMA010000001.1, read on the forward strand.
ATCCACCCCCCTGGATCGGCTAGTGTGTGGATCACGCCGAGGGGCGAGGCCGCAGGCCGAAGCCCCGAAGTCGTGCGGGTGTAGTTCAGTAGCAGAACATCCTCCTTCCAGGGGGAAGGCGCAGTGTGCGATCCCTGTCACCCGCTCTGCATCGTTTACCGACCACTCCGGTGGATCGGGTAGAGTGATGCACGCATTGCCGAGCGCAGTGCATGCGGACGTAGCTCAGTTGGTAGAGCACCACCTTGCCAAGGTGGATGTCGCGCGTTCGAGTCGCGTCGTCCGCTCAGAGTGGGAAGGCCCCGGTCATTACGACCGGGGCCTTCTTCGTGTTCCCCGAGAAACCACCGGCGTCTGCGGACGGGCCGCCCTGACAAATGTCATCCCGGGTCATGACGGCACGCACTGCCGTAGTGGCCCGCGCTGCACGAGACTCGGAGCAGTCACCGCCCTGGCCTGCATCATGATCACCGTGTTTGCTGTCCAGCGGTGGCCGCGCCGGGAATCGCGCGGCCGGAGCGCAGGAAGACCCAGGGGGACGAGGACCGTGTCGAAGCTGACGGGGTGGTGGAGGAACCGCAGCACCGCGGGGAAGGTCGAGGTCTACACCCGCTGGTCGTTCCACTTCTTCGTGCTGATGGAGATCCTCGGGTTCGGGCTGGGCCCGCTGGTCGGCCGTTCCGGGAAGTCCTCGGCGCTGGTGGCGGGCCTGCTCTTCGTGATGATGTGCGGCCACGCGGTGCTCTGCGGGGTGCTCTCGTCCAGGGCCCTGAGCTGGGTGGTGGGCAAACGTGAGCGCCCGGACCGGCTGGCGGCGGCCACCGTCGTCGCGACCGCCGCCGCGGCCCTGGCCGTCCTCGCCGTGCGGGCCGGCGGGGAGCTCGACCCGACCGCCGCGCCCACGCTGGTCATGGGGCTGGCCTGCTTCACCACCGGATCGCTGGTGCTCTTCCTGCGGACCGTCCGGCGCATCCGGTACGTCCCCCCGGTCGCGGCGCTCGGCACGGGCCTGGCCGTGCTCGGCCTGGGACTGGAGCCCACGGAGGCCGTGGGGTACGCCGTCGGGGTGCTGGTGGGCAGCCTGTTCTTCGGCGCCACCTGCGGGTTCTCGGCCTGGCTGCTGGACACGGTCCACGAACTGGACCGCTCCCGCGAGGCCCTGGCCCGGCTGGCGGTGGCGGAGGAGCGGCTGCGGTTCGGCCGGGACCTGCACGACGTGATGGGCCGCAACCTGGCGGTGATCGCCCTCAAGAGCGAACTGGCGGTCCAGCTGGCACGGCGCGAACGGCCCGAGGCGGTGGACCAGATGATCGAGGTGCAGCGCATCGCGCGGGAGTCCCAGCGGGAGGTACGGGACGTGGTGCGGGGCTACCGGGAGGCGGATCTCGCGGTGGAGCTGGAGGGTGCCCGCGGGGTGCTGAGCGCGGCCGGGATGGACTGCCGGGTCGACCTCCAGGGCGCGCGGGAGCTGCCGTCCGAGGTCCAGTCCGCGCTCGGCTGGGTGGTGCGCGAGGCGACGACGAACGTGCTGCGGCACGGGGACGCGCAGAACTGCGTGATCCGGCTGACGGCGCCGGAGGCGGGCGACGTGACGCTGGTGGTGGAGAACGACGGGGCGCCCGAGACGCCCTCGGGGCCGCCGGGTTCGGGGCTGGCCGGGCTGCGCGAGCGGCTCGCGGCACTGGACGGGACCTTGCAGGCGGGGCCGGTGGACGGCGGCCGGTTCCGGCTGCGTGCCGAGATCCCGGGCCGACAAGCGCAACGACTGGAGGTGCGGGCGTGAGCCCCGTACGCGTACTGCTCGCCGACGACGAACACCTCATCCGCGGAGCCCTGGCCGCGCTGCTGGGACTGGAGGACGACCTGCTGGTGATCGCCGAGGCGGCCTCGGGGCCCGAGGCGCTCGCGATGGCGCGGGCGCACCGGCCGGACGTGGTGGTGCTGGACCTGCAGATGCCGGGGGCCGACGGTGTGAGTGTGGCCACAGCGCTGCGGGCCGAACTCCCCGCCTGCAAGACCATGATCGTGACGAGCCACGGCCGCCCGGGGCACCTCAAGCGGGCCCTGGCCGCGGGGGTGCGGGCCTTCGCGCCGAAGACGGTTTCGGCGCAGCGGCTGGCCGAGCTGATCCGGACCGTGCACGCCGGAGGGCGTTATGTGGACCCGGAGTTGGCGGCCGACGCGATCAGCGCGGGGGACTCGCCGCTGACCGCGCGCGAGGCGGAGGTGCTGGAACTCGCGGCCGACGGGGCGCCGGTCGCGGAGATCGCGGAGCGCGCCTCGCTGTCGCAGGGGACCGTACGGAACTACCTGTCCTCGGCGGCGTCGAAGCTCGGGGCCGAGAACCGGCACACGGCAGTGCGTCTCGCACGCGAGCGGGGTTGGGTATAGTAGGTCTCGCGTTACGGCGCAGTGCGGACATAGCTCAGTTGGTAGAGCACCACCTTGCCAAGGTGGATGTCGCGCGTTCGAGTCGCGTTGTCCGCTCAGAACGAAGAAGCCCCCGGTCCTCGGACCGGGGGCTTCTTCGTGTCTCAGGCCCGGCTCTGCCAGGTCAGGCCGGTGAGCCGCTCGTAGGCCTCGATGTACTTGGCGCTGGTCTGCTCGACGACCTCCTGCGGCAGGGCGGGCGGCGGCAGTTCCCCCTTCGGGTCCCAGCCGGAGGCCGGGGAGGACAGCCAGTCGCGGACGTACTGCTTGTCGAAGGAGGGCTGCGCGTGGCCCGGCTCCCACAGGTCGGCCGGCCAGAAGCGGGAGGAGTCCGGGGTCAGCACCTCGTCGGCGGCGACCAGCGTGCCGTCCTTCGGGTCGAAGCCGAACTCGAACTTGGTGTCCGCCAGGATGATCCCGCGCTCGCGCGCGATGTCCCGGGCGCGGCCGTACACGGCGAGGGTGGTCTGGCGCAGCAGCGCGGCGGTCTCGGCGCCGGCGGTGCGGGCGACCTCCTCGTAGGAGACGTTCTCGTCGTGCTCGCCGACTGCGGCCTTGGCTGCCGGGGTGAAGATCGGGGCGGGCAGCTCGGAGCCGTCCACGAGCCCCTCGGGCAGGGCCAGTCCGCAGACGGTACGGGTCTGCTTGTACTCGGCGAGGCCCGAGCCCGTGAGGTAGCCGCGGGCCACGCACTCGACGGCGACCATGTCGAGGTTGCGGCAGATCAGCGTGCGGCCGGCCCAGTCGGCGGGGGCGCCTGCGGGCAGCTCGGTGGAGATGACGTGGTTCGGGACGAGGTCCGCGAGCTGGTCGAACCACCACAGGGAGAGCTGGGTGAGGACGCGGCCCTTGTCCGGGATCTCGGTGGGCAGCACCCAGTCGAAGGCGGACATGCGGTCGCTGGCGACCATGACGAGGCGGTCTTTCTCGTCGCGGTAGAGGTCGCGGACCTTGCCGGTGTGGAGGTGGACGAGGCCGGGAACCTCAACCGGCTCGGGCTTTTCGACGAATCCGGACACGGGGTCTCCCTGTGGGTCTGTACGAGCGCAAACCCATTCTCCCGTACGGCGGCCCGTGCCCCGCCCACGGGGTGTCATGCGGGCGCGGGGCTCAGTCGCGCTTGCAGATCCGGTCGAGGAGGTTGGCGGTGGCCCGCTGCACGCGCTCGTCGACGTGGCCGGGGCGGTCGAGGGCGGGGGACCAGGCGAAGGTGCCGGAGGCGAAGACCAGGGCGCCGCTGGGGGCCCGGTAGAGCGAGGTCTCCTGGTGGCGGCGGTGGCCCTCGGTGTCGAGGTAGGGGGAGTGGGCGAGCAGGATCCGGTCCTGGTGCTCGGGGAGCTGGGTGCGCGGGAAGTACCGGTCGGCCTCACCGGCGACCAGGCCGGGGAGTTCGTCGTTCTCGGTGGCGCCGGTGGAGTCCCAGAGCCAGTGCGTGGCATTGCGCACGATCAGGGGTGCGGGTTCGGGGACCCGTCCCGCGTACTGGATGCCGAGCAGCTGCTGCTCCGGGCGGTCGACTTCGCGCCACAGGCTGGGGCGGCCGGGGCCGCGGCGTTTTCGGCAGGTGAGGAGCCGGTCCTCGACCCCGGAGGGGGACGGGGCGAGCTCGACCTGCCAGTACATGGTGTTGGCGGAGAGGAAGACGAGCGAGGTGCCGTGGTCGCGGGCGCGCTCGGCGGTGCGGCGCATCGGCCCCGACCAGTACTCGTCGTGGCCGGGGAAGATCAGGCCGCGGTAGCGGGTCGGGTCCACGCGGCCCGCGTGCAGGTCGCGGGTGTCGGCGTAGGCGAGGTCGTAGCCGTAGCGCTCGGCCCAGCGGATGAAGTCGTAGGCGTGGCCGACGTGCAGGGGCAGGCCCGCGCCGGCGTAGGGGCGGTCGAAGGAGACGGTGATGGCCGCGTCCTCCTCGCCGAGCAGCCGGCCCTCCTCGTCCCAGGCGTGGTAGAGGCTGGCGCCGGTGCGGCCGTCCTCCGGGTAGAGGTTGTACGCCTGCCAGGTGATGTCGGGGAGCAGGAGCAGGAGGTCCGCGGGGTGGTCGTCGCGGACGGTGAAGGGGATGTGGGAGCGGTAGCCGTCGGCGGTGGTCAGCACGGCGACGTACGCGCCCACGCTCCAGTAGGAGGGGACCTGGAGGCGCCAGGACAGCCACCAGTGGTGGCAGGAGACGGTGCGGTCGGCGGCCAGCGGGGCGGGCTGGACGATGCCGGAGAGGCGGGGGCTGGTGGTGATCTTGGATGCCCCGTCGCCGCCGTAGTGGCCGATCCGGTAGACGTCGACGGAGAACTGCTGGGGCGGGTCGACGGTGATGTGGAAGTCGATGGCCTCGCCGGGGGTGACGGCTCCGGTGGAGGCGAAGCCCTTGATCTGGCGGTGCACGTCGTCGGCGCTGCGGGGTCCGCCGTTGCCGCGGGCGCGCGGGGCCTGGCCGGCGCCGGCCGCCGCCGGATCCACGTACCAGGGCACGACCTGGCCGGTGTCGCCGAAGTAGAACTCACTGCCCCGGAACCAGGGCAGGGGGCCCTGCCCGAAGGGGTCGGTCACCGCATGCGCGAGCGCACCTGACTCCCAACGCCGGATCTGGTCCGCACCCATACCGCTCCCCTCCCTCGCTCCCCCGAACGACGCTTTCAGGACACCCCGGTTCAGGACATCCAGCCGCGGCCGGTCCCAGCACATCACATAACGCACGCACTCCGTCACCGTTCGTCGCGAATTGACGTGACCGGAACATTCGGATCCGCTTATTCGTGCGAGCCGTAGCCCGGCCGGGCGCGGGCCGACCCGGGGAACCGGCGCGGGCGGGCGGCCGCCCGAACGGTCGGAGCCGCAGGTCCGGGCCGTGAGGGCCGCGGGTCCGGCCGCACGGGCCGGGCCGTCGGGGCCGCCCGGGCCGCCCGGTCAGACCAGCCGGACCGGCTTCTCCGGGCGGACGCCGATCTCCGAGAGCCACTGCCTCAGGGGCTCCGGATCCCCGTCCTCGACCAGGCACAGCACGCGCGGCGCCAGATCCGACCGGCGCTCCCCGCCGATCAGCAGGACCGGCCCGTCCAGCCAGTCCAGCCCCGGCGCGGCACCGGCCGAGTCCACGGCCGCGCAGCACACCATCGCCGTCACGTGGTCGGCCAGCAGGTCCCGCGCGCTGCGCGGCGGCTGCAAGGGGAACAGCGGCACGGTGTCCGCACCGCGCGCCTTGCCCGCCCCGGCGCCCGGACCCGCGGCCCGCTCCTCGCGGGCGAGGTCCCCGCTGAGCCGGCCGGCCAGCGCCTCCCCGGCCACGCCGTCGCCGGCGGGGTCCGAGAGGTGCCCGAGCACCCGCTCCAGCGTGGGCCCGGCGAAGCCGTCCCCGGGCGGGGACAGGGCTGCGGGAGCGGCGGCCACGGCGTCCAGCGCCGCGTGCAGACGGGCCGCCTCCGTACGCCACTTGCGGTCCACGACCTCTTCCGGATACGCCGCCCACTCCACCGGCGACCAGTCCGGGCCGGGCTCGGCCGGACCGCCGTGGAACAGCCGCGCGGCCAGCAGCGAAGCCGCCTCGTCGATCGCCCCGGGCTGCTCCAGCAGATCGCAGGCCGGGCGCTCGCCCAGCCGCGAGGTGAACCCGTCGGCCAGCCGGTCCCGCCGGGAAAGTTCCGTCAGCGCGGAGACCACTCCCGCGTCCAGGTGCGCCGGCCAGCGGCCCATCCGCCACGCGGGCAGGGCGACCCGGGTCAGCAGCCGGTCCCAGCCCGCGTACGCGAGGCCGACCTGCTCCTGGGCGACGATGCGCAGCCCGTAGTCCACACCCTGTGCACGGTCCGAGGCGGCCGCGGCCACCCCGCGCTCCATCTCGGTGGCGTCGACCCGGCACAGCCGCAGCAGGAACCGCGCGGGCGGGGCGATCCAGCCGAGGCCGCGCCGGCCGCCCACGTCCACGGCGGCGTCCAGACCGCGTACGAAACCGCGGGCATCGGCTATGTCCGGGTGCGCGGAAGGACCCGTACCGGCGACGACCGGGGCGAGGACGGCCCGTAGCTCCGCGACCCGCATCCACCACAGGAAGGGCGAGCCGATCACGAGCACGGGAGCCGCGCCCGGTTCGGACTCCGGGCCCGCGGGTCCGGCTGTGCCGGCAGATGTGCGCGCGCCGCCGCGGCGGTGGGCCGCATGCGTGCGGTCCTCAAGCCAGCTGTCGCAGTCGGGCGTCAGCGCTATGGCGGAGGGCGACGGGACGTCCATCCGGTCGGCCAGGTCCCGCACCAGCCGGTAGAGGTCGGGGGCCGCGGCCTCCGACAGGGCCACCGTCGGCGTCACGGCGGGGCCGGCCCGCAGCACCACCGCGGCGAAGACTCCGCCGACCAGCAGCACGAGCGCGGCGACCGCGCACACGGCCAGGGTCACGGCAGGCCAGGGATCCCCGGCCAGCCGGCCGGTCATCCTGGCGGCGACGAGCACCACCGCGAGGGCGGCGGGCAGCATCGCGGCGGCCAGGGCCCTGCTGCGCACACGCAGCACGGCCAAGGCGCGGGAACGTGCGGACGGCACGCCCGCTTCGACGATCGAACCGGTTCCGGACACGGCCGGACCTCACCCCCTCTGCCCTGCGGCGGCATTGCTCACTCCCCCACTGTGACACCCGCCACCGACATCGCAATGCCGGTGGGCCAAGTGCCGGAATGCTTGCGCCGCACCCTAGTTGGGGCCTGCCCGGTCGTCAGGCAGACGGGGTGACGATCACCCGATGGAATGGCTTTGGGTAAAGGTGGGTGCGTTCGAACGCGGCCGGATGCAGTCGTACGCGCACGCGCACGCGGGCCCGGGCGCACCTTCGTGCACACCGGGCCCGCGGGGTTCGTGGAGCCGCAGCTCAGCGGCGTCCGGCCGCCTGGGCCGCCTTGGCCGCGATGTCCGTACGGTGCTGGGAGCCGTCCAGCCGGATGCGCGCGACCGCCTTATACGCCTTGTCCCGGGCCGCCGCCAGATCGGAACCGGTCGCCGTCACCGACAGCACGCGGCCGCCCGCGCTGACGACCGCGTCGCCCTCGCGCCGGGTCCCGGCGTGCAGCACGTACGCGTCGGGGCCGTCCTCGGCGGCCACCTCGGCCAGGCCTTCGATCGGGTCCCCGGTGCGCGGGGTCTCCGGGTAGTTGTGGGAGGCGATGACCACCGTGACGGCCGCGTCCTCGCGCCAGCGCAGCGGGGGCTCGGTGTCCAGGGTCCCGTTGGCGGCGTTCAGCAGCACGCTCGCGAGCGGGGTGCGCAGCCGGGCCAGGACCACCTGGGTCTCCGGGTCGCCGAAGCGGGCGTTGAACTCGATGACCCGGGTACCGCGGCTGGTGATCGCGAGACCGGCGTAGAGCAGGCCGGAGAAGGGGGTGCCGCGGCGGCGGAGCTCGTCGACGGTCGGCTGGAGGACCAGCTCCATGACCTCGTCGACCAGCTTCGGGTCGGCCCAGGGCAGCGGGGAGTACGCGCCCATGCCGCCGGTGTTGGGGCCCTCGTCGCCGTCCAGGGCCCGCTTGAAGTCCTGCGCGGGCTGGAGCGGCAGCACGGTGACGCCGTCGGTGATCGCGAAGAGGGAGACCTCGGGACCGTCGAGGTACTCCTCGATGACCACGCGGTCGCAGGCCAGGGCGTGCGCCCGGGCGGCCGCCAGGTCCTCGGTGACCACGACGCCCTTGCCGGCCGCGAGGCCGTCGTCCTTGACGACGTACGGGGCGCCGAAGGCGTCGAGGGCCTCGTCCACCTCTTCCGGGGTGGTGCAGACGTAGCTGCGCGCGGTCGGGACCCCGGCCGCGGCCATCACGTCCTTGGCGAAGGCCTTGGAGCCCTCGAGCCGCGCCGCCTCGGCGGACGGGCCGAAGACGGGGATGCCGGCGGCGCGCACGGCGTCGGCGACCCCGGCGACCAGCGGGGCCTCCGGGCCGACGACGACCAGGCCGGCGCCGAGTTCGGTGGCGAGAGCGGCGACGGCGGCGCCGTCGAGGGCGTCGACCGGGCGGAGCTCGGCCACCTCGGCGATGCCGGCGTTGCCGGGAGCGCAGTACAGCGCGGAGACGTCGGGGTCGAGGGACAGAGAGCGGCACAGGGCATGTTCGCGGGCGCCGCCGCCGATGACGAGGACCTTCACGCCGCTCAGCCTAGCCCGGCCGGCGCGGCCGGTTTCGTGCGGCCACCCAACTAGCAGGCGCTACTCATTCGTGTATTCCTCCACAACGGTCGCTCCGAGCTCGCGCACGATCAGGTCGTGTCCGGTCAGCGCGCTCTCGACGAGGTCGGGATCGTCCTCCTCGGGAACGTCGTCCTCGGGGGCCACCGGCGGCGGTGCCTGCCGTACGGGGGGCTGCGGGGCGGAGCCCTGTTGCTGGGGGGACGCGTGGGGCGGCTGGTGCGGCTGCTGCTGGGCGGGGGAGGCCTGCGCCGGTGCCTGCGGCGGCGGGCTGTAGGCCGGGGCGGGCGCGGGCGGGGCGGCGTACGAGGAGGTCTGGAGCGGAGCCGGGGATCCGCCGCCCACCACGGCGTCGATCTTCCAGTTCACCTGGAACTGCTCGGCCAGGACCGCCTTCAGCACGTCCTCGCTGCCGCTGCTCGCGAAGTTGTCGCGGGCTCCGGCATTGGGGAAGCCGAGCTGGAGGGTGGTGCCGTCGAAGCCGGTGACCTGGGCGTTCTGGCTGAGCAGGATCCAGGTGAAGCGGCGGCGGTTCTTGACGGCCTCCAGGACGCCCGGCCACATCGCCTGGACCTGCCCGGCGCCGGCGGCCATGCCGGGAGAGGGCGCAGGGGCGGCCGCCGGGGTCTGGGCGGGGCTCGGGGCCTGGGCGGGCGCGGGGGCCGCGGGGGCTCCCTGACCGGGCGCGGCCGCGCTCGGCCAGGCACCGGCCGCCGGGGCGGAGGCGGGCGCGGGGGCCGCCGGGGCGGCGGGCGTGGCGGGGGTGGCGGCTCCCGGCCAGGCGCCGGGGGCACCGCCGCCGGGGGCACCGCCGCCGGGCTGCGCGGCCCCGGGCCATGCCCCGGGCGCGGGGGCCGGGGCGGCGGGGGCCGGGGCGGGAGCGGCCACGGGCGGGGCCACCGGGGCGACGGGTGCGGCTGCGACAGGCGCGGCTGCAGGTGCGACCGGCGGGGCGGGCGGGGCCACGGGCGGGGCCTGAACCGCCGGCTCGGGCTCGGGAGCCCGTACGGCGGCCCGCGCGGCGGCGACGCCCCCACCCGGCCCGGCGGGCGCCATGGGATGCGCCTCGGGCCCGGGCACGTAGCCCATGACGGGCGGGGCGGCGGGGCCGCCGGCCGCGGCGGCTGCCGCGAAGGCGGCGGCCCCGCCCCGCTCCAGCCGGTCGAGCCTGGCCTGGAAGGACCGCTCGTCGTCGAAGGCGGCGGGCAGCAGCACGCGGGCGCAGATCAGCTCCAGCTGGAGCCGCGGCGAGGTCGCCCCGCGCATCTCGGTGAGCCCGGTGTTGACCAGATCGGCGGCCCGGGACAGCTCGGCCGCCCCGAACACCGAGGCCTGCGCCTGCATCCGCTCCACGACATCGGCGGGGGCGTCGATCAGCCCCTTCTCCCCGGCATCGGGCACGGCGGCGAGGATGACCAGGTCACGCAGCCGCTCCAGCAGGTCGGCGACGAACCGGCGGGGATCGTTCCCGCCTTCCACCACCCGGTCCACGACCTCGAAGGCGGCCGCCCCGTCCCCGGCGGCGAAGGCGTCGATGACGGAGTCGAGCAGGGACCCCTCGGTGTAGCCGAGCAAGGACGTCGCCATGGCATACGTCACACCCTCGTCGGCGGCGCCGGCGAGCAGCTGGTCCATGACGGACATCGAGTCACGCACGGACCCGGCACCGGCGCGCACGACGAGCGGCAGCACGCCGTCCTCGACGGTGGCGCCCTCGCGCCCGCAGACCTCGCCCAGGTAGTCCCGCAGGGTGCCGGGCGGCACGAGGCGGAAGGGGTAGTGGTGGGTCCGGGACCGGATGGTGCCGATCACCTTCTCCGGCTCGGTGGTGGCGAAGATGAACTTGAGGTGCTCCGGCGGCTCCTCGACCACCTTCAGCAGGGCGTTGAAGCCCGCCGAGGTGACCATGTGCGCCTCGTCGATGATGTAGATCTTGTAGCGACTGGAGGCCGGCCCGAAGAAAGCCTTCTCCCGCAGGTCACGGGCGTCGTCCACACCACCGTGCGAAGCGGCGTCGATCTCGATGACGTCGATGGACCCCGGCCCGTTCCGGGCGAGGTCGCGGCAGGACTGGCACTCCCCGCAGGGGGTCGGAGTGGGACCCTGCTCACAGTTCAGGCACCGGGCGAGGATGCGCGCACTGGTGGTCTTGCCGCACCCGCGCGGCCCGCTGAACAGGTACGCGTGATTGACCCGGTTGTTCCGCAGGGCCTGCATCAGAGGTGCAGTGACATGCTCCTGCCCGATGACCTCGGCGAACGACTCGGGGCGATAGCGGCGGTACAGCGCAAGGGACGACACGTATACGAGGTTATCCGGGCCCACCGACAACAGCCGCCCGCCGACGCCCCCAGGGCCCCGGAACGCAAAGCGCCCCCCACGCACCCGCCAGAGCCCACTTACCCTTGCTGCCTTCCGGCCCTGGGGGAGTTGGGTGAGATAGCGCCACGTGAGGGGCTGGCCCCACCCTAGCGGATGAACGGCCCCGGAATCGAGCCGGACCCCCGCCAGGTCCCCCGCCGACGATCACGTTCGCGAGCACCCCTCAACGTCTTGTATTGTTTGCGGCGGAGGATTCGCCTAGTGGCCTAGGGCGCACGCTTGGAAAGCGTGTTGGGGGCAACCCCTCACGAGTTCGAATCTCGTATCCTCCGCACCCGCCCACCAGGGCAAACGAAGGACCCGACCGCATAGCGGCCGGGTCCTTCGTCGTTCCGTGGTTGCAGTTTTGGTTGCAGTTCCCGATCTACGCCCCTCGCTGCCTTGGGATGGCCGAGGCCCGGCAGGCGTCACAGGCCATCGCCGCGTTGGGCCCGTACCGGCGCATCAGCTGCCCGCAGCCGATGCACGGCCCGACCTCCCACGGTGGACATCCCAGGGTGGCTGCTGCGGCGGACCGCTCGACTTGTGTGATCCACGTCGCACGCCGCTTCCGCTGGGCCGGCATGCGGGCGAGGGTGAAGCCGCCCGTGGGCTGCCCAAGATCCCTGACCGGCCTGGGGTCGCTCCGAAACCATCCTTCCTCGCCGGCCCGGCAAGAGCGATCGATCTCCTGCTCGGAGAAGGTGATCTCGTCGTCAGTCTGCTCCTGCACCTTGGGCAGGGGGTTCCACTGACCGGTCAGCTCCCGCCAGGTCCGACACTCGGTACGGGGAACCCACATGTGGCGGCCGGCACGACCGCCACCACGGCTCGGCACGAAGACCGGCACGCTGTCGCCGGTGGCGCTGGTCAGGATCAGGTCCTCGATCCGAACGGGCGGCTTGGGCGGGTCGCAGAGCGCTGGGAGAAACCACTCGGCGTGGATCGCGCCGCAATGGCCCGTACCGCCGTTGTCGGGACAGTGGAGCGCGCTGCTCGACAGACAGCGCCAGACCTGTAGGTGCCGATACCCGCCGCGGATGACCATCTCGCTGCCGTCGGCGATCTCCCGCCAGGACATGTCGTCGACCCGGGCCCAGGGTGCTCGGTCAATCAGGGCCGCCGTGTCGTCCTTGGCAACCCACAGCGGTGTGATGTCGTGCTCCATGGCGTTGACCGACCGCCGGTGGACGCTGCTGGGGCTGAGCGGGGAGTACTGGATCTCCCAGCCGATCTGGATGCCGGAAGGCCCAGTAACCACAGCATCGGTAACGCCACGCCGGTTGGGCATACCCACCTCGGCGTCTGCGGCCAGCCCGTACCCCTCGGCGGTCTCGACGATCCGCTCCTTGGTGGCCTTGTGCTGATCGCTCTCCGCCGGCGTCGGCTTGTGCGTGATCGGCAGGTGAGCGGCAACCAGCGGTGAGCGGCCACCGACGCGAGCCCGCCGAATGAACATCCACGGGGACTTCCCGCCCGCCTCGGACGCGCACGGCTTGCCTCGGTGGTGCGCGAGGCACTCCAGCATCTGCGGGTTCCGCTCCGAGACGCTGGTCATGATCTCTTCGAGTAGACCGGGGTAGCCGCGGACCCCCAAGTCTGGCTGCGTCAGGTTGATCTCAATGCCGTATTCGGTATGCCACACGCCATTGGCCATCCCTCCACGATAGGAACGGCCACCGACAGGCAACAGGGCGCGCGAGGGCCTGAACTCCGAAAGCCGGCCCCCAAGTTCTGGAGGACCGGCAATCGAGAATGGGCTGGACGATCACTGACCGCCCAAGGTGATCAGCGGCGCCACCGGTCCCAGAGCCACCCGATGGCCGTGACCGTCACGAAGCCGAGCACCTGCTGCGCCTCGTTGCCGATGCCGGCGGTGTAGCCCGCCGCGTAGCCGACCGCGACCGCGGCCACGAACATCTCGAACCTGGGCGGCCGCTCGCTTCCGACCAGGGGGACACGCATACTGGACATGGTTCTTCTCCTCATCAGATGGGTTGGACCATCCGCCGGACCCCGGAGATCTGTGGAAGGTGACACGGGATCCGGCGGAAGCATGTGGGCTAGCTGTCGTCGCCGCGCTCCTCAGCCGCCGGCAACTCCTCGTACAGCTCGGAGCTCACGAGCTCGCCGAGCCTCGCCGCCATTTCAAGGCGTTGCCGCTCGGACAGGCTGCGGAAGGCTCGCCAGGCGAGTTCGGTGGGGGAGCTGGGTCGGCGGCCCATGGCGATCCAGGCGAGGATGAGCGACCTCTCGTTTTGGGAAAGATCCTTCAGCCGCTCCCAGACCGCCTCCGGGTCCTGGGGACGATGGACCCTGACTACGTCCGCGAGCCGGAGCTCCTGGACCCGTTCGACCGATGCCGAACGGAGAGGGGCCAACTCACGGCGTTCACGCAAGGTGCGAGCGCGGGCACCCGGCTCCCATACGGGATCTCCAGCCTGGACGAAACGGGCCTCGTGAGAGGTGAGGCGCGGGTCATCACGGTTGGTCGCGATGACCCAGCCGTAGTCGCGCAGCTCTCGAACCCGGCGGTCAATCTGCGTAACGTCGGGGAATGCCGCCCGCAGTTGCTCCTTGGTGTAGACGTTCCCCTCCCCCACCTCGGTAGCGAGCCACAAGGCGGTGCGCACCTTGGTCGCCATCTTCTGATCGGTCCAGTCCGGCAGTTGAGACTCCGTCATGCAGCCTCACCTCCTTCGTCCGCTGCACTCTCAGTAAAACATATCCGGCGGACTTCGGCGCCGTTTTCCGGCGCAGTCCGGCGCACGGTCGAACGAGAACGCAGAGGGCCCCGACCAGACAGGTCGGGGCCCTCTCCATACGCACCAACTACCACTCGTCGGTGTCGCCGTATCTTCCCGGGTTTCGGGCTCGGTCCGCGGCCTGAGCACACGCCTCTACAAGGGCCGCCTCCACGGCCGCCTTGTCCGTGCCTCGCACCTGTGCCTCGACCTCCTGGCCCGAACCGGGGCGTCGCGCCGTACGCCAGGCCGAGGCGCGGTCGGTGTAGACGTCGGTCTCGAAGTCCCAGGCCGGCACCGACCACAGTTCGGGAAGCGCGGTCAGCACGCGTTCCCCACCGGGGAGGAACAGGGCTCGGCCGTGGAAGACCACGGAGCGCTCCGGCATCTGATCGCGAAGGACGCTCGCGCCGCCGGGGCCCTGGTGCTCCCAGCGCCAGCGGTCCCACACTTCCACCTCGGCGGCGTGATCAGGCCAGTCCTCGCTCCACCGTGCGACGACCTCGTCGGCGTGCTCGCGGTGGAGGAAGGGAATCCGGCGCTCGCCGAGGCGGGCTACGTGGATCATCAGCTCGGTGGGGACAGGGCTCCGACCTGCGCCGGCAACACCTTCTTCTGCCCCTTGCTCGGTACCCCACAGGAGGCCGCCGATCTTGTCTGCGGTGTCCTTCAGGACGCGGCTGGTGAGGTGTTGGTAGCGGCGGCGCATCCGGGCGGACTTGCCGGGTTCCCAGCCCATGATGGCGTCGACGACCGCGTCCGGAACGCCGAGGATGAGCAGGACGGTCGCCGCGGTGTGGCGGGCGTCGTGGAGGCGAGCGTCGCGAACGCCTGCGGCTTTCAGCAGCTCCTTCCACTTGTGGTAGTCGGTGTTCGGGTTCAGGGGCTCGCCGGTGGGCGACGTGAAGACGTACCCCTTCTCGGTCCACAGGTCTCGGGCGAGGGCACGCTCACGAGCCTGTTCCTCCTTGTGCTGGCGCAGAAGCTGGAGCAGCTCGTCGGGGGCGCCGATGGGCCGCTGGCCGGCGCGGGACTTCGCGTTCTTCGTCTCCCGGCGGGTGTTGATCTTCTGCGGGCAGAAGCCGGGCTTACGCCCGCAGCGGTCGCCGCAGCCGTGCCTATACCGGGGCCGCAGCCGGCCACGGCGAACGCGGATCACGCCGAGCTCGAAGTCGACGTCAGTCCACTGCATGCCCAGGACCTCGCCCTGGCGAAGGCCCAGCGCCAGGGCGATGACCCAGCGTGCGGTGTTGCGGTGCTTGGCGGCCTCGGCGAGCAGGTGCTGGACCTCCTCGACGGTGTAGGGCTCGACCTCCTCCTCTTCCAGCCGCGGGGCCTTGGCGATCGTGGCCGGGTTGACGGTGAGGTGGGCGCGGCGGACCGCTTCGTTGAGAGCGGTGCGGACGGTGCGGTGGACCTGGTGGGCGGTGCCGGCGGCGCTGCCGGAGTCCTGCATCTTCTTGTAAAAGCGCTCCAGGTGCTCGGGCTCGAGCTTCGCCAGACGGTGGGCACCGAGGCCGGGTATGAGGTGGTGGTTCACCGCGACGCGGTAGCCGTCGATGGTGTTCTCCGAGACGTGCGCGGCGGCGATGTTCTCCACCCAGTGCGTCAGCCACGTCTCCAGCGTCCAGCTCTGACCGACCTTGCGGACGGCGCCCTTGTCACGCTGCTGTTCCAGCTCGCGTACGAGCTTGGTGACCTCGGGGCGAGTCTTGCGGCTGACGTGGCGCCGGTCGAGATTGCCGTTGTCCTTGGTGCCGACGGTGACGTAGCCGTGCCATCGGCCGTCCTTGCCCTGGAAGATCGACGAGGCGCCGTTGGGCTGGCGGGACTTCGGTGCGGAGGCTCGCGTCACGCGGCGGCCCCGAAGTCGCTCGCCGACAGGCGGCGGGCCAGGAAGTCGTTCACCGCCTCTGCTGGGATGCGGCGCAAGCTGCCGATCTTGACGGAGACGATCTCGCCCGAGGCGACGTACTCGTACAGCTTCGTGCGGCCCATGCCGATCCGGCGGGCGGCCTCGGCGACGGTTAGGGCGACGAGGGTCGTGTCGCCGACGGGGCGCTGCTCGGCCATGAGGGTGCGCAGGGCGTCCTCGGGGACGTCGAGGAGATGCGCTATCTGGGCAAGCGGAAGATCGCTTCGGTGCATGGTGGACTCCTCCTCGCCGGATCTGGCATTCCGGCGGGATCGTGTGATGGGTGGTCATGCAGCGTGTGGCTGCGGTCCCGGCTCCTGGTGCGCTAACACCGTCGGCGAGCTGGGATGGTGGGGGTTATTCGGGGTCGTCGAGGAACGCGAGGTCCTCGGGGAGGGCCGGGGGCTCGATGCCCCGTGCACGGAGCTTGCCGCGGTACTCGCGGAGCTCGCGTGCAGTCTCGCGGGTGTAGCCCTGAAGGCCCTCCAGAATGCTCTTGCCGTTGAGGCGCTGCCCGTGGAACAGGCCGTGGCGCTCAGTCTCCTCGGTAAAGGAAATCGCCTTCTGCACCTGGTTGACGGCCTGCGCGTGGATGCGCAGCTCGTAGATGATCTCGCTGGCCGTACCGGGATTCGGCTCGCTGCCCAGAAGGGTCTCGCCGCTGACCCAGGCGATGGCGTCCCAGATCGGGAGCTCCTCCCCTGGTACGACCTCGACCGAGCCGGCCATGCCAACGGGAAGCATGAGCGTGATCGGCGGGACCTCCAGAGCCTTGGCGAGAACCAGCAGTTCCGCGATCTCCACCCCGGACCGGCGGCCGTTCTCCAGGTTGGCGATCGAGGTCCGCGGGACCGGGTACCCGAGTTTGGCGCAGGCGTCCGCGAGGGCCTGAGCGCTCAGCCCCCGTTCCTTCCGATAGTGGCGCACCGCGTCGGCCACGTGCTGCGTGAGGCGCCCCTGCCAGTCGTTCTGCGTCATACCACCACGTTAACTTGGCCTGCGGCACAGCTTCAAGCCCTCATGGTGCATCCAGCGCACATTTTTTGTGCTGTGGAGATTCAAAGTCAGGTCTTGACTGTGCGCTCGATGCAGATGATGCTTCTGGTCCCGGGCATGGCCCGGCCGTGCCCGGAAATGGGTGCGGCCCCCGGTGTTAGCGCACCGGAGGCCACGAACGGATCCCAAGACCACCCATCATCCAGACGATCACCGGGGTGCGGCCTGCCAGGGCCGTATGCACTCCGGGGAGGGAATCCATGTCCCACATTACGGCCATCGGCCCCAGCGACACACCCCTCACCGCACACTTCGACCGCCCGTCCATTCCGGCGCCCATGGCCCCCGGGGCGGCAAATATGCCCCGCAACGAGGCGGCCGAGATGGCCGTGCTCGGCGCGTGCATCTTCCAGCGCGACGTCATCGACCAGATTCGCCGCATTCTCGAACCCGGCGACTTCTACCGCCCGGCGCACACCACCGTCTGGCACGCCCTGCTGGAGCTGCACAAGCGGCAGGCGCCCACCGACCCCATCGCACTCGGCCACGAGCTCCAGCGGAGCGGGGACCTCAACCGCGTCGGCGGCACCAGCTACCTCCACACCCTCGCCTCCGCCGCAGCGGTCGGATCCGGCGCCGCGTACTACGCCGAGATCGTCCGCCAGCAGGCCGATCTGCGCGCCATGCAGGCGATGGCGGTACGCGTCCTGCAAGGCGCCACCGCCGAGGGCGCCGACCCCGCAGAGGTCAGGACCCTGCTCAACACCTCCCTGAAGGAGGTCGCCGACCGTGCCCGCCGCAGCTCCGGTGGGCGCCTGCAGCGCTACGCGGTCGATGGCTGGGCCTTCGTCACCGAGACCGCGACCGACAGCGAGCCGGTCTGGGGCCAGCCGGGGAAAGCCGCCTGGGCAACCGGGGAGAGCCTGATGCTGGTCGGCCCTCCCGGGGTCGGCAAGTCCACCATCGCCCAGCAGGTGGTCCTGGCCCGCATCGGCCTGATCACCCAGGTCCTGGACATGCCCGTGCAGGAAGGCGAGAAGGTCCTCTACATCGCCGCCGACCGGCCCAGCCAGCTGGCCCGCGCCTTCTCCCGGATCATCCGGCCGGTCGACGAAAAGATCCTCCGGCAGCGCCTGGTGTTCTGGTCCGGGCCGCTGCCCGCGTCCCTGATCGCCGAGCCGCACCTGCTCGCCGAGCTCGCGGCCGAGCACGGCGCCGACACCGTGGTGATCGACAGCCTCAAGGACGTCGTCGGCAAGCTCACCGATGACGAGGCCGGACTCGCCTACAACAACGCCCGCCAGCAGCTCCTGCGCGACGGCGTCCAGCTGATGGAGCTGCACCATCAGCGCAAGCAGGGACAGGACGCCTCCCGCAGCCAGCGCCCCGTCCTGGACCAGGTCTACGGCTCGGCCTGGTTCACCGCCGGTGCGGGCAGCGTCCTCTTCGTCGCGGGTGCGGCGGGCGACCCGATCGTCCAGGTACACCACCTCAAGACCATCAACGGCGAGATCGGGCCCCTCCCGGTCACCCACGACCACGAGCGCGGAACCTCCCGCGTCGAGGACCACCTCGACCCGCTCACCCTGCTCCGCCGGGCAGGCACGGGCGGCCTGACCGCCCGCCAGCTCGCCGAGCAGATCACCGGTGAGGCCAACCCCAGCCAGGCGGACGTAGCCAAGGCCAGGCGCCGCCTGGAAACCCTCGCCAGGAGCGGCCACGCCGCCCAGGAGACAGGCGCCGGGGGCGGGGCCGGCGGAGGCCAGGCCACCCGCTGGACCGCCACCCCCAGCCGCCACATGGCTGTCGTCTCCTGACGCCCCGGGCGCGTACGCGGACCCGTACGCGCCCAACCGGGCAGAACACGCCTACGCAGCGCCTACACCGCATTCGAATTTCACGAAACCGCAGGTCAAGCGCGTACGGCCTCTCGAACGGCGCCTCCGCCCCAAAGCGCCTACGCGCTTCCCCCTCTTTAGAGAGGGGGAAGCGTAAGCGCCCCCTGAGTGAGCGCCCTTCGCTGCCACCGGCAAGACCCGCTTCCGCACCCTGGAGCCCTCCACCTTGCACTCCCCTGCCCCGAGCCCACTGGCAGCCATACGCGACAGCCGCAGCGTCCGTGTCGGTATCGCCCCGCACCCTGCCGGACCGGGCCACCAAGGACGAAGTCCTCGCCAACCTGGCGATCCCGGCGATGCCCGCCGAGCAGCCGAACCCGCCGGGGGCCGTCACGTGAACCGCAGCGGACGCATCGCCCTCGTCATCGGCCTGGTGGCCGTGGTCCTGATGGCCTTCCGCGTCTCGTGGAACGCGTTGTCCGACGTGGCCCGCGCCATCGGAGCAGACTCCACCGCCGCTCTTCTCTACCCGATCGTGGTCGACGGGCTGATGGCCCTCGCGCTGGTCGCCGCGCTCGTGCTGACCGGTGCCGACCGCACGTTCGCGCTGCGGGTCCTGGCCACCTACACGATCGCCAGCCTCCTGCTGAACTACGTACACGGCCTCGTACCGGCCCTGCACACCGAGTCGGTCCAGTGGGGCCGACTGACGGACTTGGACTACGCGAACTGGGCCCTCGTACTGCTGGCGACCTCGCTCCCGGTCGGGTCGATCTACTTCGGGTCGGACCTCGTGGCGAAGGTGCTGCACCACAACCCCGAGTCGGCCGACCCCGCGGAAACGGCCACCGACCAGTCGGGCGACCGGCAAGCCGACCAGCCGGCCAGCGAGGAGGCCCCACAGTCGAGGTCTGACCAGGCCAAACCTGACCCAGAGCAGCCAGCCGATTCGACCCCCATAAAGGTCACCGAACCACCCGTGACGAGGCCGACCGAGCCCGACACACCGTCCCCCGCTGCTGCTGCCCGACCGCCCCGGTCAGCCGCCGTGGCGGAGTCGACGGGATCTGCGCCGCGTCGGGCGACCGGTCGGGTCCCCGCCGCCGCCAAGCCGACCGCCCACCGCAACCGCACCGACGCCGAAGTCCTTCACGAGGCCCGACTCCTGACCGCCGACTGGAGCGACGACCAGCTGACCGCCGAGCGTCTGCGCACCACGCTACGGATCGGCCAGAAACCCGCCCGCCTCCTGCGCAACCAACTGCAGGCCGAGCGCACCGGCCAGACCCAGCCCGTCGCGGACGGCGGCTTCAAGGTCGGGCCACTCGACGAAGCCGCAGACCCCGCCGGCAACGTCTGACCCCCCACAAAGGCACCGCCCCCGCCCTTCCGGCGCGTCCCGCGTCCCCATTCAGCCGAGCACAAGGCAGCACGCAGCCATGCACCCCACGGAGAACCAATCCATGCACGACCCGACCCACGAACTCCCCACCGCCCAGCAGCACATGACCACCAGCGTCAACAGCGCAGCAAGTTGTACCCAGAGCATTGCTCCCGTCGGGAGCAATGCTCTGGGCTCCCCCGCCCCCAGGGTGGCGGGAGGGGACCCGCGCCAGGGGGCGCCGGTCCTTCGGGATGCGGCCGAGGGCGGACCGCACCCGGGCAGGGACGGACAGCACACCTGCCACACCACCCGCTGCACGCACACCACGTCGAGCTCGTCGCACGTGCGCCAGCGTGAACGTCTGCGCGCCGAGAACAAGCGCATGCACCAGCCCAGCTGCCGCCTGAACGACGACGAATACCAGCTCCTCACCGACGCGGCCTCGGTCTGCCGGATGAGCGTCGCCGGCTTCCTCGCCCACGCCGCACTGAAGGCCGCACGCGACCTCGACCGCACCGAAGCCGAGATCGCCACCCGCCGGGAGATCGTCAGCGAGCTGTTCGCCCTGCGCCGGGCCCTCGGCCAGATCGGCAAAAACCTCAACCAGGTCGCCACCGTCCTGAACTCCGGAGCCGACGCCCCGCACGCCAAGGCAGTCCTCGACGCCGTCCAGCGGACCGCCGAGCGCGTGGAGGACTTCACCCAGCGCTACCTGGAGACGGAGAACCCCGCCGGATGATCCCCCGCGTCCACAAGATGGGCAGCCGCACCATCGGCCTGATCCGCTACCTCTACGGCCCCGGCACCCACGAAGAACACATCGACCCGCACCTCGTCGCCGCTTGGGACAGCCTCGTCCCCGACCCCGGCCGGGACCCGGCCGCCACCTACGAGGACCTGCAAAGGCTCCTCGACCAGCCCGTCGAAGCCCTGCCGAAGTCGCGCCGCCCTACCGAGCACGTGTGGCACCTGTCCGTACGCGCCGCACCCGAAGACCCGATCCTCACCGACGAGCAGTGGGGCGACATCGCCCGCCGCATGGTTGCCGCCACCGGCATCGACCTGGGCGACGGCTCTGGCTGCCGGTGGGCTGCCGTCCGCCACGCGGAGGACCATATCCACATCATCGCCACCACCGTCCGCGAGGACGGCCGCAAGCCCCGCCGCCACAACGAAGCCAAGCGCGCCCAGGCCGAGGCCCGCCACATCGAGGCCGACTACGGCCTGCGCCGCCTCAACACCGGCGACGGAACCGCAGCCCAGCGCCCCACCAGCGCCGAACGCCACAAAGCCAGCCGCCACAACAGGGAGCGCACCCCGAGGGAGGAACTGCGCGAGAGCGTCCGGCGCGCGGCAGCCGGCGCCCATAGCGAGGAGGAGTTCTTCGACCGCCTCGCCGGCGCCGGTCTCCTCACCCGGCGGCGCGTCGCGCCGTCCGGGGACCTCCTCGGCTACACCGTGGCCCTGCCCGACGACCGCAACAAGCACGGTGAACCGGTCTACTACTCGGGGTCCAAGCTCGCCCCCGACCTCTCCCTGCCCCGCATCCGCGAACGCTGGACCGGGTCGGCGGAAGCCACCTCGGAAGACGACGGGAGGCCCGAGCAGCCCGCCCTGCCGCCCGTGACCGGCCCCGCATTCGCTCGGCGCAGGGCCACCGCTGCGACCTGGCAGGCGCTGCTGATCATCGACCACGACGACGACGGAACGGCAGCAGCCCAGATCGCCGCCGCCGGGGAGATCCTCGACGCGCTGGCCAAGACCTCCGCCGCTCACACCCGCGAGGAACTCCGCGACGCGGCCTTCGCGTTCGAGCGGGCCACCCGCTCCCACGTGAAGGCAGTCCGAGGGCACGACCGCGACCTGCGGCAGGCCGCCCGCGACCTCGTCCACAGCGGACCCGCCCTCGCCCGCGGCGAGGACGGCGCCACCACCGCCATGCTCATCGACATGGCCTTCTTCCTCGCCATCACGGCAGCGAACTGGCACGCCAAGAAGCACCACGCCCAACAAACAGCAGCCGCACGGCAGGCCGCCGAGCACTTGCGCGCCGCCTACCAGGCCGCAGCCGCCCAGCCCATGGCCTCACTCCACCAGCGAGGCCGCCACATGTCCCAGCCGTTGCAGCGCCGGCAGGCGGCCGTCCTGCGACACGCAGTCCCTGACCTGGCCGAACAGATCCTGGCCGAGCCCGGCTGGCCCGCCCTGGCCGCCACCCTCGCCGAAGCCCAGGCTGTCGGCCACAACCCGGCCGCCCTCCTTACGGAGGCCACCCGACGCCGGGAACTGGCCAGCGCCACCTCCATCAGCGATGTCCTCGTCTGGCGCCTACGCCGCACCGCGGGCCTCCCCGCCTACGGCGCCTCGGCGGCGGAAGCCCACCGGGCCACACCTGCCAATGGTCAGCCGACCCCCGCGCGGCAGATGCCGACACCATCGACGCCCCGCACACCGCACCGCTGATCACGGCGATCCGGCAGGGGACGCCATCTGGCTGATGGGCTCGACCACCCATTGTCCTGGGCCATCAGCAGCCCGTCACCCGCTCAGCAGCCGCCCCACACCCCCGGTGTGAAAGCCCTTCGCCCCAACCAAGGCACACCCCTATGCCCCGAGCACCACCCACAGGCACCGCCCCGAACCGCTCACCATCCCAAACCGATCACACGAACACGACAGAAGGAACCCACCCGTGCCCCAGCCTTCCATCCGCCCCGACGTCGTCGTCCTCTTCACCGACGTCGACTGGCACGGCCACCTCGACGACCCCCAGCGCCCCTACCATCGCGACGGGCGTCCGTTCACCCACGCCGAGCACCTCCTGCTCAACACCATCACCCCGGAAGAGCAGAACGCCGGGCTGGCGCAGTTGCGACGTGAGGCCGACTGGCTGCGCGACGTCGATGCGAAGCGTCAGGTCTTCGTCGACCTGGTCCTGAAGTACCTCGCCAAGCTTCCCGAGGGCTCCGTGGTCAGCGACGCCGTCGCCATCATGACCGACCAGGACTACGCCGAGTACGAGCGCCTGCTCCCCATAGTCACTGCGGAAGACACCCTCGAGTACCTCGCCGAACACGCAGAGGACTGACACAAGGGGAAATCAAAACGCCACCCATCGGCCAGCACGCTCAGCACACCGCGCCATCACCACTGCCCTTGGGTCCCCACATATGCCGCAGGCCCGACCGGAAGCTACGGCCGGGCCTGCGGCATACGCGTCGAACAAACTCGGCAGGAGCCTTCAGCCCCTCGCTGAGCCGAAATATCGACAGGCTCAGCCACTCGGAGATCAAAGGCGGGATGGTGTCGCATTGCCGTTCGTGGCAGGGTCGCCCTCATGCGGATTTTGGTGATGGGTGGCACCTGGTTCCTTGGTCGAGCGATCGTTGACGATGCACTTCGACGCGGATGGGAGGTCACGACGTTCAACCGGGGCAGATCCGGTGCGGTTGAGGGCGCCGACACGGTCCGGGGTGACCGGACGAGTCCCGACGACCTGAAGCGGCTCGCCACACACGGGCCGTGGGATGCCGTGATCGACACATCCAGCAGCGAGTTCCCACCCCGTGATGTGCTTCTCGCCGCCGACATCCTGCGCCCGGCCGCCGCCCGGTGGGTGCACGTATCCACAGTGTCCGTCTATGAGGGCTGGCCCCACGAACCGCTCACCGAGGACTCCTCGCTGTTGGAGTGCCCGCCGGACGCCGATGAGTCGTTCGGGTACACCGGCGCCGATGGCAGCCCGACGAAGTACGGGTTCCAGAAGGCAGGCGGGGAGGCCGCGGTGCGCGCCGCCTTCGGAGACGACGTGGTGTTCCTGCGGCCTGGGGTGATCTTGGGGCCTGGCGAGTACGTCGGCCGCCTCCCCTGGTGGCTCACCCGTGCCCAGCGCGGCGGCCCGATCGTTGTCCCCGCCCCAGCCGCCCGGATGATCCAGCCCGTGGACGTGCGGGACGTCGCCGCCTTCGCCGTCGATCAGGCCGCCGGCACCGATGGCCCCGGCCAGGCGTTCAACATCGCCCACCCCGAAGGCATCAGCTGGGCCGACTTCATCGCCACGTGCCTGACCGTCACCGGTAGCACTGGCAGCCCGGCGTGGGCCGATGCGGCGGCACTTACCGCGCACGGTGTGAAGCAGTGGACAGAGCTCCCGCTGTGGCGCACCCACTCCGGAGTGTGGTCCGTCGACGCCTCCCGTGCCGTAGCGGCCGGGCTCCGCTGCCGTCCACTCGCCGACACCATTGCCGACACATGGGCGTGGATGCAGGCAGACGGTCAACCGGTCGAACACCCACGGTGGGACGAGCACGGAGTGGACCCAGCCAAGGAAGCCCTGATCCTCGCCGCCCTCGGCCACCCGTAGGAACAGGGGGGCAGGTTCAGGGCTCGATGGCGAGGAGCCCGCTCCCCGTACCCAGCTGCCTCGGTGCCGAGAGACGCCCGAATTCCTCGATCTGTTCGCCGAGCGTGACAGCCACCCGTGTCTCCCTGAACGCGGGGGCTGTCAGAGCCCGCCGCAAACCGCCGGTGCGCTCCAGCAGCCCCGCCACACGCTGTTCCGCCGGAATCGCCCACACCGTCTCCAGCGTCGCAGCCGCCGCGTCCAGGTCGCCTCGGAGCAGCTGCGCCGCTGCGAGGTCGGCCGCGGCCTTGCCCCGTACTGGTACCGACTGCCGGGCCGGCGGCCGGGACGCGACCAGATCCAGCGCCCGTCGCGCCGTCACCTCCGCCCCCGCTCCGTCACCTACAAGCAGAGCGGTGGTGCCATTGGACATCAGCAACCGCTCCTCGTTGAAGGCGAACTCACCGCCGACGTCATCGTGCAGGGCGTCCCGCTCGCCGCTGTCCTGCCGCGTGGACGCGACGAGCGCGCGGGTGGCCCGTTCCCGGTCCCCGAGGTGCCCGTGGGCGCGGGCTTCGATGGACAGCAGCCGCCGCCTGGCCGTATCGCCTAGGCCGGCGTAGGCCAGCGCGGTCCGCGCGTGCCGTACGGCTTCGGAAGGACGGCCCGTGAAGTACGCGCAGATTGCCAAGGACCCGGTGGCATAGGCCCGTAGAGGATCGAACCGCGCCATCTCCCCGTACAGGGCCGCCGACCGGGCGAGGCGTGCCGAGTCGTTCAGGGCGCCGAGGTCGAACGCGGCGGTCGACAGCAGCGCGCACGCCTGTCCCGCCACGATCAGTAGGTCCTGCTGCTGCACAGGCACGTTGGTGAGTCCACGTTGGTGCTCCGCCTCCGAGCGCAGGACCTTCGCCCGCCGGAACACGTCGAAGGCGCTGGCGGCGCCGTACGAGCGGGCGAGGGACAGGGCGTCGTCACGGAGCTGGTCGATGGTCGTGTCGGATACGGACTGCGCGGCGGCAGCCCCCGCCTCATCGGCGGCGTCACGTGCGGTCATAGCGATTTCACTTTCGAGGTCGTACGCAGTGGAAGCCACCGATGTCGAGTTCGACAGCGCGGGCGGTGACCCGAACAGTGCCGCGGCCTCCACGTCGAAGAGCCGCTCCAGTACCCGACACGTGTCCGGCCCCGGCATGGTCTTGATCCGGCCCGAGGTCCACCGCCGGAACTGTGCCTCGGACACCGACAGGCCCTGTACGCCTGCCTGTACGGCCGCGCGCTCGAACGCCGTGACGAAGTCCCTGTAACGCCAATGCCGCTGCTGGACTAACACGCGCAGCAGCGTCGCCGGATCGTCCATCGGTCGCTCCCTCAAGGTCAGGAGACGGGCCACGTCGCGCCTCGCTCCACTTCGTGCCTACCCGTCAACGCCCCTGCTGCGCAATGAAATCCGAGCAGATGACATCGCAGAGCTACCTCCATGACACCTCGGTCACCCGGGCGAGCGCCAGATGACACCCACCGCGTCGTGGCCGTGACACCCGTACCAGGGGGACTCTTACGTCACTTCGACGACCCCGGTGAAAGGGAGTGGACCGTGAGCAGCCCCCGGCTTCCCCGACGAACCCCTGGCGCGACCAGCACGCACTACGAGGCCGTCGTAGCCCCGTACGTGGAGACGGACGCCGTCACCCCGTCGGAGCGCCGCGGTCTGCCCCGGGCCGCCGAGGCGTTCCGTAGCAGGAACGGCGATCCCTCCACCTGGAGCTCCGCCCAGTTCGACGCCTTCCTCGGCCTCGGAGGAGCCCAATGAGCGAGACCACGGGGGCGGACGTCTGGGTCACGGAGGACACCGGGCACCGGTTCCTCGGCCAGGACGTCGCGCACCCCGCCAGCGGACGTCGCGGAACCGTGGGCGCCGTCCTGATCTACGTATCGAAACTCACCGGCAGGCCGGTCAGGAAGGTGGCGCACATGCGCCCGCTGGACCATTCGGGTCGGGAATGGACCGCCGATCCGGACACCCTCCAGCTCCTCCAGCCGATCGCCCACTCGGCACAGACCAGCCGCACGAAGGGCTGAACAGGCTTCCCGCCCGGTGCTGATCAAACGGTCGGCACCGGTGGGGAACGGCGCCCAGGGCGCCGTGCACGAAACCGGTCTGGTGCCGTACGGCACCAGACGGGCGGCACCAGAGCGGATCCAAGCTGCCCGTCCCGGGCAGTCACCCTTCGACCAAGGAGATCAGCTATGCCGAAGCCCAGGAAAGAGAAGCAGAACCACCTCATCTACGCGGACGTCGTGGACTCCAAGTCCAAGGCGGGTGTGTGGATGGGTGAGCGTGCTTCCTTCCGCGACAAGCAGGGCCGCATCTTGGAGGCCCTGAAGGACCGCACCGACTGGGTCAGCCTGGAGGGCGCGGTCATGGTCATCAGCACCGAGCCGGCCGGTCTCACGGTCATCGCGCCGAACCCGACGCTCCCCGGTGTGATCGTCCTCTCCGACGGCGGTTCCCCTGCGGCCTCCGCCCGGCTCCAGGCCGACGCCGAGGACAAGGTCCGCGCCGTCATGGCCGAGCTGGGCATCGCCGAAGAGGAAACGGCGGCCTGACCCAGTGGCCACTCCCCAGCTGCTGTGGGGGAAATACTTCCAGTACGACCGGGACGGCGAGGCTGTCCTCCTCGACCCGGTCACGCTGGAGAGTGTGCTTCTCGACTCCGGCGAGGTCTCTGACCTCGCCGGGGTCCCCCCGACCGCGACACACTTAGCCCTCGCCGGGCTCGGCTTCACCCAGGACGGCCCCGCGGCCGACCGCCGGGAAGCACTCCACCACCGCCTCCACACCCTGGGCATCGACCCGACGCCGCGCAGGATCAGCGGCCTGCGGGTGGTGCTCACCGACCGCTGCAACATGGCCTGCACGTACTGCTTCGTCGACACCAACAGCGGCAAGCCGGATATGACGGAGGAGGAGCTCGCCGCCGGCCTGGAGTTCCTGTTCGAACAGAACGCTGGGCAGGAAGAGGTCTCGATCCAGTGGTTCGGCGGCGAGCCGACTATCCGCTTCGACCTCATGCAGTACGGCGACGAACTCGCCGACACCCTCGCGGCCCGGTACGGCGTCGAGCGGGTCCGGCGCACGGTCGTCACCAACGGCGCCCGCCTGACGGACGAGGCCCTCGACCACTTCGTACAGCGCGAGTACGGGGTGGGCATCTCCATCGACGGCCCACCAGGGATCAACTCGGCGAACCGGCTCCTCCTCGGCGGGCAGCCGGCGGACGACCGCATCCGCCGCAACGTCCGGCGCCTGGTCGAGGCGAAGGGCCTACACGTCGGCTGCAACCTCACCCCGACGGCGTCGAACATCGGGCGCCTGGCCGAGAGCGTGCAGTGGATCATCGACGACCTCGGCCTCAAGTTCATCTACGTCAACACGCCTATCCCCACCGGGGGCGAGTGGCGGGTGAACGGCGCTGACCTGGCCCGGGAGCTCTACGAGGCCCGCCTGACCGCGCTCGGGAAGGGCGGGATGCTCTTCTCCGTCCTCGACCGGGCCTTCCAGGCCCTCGACACCCGCCGGCCGATGCTCTTCGACCACATGCAGGGCGACCGCAGCCTCAACGCCGCCCTGCTGCCAGGCAACCGGGTCAGCGTGTGCGACATCAACTTCACCGAGCCCTCGTTCATCCACACGCTCGACGAGCTGCGCTCGAACCCCAGCCTCCTCACAAGGGCGACGAAGAAGGTCGCGCCGATCCCCGCGTGCGGCGACTGCCCGGCGCTGGCCATCTGCGGCGGCCCGTCCCGCAACGAACAGGCCCTCATCGGCGGCAGCACCCCCGACCCGCAAATGTGCGCCTTCTACACCAGCACCGTCGCCATCGCGGTCTGGGACAACACGGGGGTGCAATGAGTACCCCCGTCCGTACGGCACTGGTCTCGACGGCGGGACACTGTGAGGTCGCGTGCAGTTTCTGTTTCCGGGCTGATCGCGCCCGCGGCTTCCTCACCACCGCGACGTACACACGTGCCCTGTCGCGGCTGAAGGAGACCGGGGTGGAGGGCGTGTGCCTGACCGGTGGTGAGCCGACCCACCACCCGGACCTCAGGCAGCTTGTCCGCCTGGCCCTCCAGTTCGGCATGGCAGTGTCCATGGTGACCTCGGCCCGCTCGGAGCCGGAGGTCACCGCCCTCGCGGAGGTCGGACACCTCCTTACCAACGTGACCGTCTCCGCCGACTCGCAGGGCGCCATGGCACTCGGCCGCACCACCCGGACGGCAGCCTCGGCCGTCGCGACGCTGGACGCCGTGGACACCCCCACGAAAGTCCTCCACCTCACCTACTGGGATGTAGACGGTGAGGAAGCCGCGCAGCTCGCCGGCCTCGTCGCGGGGAAGGGGATCGACGTCCAACTGAGCCCCGTCCTCCTCTCCGAAGACGCCCTGCGCCGGGACAGTCGATCGGTCCAGGACTCCCTGGTGCAGAGGGCGCGCGATACGGCGTCACTCGGTCAGCACTTCCGCCTGTCGAACGGATACCGGTCCTACCTCGACGATCTTCGGCGGATGCAGCTTTCCGAGGAGGAGAGCCATCCATGCCGGGCAGCGACCCTCTACGTGTCCGCCAAGGGTGAGGTGCGGCACTGCCCCTATGGCGCATCCGAGATCAGCGTTCATGCGCCGCGTGCCGAGATCCGAGCCTTTCTTGACGCGCCGGCCACAGACCGCGTCGTACCCGACTGCGCCGCCATCTGCCGACCCGCGTCCCGCGACTGTGCGGCGGCCTGACCTTGGAGGTCCACGTGCAACCGTCGGTCTCCGTAACCGATCCTCACGACTTCAACACCCACTGGAGGCAGCCGCCGAACTTCCGCATGCAGGTCCCGTTCGACTACCTGTTCCTGCCGGCGATCGACATCCTCGACCACATCCGCCGGGATGACGAGGTGCGCTTCACGGTCCTCGGCGAGGACGACTGGGCGGTGCGCATGGAGCGCACCGCCGCGTTCCGCACGGCCCCGGTCGAGGAGATCGCCACGTGGCCGTTCCGCCTGGTGCACTTCAACCTCGCGCGGTTCTACGGCGAGCTCCTGGCCGGCTTCCAGGAAGAGGTCATGGTGCCCTGGCGCACCTACCTCTCGGCGCAGGGATTCACGTGGCAACGGTGCGCGCCGATCCTGTTCCTGTCCACCGAAGGCGCGGCCTCGACGTACCACAACGACAACTCGCACGGTCTGGTGTGGCAGGTCCAAGGGGTCAAGACCTTCCACAGCTACCACAACCCCGACAAGCATCTGTCCCCCGAAGCTGCGGTCCTCGGTGAGACCACTGCCGAGGATCCCCCGCCGCACGACGAGGCGGCCCGGCAGTCGGTAACGATGCAGCCAGGCGACCAGCTGTGGAGCCACGCCCTGACCCCGCACTGGGTCACCACCGAGTCGCCTCTCGCGCTCAGCGTCACGCTCTCCCACGGCGGCCTCTCCCGCCGCGGCCGATACGCCGACCGCGAGCTGGCCTTGCGCGACCACTGGGACAAGAACCCCGCCGAGGCGTGGACCCTCGACCTCGGCCACACCCGGTACTGAGCGAGCCCCAGCTGCCCCACCGCCAGACAGGCGGTGGGGCAGCGGTGCGTCTACCCCTGGCTCAGGGGGTCAGTCGGTTTGGTCCCCGGAACAGGAACGCGGCCTCGCGGATCGAGTCCAGGCCGAGCATGACCATCAGGATCCGGCCCAGGCCGGCGCCGAGGCCGCCGTGGGGCGGGCACCCGAACCGGAAGATGTTCATGTAGTCCTGCATCGGCTCGGTGTCCATGCCCTTCTCCTCCGCCTGCTTGAGGAGCACGTCGGAGCGGTGCTCACGCTGGGCCCCGGTGGTGATCTCCAGGCCCTTCCAGAGCAGGTCGAAGCTGAGCGTCAGGTCCGACCGGTCCGCCGGACGCATGTGGTAGAAGGGCCGGATGCTGGCCGGGTAGTGCGTGATGAACACGAACTCGTGGCCCGTGAGCTCTTTCATGTGGGCGGCGATCGTGCGCTCACCTTCCGGGTCCAGGTCCTCCTTGACGCCTTCGGGGTCCCAGCCACCGGCCCGCAGGATCTCCTGTGCCTCGGCCATCGTGATCCTGGGGAACGGGGCCTCCGGCACGACGACCTCGATGCCGAAGACCTCCCGGATCGCTTCACCGTGGACCTCGGCGACCTTCGCGATGGCGTGGGCGAGCATCCGCTCCTCGAACGCCATCACGTCCTCGACGTCGTCGATCCACGACAGCTCGACGTCCACTCCGGTGAACTCGGTCGCGTGCCGGGAGGTGTACGACGGCTCTGCACGGAAGACAGGCCCGATCTCGAAGACGCGGTCGATGCCGGCGGCCACGGCCATCTGCTTGTAGAACTGGGGCGACTGCGCGAGGTAGGCCGAGCGGTCGAAGTACCCGAGCTTGAACACCTCCGCGCCGGACTCCGAGGCGGTGCCCATCAGCTTCGGCGTGTGCATCTCCGTGCAGCCGTTCCCCATGGCGTACTCGCGCAGCCCCTGCTCCAGGGTCGTCTGCGCGGCGAACACCATTTGCGCGGTGGCCCGCTTGCGTACGTCGAGGAAGCGCCAGTCGAGCCGGTGCTCGTGGCCGGTGTGCTCGTCGATCGGCAGGGGCGTCTCCGCCCGGTTCAGCACCTCGATCGTCTCGGGGACGATCTCCAGGCCACCCAGGTTGACCTGGGCCGCCTCTACGACGCGGCCGGTGATCCGGACAGCGGACTCGGGAGTAAGCGATTCGATGGCGTCTTCGAGCGGACCACCATCGCGCTTGTGGGTCACCTGGACCATGCCGGAGTGGTCCCGCAGGATGACGAACTGCATCTTGCGTTGAAGCCGGAGTGCGTTCACCCAGCCGGAGACGGTGACGGTCTGGTCGAGGTGTGCGCGTAGGTCAGAAGCCAGTACGCGGCTAGTGGTGTGGATCATCGCAGCCCTCCAGGGGCGTCGTCATGATCCCTTGGAAGCGTGGGCGAGAAGGGTACTCGCGGTGCCACCACGCCTTTGCCACCGCCAGACAGCGGCGGCCTCATTCAGCCCGATGACGGGGGCAAACCGGCGGGGCATTGGGCCCGAGGGCCTTTCCTCCCCGCGCTCGGGAGGGTCTTCACCATGGGTGCGAGTCCGCCTTCACAGCTGCCGGCGGCTCTCTCTGCTCGCGTGATCCGTGGCTACTCGTCTCCGTCGACGCGTTGGTCACGAGAATAGGGATGCTGCACGCCCCTCGCAACGGATTCACGGCGGTGGCGCGCCAGGTGACCGAATGGTGCCCCTGCCGAGGCCAGATAGGGCGCCCCTTCGCCCATAGCTAGTGCTCTGCAAGGCCGCCACGAGAATGCGCGGCAACTACGATCAGGACCGCGAAGCCGTCCGGGCCGCTCGCGGCCCTGGATCTCGACCAGGAGGGGAACACCTACATGGGCAGGACTGAGTACTACAACGACCCCACCGCACCGAAGGCCAACACCCTCATCCCCGCCAGCAACCTGCTCGTCATCGACAACAGCGGTGCCATCCTGCTCCAGCGCCGCCGTGACACGGGACAGTGGGCTCTGCCCGGCGGAGCCCAGGACATCGGCGAGACCGCCGCCCAGTGCGCGGTCCGCGAATGCCTGGAGGAAACCGGCATCGTCGCCGAGATCACCGGCTTCCTCGGGGTCTACACCAACCCCCACCACATCGTGGCCTACACCGACGGCGAGATTCGCCAGCAGTACGAGAACACCTACATCGGCCGCCCCGTCGGCGGCGAGCCCACGATCAACGACGAGGCCGACGGCGTCCGCTTCATCCGGCCCGCCGAGCTCGACCAGTACGACATCCACCCAAGCATGCGCCAGCAGATCGGCGACTACCTCGCCGGCACGTACCCCTACCTCGGCTGAGCACCAGCCCTTCAGTCGTGGCCTGTTTGCCGTCGGGGCGGTCCATGGCCTGCTCCACTCCCAGCAGGGGGCCAGGACCAGTCCCGTGCTGGGATTTCACCACGACTACACCCGTCCAGCCCCGACGATGAGGGCTGAGCGATAGCCAGGGAATCCCAGCTCCGATACCATTCCGCGACGCTTATCCCTCGGCGGCATCGAGTGCGGCGGCCTCTACCGTTGTCTGCTCTGGCGTGTCACTTAGCTCCCATTGAACAGCACCGAGGTCGACTCCAAATCGACTGTTTTCCTCGAGAAACACATCCTCGCGGAAGACGAGGATTGGCTTCTTACCCTTCCCCTGACCTTTCGCCTCTCGCCAAATGGTATCCGCCGGACGATTTCGAAATTCCTTCAACTTCTTTTCGCGCTGCTCGCTCGCCGGCATGAGCGAGATGTCAATCCCATCAGATATGAGCTCTTCCATTTCGGCGCGGCTGTAACTGCGGTTGCAGAGGAGTCTCTCTGCCCGCTTCCGCCCGGGATGGATTGAATCCCATACCGATCGACCATTGCCCCGACCTTCGCCGGGCGCGTTTCCCCCGAACCCAGTCATCACGGTATTCCAAAGGACCGGACTATGGGTACGCAGAAGCGCCCGCTCCCCCAGGACGATCCAGATGTCATCAAGGGTCAGATATCTGACATCAAAATGCGAGGCGTCGAGATTGCCCGCTTCGTTAATGCTTCTGCGATGATCGGTTATTCGGCGGAACAATTTCGCTGCACCCAGATTTGGCGGATCCCCGTAATTGCTATTGCTAGCCGAAGCCTTTCCGACATAAATGGGTACCTCGGCGCCCTGCAGTCCCTCATAGACGTCAAGGCCACCCTTGTAATAGAGCGCGTATAGTCCTGCGCCCGGGAATGACTTGACTTTATCCAGGGGCACGCGCGGGCGTCCGTCCATCTCTTTCCGGAGATTACGGCTGAGCAAGTCAATGCCGAGCGGGTTGAAGTGCGGAAGTGTCGCGCCATCGGAGCTGGGGGCCATGCGCGGGATCTTACCCACCGCCACCGACGCACCGAGGCCAGCCCCCGACGCGCTGTCAAATTCGCACACGTGCGCCGATATCTACCTATCGTGGCTCTTTCGTCACACTAGGTCCAGTTCATTTCGATTCATGCTGGTCTGTTGACGATCCCCGCAGGGCGCTTATCACCCTCGCGCCCGCCACGACGGGATCCTCGTGCTCCCAGACCCGCACAACAGTCCAGCCGGCCTCCCGCAGGAGGCGATCCGTCTCCGCATCCCTGGCCTGGTTGCCCTCGATCTTGCTACGCCAGAACTCGGCGTTCTTGTGTGACTCCCGTAGGTGTTCCGGACAGCCATGCCAGAAGCATCCATCGACGAAGACAGCGACTTTGGGCCTAGAAAAGATCAAGTCGGCGGTACGCCGCAGCTCAGGCAGCGGCCGCGCCGCCACGCGATAGCGGAAACCTTGCTTGTGCAGCAAGGATCGGAGCCGCAACTCGGGCCGGGTGTCTTTGCTCCGATTGCCCCGCATCACGGCGCGTACCGATGGCGAGGAAGCCCAGGAACCCTCTGTCGGCGGTTCCTCAGTGAGAAGTCCCTTCTCCCAGGCCGCCTTCCAGCCCTCGGCGAGATTGGCGGCCCGGGTCGCGTGCTCGACCTGTCCGAGGTAGCGGGCAGGTGATTTACCACCGTCGG
This sequence comes from Streptomyces sp. NPDC048255, assembly GCF_040652415.1. NCBI lineage: Bacteria > Bacillati > Actinomycetota > Actinomycetes > Kitasatosporales > Streptomycetaceae > Streptomyces > Streptomyces sp. NPDC048255. Next base: position 89,093 of record NZ_JBEZMA010000001.1, read on the forward strand.
ACCAGCGCAGGTACGCGCGAATACGTCGCGTGTCGGGAAGCACCTTCAGCTCCACCGAAGCCCGGGCGAACCGCCCCTCGCCAAGATCCACGGACCGCCTGAAACGACCGCCGGCGGCCCGGTCCTGTTCCGCAGCGATGGCAGCGCGGGTCCTACCAGGCCGTCCTTTCCATGCCCGGTCCGGCGGCGAGTCGTGTTTCCAGCCGCTCTGCGCCCTGTTGGTGGGCCCAGTCACTTCTGACGCTCCTCCGCCTCGTCTAGGACCGCAGCGACGGCCTTGGCGAAGACCTCCCCGAGTACGACTGGGACGGCATTCCCAAGCTGGCGCATTTTCTCCCCCCGAGGTCCTCTGAGGTCCCAGGTGTCGGGGAAGGTCATGACGCGGGCGGTCTCGCGTACCGTCATGTATCGGTGCTTATACCGAATACCGCCCTGGGCGGCCTTGTCCTTCACCAACTCATCGAGCAACATGACCGACTCACCCCCGGGCACGCCATGCACTCCGGCCTTGACGGTCTTCGCGGGGCGGTCGAGCTCATTGGGCGTGTGACCGGCATAGATGCGGGCGCCGGGCCAACCGATGTGCTCCGTGAACCCGCCGAGGAAGTGTTCGGTGCGGTCCAGCCACTCGTCAGGGACATCCGGTAGGGGCTTGTTCTCTCCAATGCCCGCGATCGCGTCCCGCAGCGTGTACCACGGCAGCAAGCCGTCATCCTTCGGCGTGGCTTCAGGGAGGCGGGCCGTAACCCACTCCTGGACATGGTCCGGGACGGTCGAGTGCCGGTCCCAGTAGCTGCCGTCCTTCATGGACCGGATCAGTGCCGCCTCGGAGTGTGTCGGTCTCACAAGCCGCTTGAAGAGTTCAACGTCGATGCCCAGGTCTCGGCGGAACGCGACGAGGATCACTCGGTTGCGGATCTGCGGCACGCCGTAGTCCGCCGCGTTCACGGGCATCATGACGACGTCGTATCGCTTCTTCGGGTCGTCGGGGGCTACTTCCAACCGCTCCCGCAGATACGCGTCGTGTTGCTGCCAGTCAGCGCCCTCTGCACGTTCTTCGAACGGCAGCTCCAACTCACGCTGGATGTACTCGAAGTAGGGCCTGAACGAGGGCCGCAGCAAGCCTCGGACGTTCTCGCAGATCACAGCCTTCGGCTGAACCTGACGCACGGCTCGGAAAAGCTGCGGGAACATGTTCCGCTTGTCCTCGTCGCCCTTGGCGACACCGCCGAGACTGAACGGCTGGCAAGGAGGGCCACCGGCGAGCACATCAACCTTGCCCGCCAGATAAGCCATGTCGAGCTCCTGGACGTCACCCGCCACGAGGGGAACCTTCTCCTCGGGTCCCGGGGCCCTCGTGGGCTGCTGCCCATCCGGGAGCCGCTTGGCGCCGTTGGCCTCCAGGGTCTCGCAGGCCCGCTTGGCGAACTCGTTGAAGAGCAAGGGCCGGAACCCCGCGCGGTGGACGGCCATGGCCAGACCGCCAGCGCCCGCGAACAGCTCGACACCAGTGCGGTCTCTCTTGGGTCCTTCTTGCAGCTCAGCCATTCCAAAAGCATACCGCGGAGTTGCTGATCTTCAAGCCATTTCACTCGAAGGGTTCGTTCCGGCGTGCAGGTGGCCGCTAGGGTCTCCTAGATCACGTTCACCAAGGGAGTGGGGCGGATGACGCCGGTTCTGGGGTCTGACGACGGGACGCAGTACCACAAGGACTTCACGCTGAGCATCACCAAGGCGCTCGGTGATCAGCTGGCGGCCGCGCTCGACGGTCTGGACAGGGCCCCTCTCCACGAGGAAAACCTCGCGCGACTCAAGGAGAAGCCGGGGGTCTACCAGCTCTACCTGGACGGCGAATTCGTCTACGTCGGCAAAGCCGACAAGTCACTGCCGGCCCGCCTCCGCAACCACCTCGTCAAAATCTCCGGCCGTCGCGGCATCTCGCTTGACGACGTCGCGTTCTCCTGCCTTTACGTCGCCGAGGACTTCTCCGCTCTCGCTCCAGAACAGCTGCTGATCAGCCACCACAAGGAGATGGGGAACATCCCGTGGAACAACAACGGCTTCGGCAACAAGGACCCAGGGCGTCAACGGGACAGCACAGTGCTCAAGCAGAACCACTTCGACGTCAAGTTCCCCGTCGACCTTGACCGGCCGGTAGCGGGCCTGACGCCTGGCGAAACCACCCTGCAGAGTCTCCTGGAGGAAGTTAAGGCCAGCCTCCCGTACAACTTCAGGTACGGGAAGTCGGTTGACTTCAAGGCCCGACCCGTTCACGTGCCCTCGCCGGAGATGACAGCTGATGCGGTGTTCCGGCTGATCTCAGCTGAGATACCCGACAAGTGGCAGGTCGCGGCGCTCATGGGGTACGTGATCATGTACGACGACAGCCCCAGTGAGTACAGGAGCGCTTGGCGGTACTACCGCCTTGGGCAGCCGATCGACGCCGTACCAGAAGCGGCGCCAGCGGGAGATATCGACGCTGATCAGCCTGACACGGACAGCTGATCGAGAGGGGTGCGCGAAGCCCCGAGTCTCAGCGAGTCGAGCGGCAGCGTCGCCGCGCCGTGGTCATGGTCACTCCATGTAGAGCCCATAGCCAGGCCGATGCCACACTGGCCGTGTGATTAGGGAACCTGCCGAGACGATCGTGACCGAGGCCGGCATTTTGGAGATCCCCTTGGGGGTGCTCGCGCAGGCCGGGCTGGGCCCAGGAACCGCAGTGCTCGTATACAGCGATGGAGACGGGCGAATCCTTGTCCGCCGCCAGGAGGACGCGATCCGCGATCTCCTGGAGAACGGCTCGCTATAGAGCGGCCGCCCAAGTCCGCCCACCACGCGGGGGCGGCTGGACAGGGCGTCGCCATTTGCTGAGCATCGCGCCGGCCACCCGAAGCGGATGGCCGGCGAGGCAGCGTGGTCCTGGTTGCAGTTCTGGTTGCATTCGCCTTCGTCCGGGCCCGTTCGGGATGAGGCCTCCAGGCCACTCCACCCCAGGTCAGGACGGGTACGACCTCCGTCGGACGGGCGTACGAACATTTGGAAAGCGTGTTGGGGGCAACCCCTCACGAGTTCGAATCTCGTATCCTCCGCCAGTGCCTCACCGGGCACGATGTCGAAGAGCCCCACCGCTTGCGGTGGGGCTCTTCGCGTTTCCCGTCTCAGTCGCTCTGGGGCCGGCCGCACAGGGCTTCGCCAACCTGCCCGGCGGCCTTCTTCGGCAGCCGCGCCGTCACTGCTGGCCCGGATCGGAAAAAGCCGCCCAGGCCGACGAAGCGATGGCCGGCATCACCGCGCGGCATGCGCCCGGGTGGCCCGGTCAGTCCAGGTCGAGGCGGGCGAGTTCGGTGCGCGAGCGGATGCCGAGCTTGGGGTAGGCCTTGTAGAGGTGGTGCTCGACCGTGCGCGGGCTCAGGAAGAGCAGCGCGGCGACCTCGCGGCTGCTGCGGCCCTCGGCCGCCAGCCGGACCACCTGCAACTCCTGCGGAGTGAGGCGGTCGGCAAGCGCGCGGGCGGTGGGGACGGCCGGGGCGGCGGACTCCCCTGCGGCACGGAGTTCGGCGCGGGTGCGGTCGGCCCAGGGAGTGGCATGCAAGCGCTCGAAGACCTCCAGTGCGCCGCGCAGGCGGGCCCGCGCATCCGCCTGGCGCCGGGCGCGCCGCAGCCACTCGCCGTGGGCGAGCAGGGTGCGGGCGGCTTCGAAGGGGCGTCCGCTCTTCTCGTGGAGCAGCTCGGCCTCGATGAAGGATTCCGCACGTCCGGTCAGCTGCGCCTCGCAGCGCAGGGCGATGGCCCGGGCCCACGGCTGGCCCCCGGCCTCCGCCCAGGACACGAGGCGCTGCCACGGGGGTCGGGCCCGCTCGGGGACGCCGAGTCGCACCGCGGCCTCGACCAGGTCTCCGGTGGCGGCCACCAGAGCTGTCATGTAGTGCCCCGGGCGGGTCCACGCCGACTCCAGGCGGACCAGTGCGTCCTCGTAGCGGCCCAGGCCCAGGTCGAGCAGGCCGAGCAGGCATGCCACCGAGATCCCGCCGTCGACGGTCCCCCCGACCACCGGCCGGCAGCGCTCCCGGTCTCCCTCGATCGCGGCGATCCGGGCGAGGGCCACGTCCAGACGGCCGATGCGCTGCGGCATGCCGCAGTCCTCGGCAACGGCCCGGGCCTCGGCCACCGACGCCTCCGCATCGCGGTGCCGGCCCTGGATCACCTGCAGCCGGGCCAGCATCTGCAGCGCCTCCGGGAGTCCGCCCACCAGGCCGGCCCGGCGCCTGCGGGCCACTTCGGCGGTGACCAGTTCCTCCACCCGGTCGTCATCGCCGAGCAGGGCCGCGGCGTAGCCCGGGCGCATGCCCGGTCCGCCCTCGGCCGCGGCCGCGGTGAGCGCGGCGAGGCCGGCCTGATGGTCGCCGTCCACCAGCTTGGCCATGCCCTGGACGGTGTGGTCGCCGGGGAGGAGCTGCGCGCAGGCCCGCACCGAATCTGCGTCTCCGGAGAACCACGCGTACCTCGCCGCGGTGCGCAGCATCGATGCCGACGGCCCGGGACCGGCTTCCGGAGCGCCGGCGACCAGGAGGCGCGCCGCGGCGGCCTGATCGCCGCGCTCGAACTCCACAGCGGCGCGGACCTCGGCGAGGGCCGCCCGTTCCGCTCCGGTGGTGGCGAGCGGGCCGGCCTGTCCGGCCAGGGCGCCGGCCATGCGCAGGTCCCCCGCGGCCACCGCCGCGGCGGCCGCACGGCGCAGCAGGCGCCCGCGGTCCGGCAGGGACGTGGAGAGAGCCGCGGCGCGCTGGTAGAGGTCGCAGGCGATGGCCGGGGCGGCACGGTCCCGGGCGCGGTCCGCCGCCCGGGCGACTTCCGCGGCCACCGAGGCGTCCGGTCCGAGGGCGGCCAGCGCCAGGTGGTGGGCGCGGACGTCGGAGTCCGCCGCCAGAGTTGCCAACTCGCGGTGCACGCGTGCCCGTTGGACGGAGGCGACACTCTGGTAGGCGGCGGCGCGGATCAGCGGGTGCCGAAAGGCCGGCCGGCCACCGTCGATGCGGAGCAGCCCCGACCGCTCTGCCGACTCCAGCGCCTGCGGTCCGCTGCCGCCCAGCGCGTCCACGGCGGCCAGCACGGAGCCCAGGTCACGGCTGCTGTCCGCGGCCGCGGTGAGCAGCAGCAGCCGGACGGCGGCCGGCAGTTCGGCGATCCTGTCGCGGAACGAGGCGAGCACCCGGTCGGTGACGTGCTGCCCGCCGGAGGGCCCGGACGTCCGATCGGCCCGGCCGAACTCCAGTAGTGCCAGCGGGTTCCCGTCCGCGTCCTCCAGGACCTGTTCGCGACGCGAGGCGGTCAGCCGGTACCGGTCGAGCACCCTCGCGGCAGCCTGCCGGTCCAGACGGGGGAGGAAGAGCTCCGGGAGACCGCGCGCGTCGAAGCCCTCGTCCCGCGCGGCGAAGACGAGCGCCACCGGCTCGGCGGCGATCCGGCGGGCCGCGAACAGCAGGGCGTCCGCGCTGCTCTGGTCCAGCCATTGGGCGTCGTCGACCACGCAGACCACCGGGCCGGACTCGGCGAGGCGGGCGAACAGCGTGAGCAGCGCGAGCCCTGTCGTGTACCGGTCGGCGGACGCGGCGGATCCGCCCAGCACGATCTGCAGCGCCTCCGCCTGGGGGCCGGGCAGCTGCGCGACCAACCCCTGTACGGGCCACAGCAGTTGGAGCATGGCAGCGCCGACGAGGTCGCGCTCCGCCTCGCAGCCGGTCACCCGTAGCACCGTGTGCACCGATGCTGCCGGGATGCGGTCCAGCAGGGCGGACTTGCCGATGCCCGCCTCCCCGCGCAGGACGAGGGCGCCCCCGCGCCCCTCCCTCGCCGAGTCGAGCAGCGCGTCCAGCGCCGCTTCCTCGGACTGCCGCCCGTAGAGCATGTGCCGCTTCCCCCTTGCTGCTTGCGCCGCTCCTGCGGAGCCTACGTAGCCGCTGCCAGAAACCTTACTGATCCGGCCGGTAGCCGCCCGCGCCTACGGTCGGGACCCAGTTCGCGGCACCCGCCGGGGCCTCCCTCTCAGCAAGGAGTCCGATCATGACCGTGCGCGTCCTCGCCCTCGTCGGCAGCCTCCGGGCCGGCTCGCTCAACCGCCAGCTGGCCGAAGCGGCCGTCAAGCACGCTTCCGGGCACATCTCCGTCGAGATCCACGAGGGCCTCGCCGAGATCCCCTTCTACAACGAGGACATCGACGTCGAGGGCGCCGTCCCCGAACCGGCGACGGTACTGCGGGAGGCGGTGTCCCGGGCGGACGCGCTCCTGCTCGTCTCGCCCGAGTACAACGGCACCATCCCCGCTTGAAGAACGCGATCGACTGGCTGTCGCGCCCGTACGGGACCGGCGCGATCACCGGCAAGCCGGTCGCCGTCATCGGCACCGCCTTCGGCCGCTACGGAGGGGTCTGGGCCCAGGACGAGGCCCGCAAGTCCGCCGGCATCGCCGGCGGCACCGTCCTCGAAGAGGTCCGGCTCTCCGTGCCCGGATCCCTCACCCGCTTCGCCACCACCCACCCCGCCGACGACACCGAAGTCGTCACCGGGCTCCTCCAAGTCCTCGGCCAGCTCGCCGCCAGGGCGAACGTCTGAAGCACACGTGCCGCGGCTCGGTCGGCCCTTCACGCTGTGGCCGGCTCACCTAAGCTGCGGGCGTGCCGTCGTACTCCATCGGGCAGGCCGCCGACCTGCTGTGCGTGAGCCCGAAACCGTCCGCCGCTGGGCCGACGCGGGGCGGCTGCCCGCCCACCGGGCGCCGGAGGGGGCCCGGGCCGTCGACGGCGTGGCCCTCGCCGCCTTCGCCAAGGAGCGGGCCGCCGGACTGCACCCGCTGCCCTCGAACGCCCCCGTGACCTCCGTACGCAACTCCTTCGCCGGGATCGTCACCGCTGTACGGCTCGACGAGGTGGCGGCCCAGGTGGAGATCCAGTCGGGGCCGCACCGCGGTGTCCCTGGTCACCAGGGAGTCGGTCGAGGAACTGGGCATCGCGGTCGGGGTGACCGTCACGGCCCGGGTGAAGTCCACCGAGGTCCACGTCGACCTGAGCTGAGCGCGCCCGGGCCTGCCGGGCCCGTCTGGGCCCGAACCTCCCTCCGGAGTCCCGGAACCCGCCGGCAGGGCTACCGGCAGCGCAGCGCCGCGTACAGGTCCAGCTTGTGGTCGAGGCGGGAGGTCTCGGCCGGTGAGGACCTGTACCCGCTCGATCCGGTAGTGCACCGTGTTCACGTGCAGGTGCAGGGCCTCCGCGGTGCGCGCCCACGAGCAGTTGTTGGCGAGGAAGACCTAGCGGCCGGGACGGGCACCACACCGTCCTGTCCTGGGCCGAGCTGGACACCGACTTCGCCGGCAGGCCGGTCCTGCTGGCCACCCGGCTCGACGGGGAGGAACTCGACGAGTCGGGCAGCCAGTTGGTGGTCCCGACGGACCGGTGCGGGGCGCGCTACGTCAGCTCGGTCACCCACGTGTGGTTCGGCGCCCTGTCGGCGCCGGGGCTCGGCTGCTGAACCCGACCGGGGCCGGCGGCCGCCCGCGGTCAGACGGCCTGGAGCGAGATCTCCGTCGACTTGATCAGCGCCACGACGGAGGATCCGGCGGCCAGGCCGAGCGCCTCGACGGCGTCCTTGGTGATGGCAGCGGTCAGCCCGCCGCCGTTCACGTCCACCTTCACGGAGGCCATGGCGCCGCCCGCGGCGACCTCGGCGACCGTCCCGGGGATCTGGTTCCTGATGGACAGGCCCTCGACCGGGCCGGTGGCCAGGGCCACCTCGGTGGCCTTGACCAGCGCGTTGACCGAGGAGCCCGCGGCGAGGCCGAGGTCCTTGACGGCGTCGGTGGTGACGGCGGCGGTGATCTCCTGGCCGCCGTCCAGACGGACCCTGACCGTCGTCATGGCCTCACCGGAGGTGACGGCGGTGACGGTACCGGCGAGCTGGTTGCGGATGCTCAGGCTCATGGCTGGTTCGACCTCTGCTCGTGCGAGTCGGGGGCTGCGCGCGGCCCGGGCGGACCGTACAAGATCGACGCTAGGCGGCTCCGCTTCGGCCTCCGGTCAGCCCCTCGCACCCGCCACCCGGAACCACCCGTGCGGCGCGCGGGTGCGGCGCGCACCGCACGAAGGCGGCCGGGCGGGTGCGCGGACGCCGACTACGCGTCCGACATCTGCGGCATCTCACCGACCGTCGTGGACAGGTCGATCACCGCGAAGGCCGCGCCCTGCTGGTCCGTGAGGGCGGCGAACCGTCCGAAGGGACTGTCCATCGGCCCGAAGTGGAGCGTTCCGCCGAGCTTCCGGGCCTTGGCGACCGCCTCGTCGCAGTCGGGGACCCCGAAGTAGATCTGGATGTAGGAGGGGATCTCCGGCGGGAACTCGTCGCCCATCTTCATCCGGCCCAGCACCGCGTTCTCCTTGCCGCCCAGGCTGAAGACCTTGAAGTCCATGCCGGCCGCCTCGGGGTCGTCACCCGCCTCCATCTGCTGGGCCTCGTACGGGAAGACCTTCGACAGGAAGCCGTCCGCCTTGTCCGGCTCCCGCGTGAAGACCTCGGCCCACGCGTACGAGCCCGGCTCGCCCATCTTCTCGAAACCCTTGTGGTCACCCGGCTGCCAGACGCCGAACACCGCGCCGCTCGGCTCCTTCCCGATCGCCATGGAGCCGAAGCTGCCGACCTGCATCGGCCCCATCAGCAGACCCCCGCCGGCCGTCTTGATCTTCTCGGCGGTGGCCTCCGCGTCGTGCGAGGCGAAGTACAGACACCACTGGGAGGGGGCGTCGGCGCCCGGCATCGGCGGGACGACGGCCGCGACGGCCTTGCCGTCGGAGTAGGCCTGCGTGTAGTTGCCGAACTCGGTGGCAGCCTCCCCGAAGGTCCAGCCGAGGACCTCGCCGTAGAAGGCCTTCGCACCCTCCACATCGGTGAACATCGCGTCCACCCAGCAAGGGGCGCCTTCTGTAAACTCAGCCATGATCGATCGACTCCTGTGTCGTGTGGCATGCCTGTGCTACCTGCTCGTACTCACGCTAGGCGCGCGGCGCGGCGACCGCGCGGCGACCGCGCACGGGAGGGACGCTGGAGCCATGGACAAGGACATCACCATCCGGCTGGCCCAGCAGCCGGAGGCGGACAAGCTCCTCGGCCGCAGCCCGCTCGCCGCGCTCGTCGGCATGCTGCTCGACCAGCAGGTGCCGATGGAATGGGCCTTCTCCGGCCCCTACACGATCGCCCAGCGGCTCGGCTCGGACGACCTGGACGCGCACGCCGTCGCCGCGTACGACCCCGAGGCCTTCGCCGCGCTGCTCTCGGCGAAGCCCGCCGTCCACCGCTATCCGGGGTCGATGGCGAAGCGGATCCAGCAGCTGTGCGCGTACCTGGTGGAGCACTACGACGGGGACGCGGCGGCCGTGTGGGCCGACGCCGCGACGGGCGGGGAACTGCTGAAGCGCCTCAAGGAGCTGCCGGGCTTCGGGGAGCAGAAGGCTCAGATCTTCCTGGCCCTGCTGGGCAAGCGGTTCGGCGTGCGCCCTCAGGGCTGGCGGGAGGCCGCGGGCGGGTACGGGCAGGCGAACGTCTACCGCTCGGCGGCCGACATCACCGGTCCGGAGTCCCTGGCGAAGGTACGGGCGCACAAGCAGGAGATGAAGGCCGCGGCCAAGGCCGCCAAGGCCGCCGGCGGGTCATAGGGGCCTGGACCGGGCTGGCCTGGTCTGGCCTGGCCTGGCCTGGCCTGGCCTGGCCTGGCCTGGTCTGGACCGGGCTGGTCGGCCGCCCGGGAACCGGCGCCGCTCTCCCCCGCCCGGCCCAGGAGGAGGAGTCGGCCCCGGCGGTACGGGCTCTGATCGCCGGAAGGCTGAAAATCGCCCCTCCGGGCTCAGCTGAGCCGCGCAAATGTCAGACCTGCTCCGTAGATTGGGGGCATGACCAAGATCGCCAGCGCAACTCGTGCCACCACTGCCGAAGCCGTTCAGGACGCCCCCGGCAGCGTCATCACGCTGCTCACGGACACCGCCGAACTCACCTGCAACACCGCCACCTTCGAGGAGGGCGCGGTCGGCGCTCCCCCGCACTTCCACACCAAGGCCACCGAGTTCTTCCACGTCACCGAGGGGCGCCTCGACGTCCTCGTCGGCGACGAGGTCCAGACCCTCGACGCCGGCGACTTCATCGCGATACCCCCGGGCGTCAAGCACGCCTTCGCCCCCGCACCCGGTCACACCGCGAGCGTCTTCGTCGGCTTCACGCCCGGCATGGACCGCTTCGACTACTACCGCCTGCTCGGCCGGGTCTTCGCGGGCGAGGCCACCGTGCAGGACATCAAGGACAGTTCGGCGACCTACGACAACCACTACGCGGAGAGCGCCGCCTGGTCCGGCCGCCGCCGCAGCGCGGAGCCGTAGACCACGTCCGCGTCGAGCCGGCGCAGCTCCTCCGCGATCAGCTCGGCGCCGCTGCGGACCTTCAGCGCCACCCTGCGGTCGGGGCTCCCGGGCAGGATCAGGGTGGCCAGCGCGCCCCCGGGACGGTCCACTCGTATCTCGCCGCCCGTGGTCTGGAGGCTGACCCCGGTGATCACCGGGCCGTCGGTCGCCACGCGGGCGACCGGCACCCCGAGCCGGTCCTCCAGCCAGCGCGCCAGCAGCTCCGCGCTCGCGTTGTCGGGCTCGCTCTCCACCCGCGCGCCGGTCACCGGCAGCGGTTTCTGGTCGAGGGCGGCGGCCAGCAGGGCCCGCCACGGCGTCAGCCGGGTCCACGCCAGATCGGTGTCACCGGGCTGGTAGCCGCCCGCCCGGACGTCGAGTACGCCCACCGGGTCCACGGCCGCGGCGGCGTCCGTGATCCGGCGCTGCGCCAGTGCGCCCAGCGGGTCCCCCGCCAGGTCGGCCGGGGCGTCGCCCGGCCACCACGCCACCACGGGCGCATCCGGCACGAGCAGCGGCAGGACGACCGAACCGGCCTGGTCGGTCAGCGCCCCGTGCAGGCGCAGCAGGATGATCTCCCCGGTTCCGGCGTCCGAACCGACCCGCAGCTCGGCGTCCAGCCGGGTCGCCCGGCGCTGGTGCGGGCCCCGTGAGGTCCGCTTGATCACCGCGATGATGCGGCACGGGTGCTCGCGCGACGCCTCGGAGGCCGCGCGCACGGCGTCGTACGCGTTCTCCTCGTCGGTGACGAGGACGAGGGTCAGCACCAGCCCCATGGTGGGGCTGCCGATGGCCCGGCGGGCTTCGAGCAGGGCCCGGTTGACCTTGCTGGAGGTGGTGTCGGTGAGTTCGGTCCGCATACCCACGAGTCTGTCAGCGCCCGCCCCGGTCCGGGCACCCGGTTCGCTCGATTCCCCCTGGAACGGCCCGCGCCGGTTCCGTGTCCGTCACGTGCTCTCACCGGGGCCCACCCGCCTCCACCCGCGTCACTCACCTGCGCCGCCTCGCCGTACCGAAGATCGACCGCGAGATCTCCCGGCCCACCTGGGTGCCGATGGACCGGGCCAGCGAGCGGAACAGCCCGCTGCCCACCACCTGTTGGGCCAGCGAGGGGTCCGGCTTCGGGGCGCTGCGCGCCGCCTTCTCGGCCGCCTTGGCCTGCTTCTCGGCCTCCGCGGCGGCCGCGGCCGCCTCCGCCTGCGCCTCGGCGGCGGCTTGCTCGGCGCTGATCTTCTCGTACGCCGATTCCCGGTCGACCGGCTGCGCGTACCGGGAGTACAGCATCGAGGACTTCACCGCCTGGTCGAGGGCGGTCGGTTCGACCGGCCCCATGAGCGACTGCGGGGCACACAGCCGGGTCGCCGCGACCGGCGTCGGGGCGCCCTTCTCGCTGAGCACGGTGATCACCGCCTCGCCGGTCCCGAGCTGGGTGAGCAGTTCCTCCAGGTCGTACGCGGAGTGGGGGAAGGTCTTCACGGTGGCCTTCAGGGCCTTGGCGTCGTCGGGGGTGAAGGCGCGCAGCGCGTGCTGCACCCGGTTGCCGAGCTGGGCGAGGACGTCCGCCGGCACGTCCTTGGGGGTCTGCGTGACGAAGAAGACGCCGATGCCCTTGGAGCGGATGAGGCGCACCGTCTGGGTGACGGAGTCCAGGAAGGCCTTCGAGGCGTCGTTGAAGAGCAGGTGCGCCTCGTCGAAGAAGAAGACCAGCTTGGGCTTCTCCAGGTCGCCGACCTCCGGCAGGTCGGTGTAGAGGTCGGCGAGCAGCCACATCAGGAAGGTGGAGAAGAGCTGCGGTTTGTCCTGGACCGCCTGGAGTTCGAGTACGGAGACCACTCCGCGCCCGTCGGCGGCCGTACGGAGGAACTCGCTGGTGTCGAACTCCGGCTCGCCGAAGAACTCGGCCGCCCCCTGCTGCTCGAAGGCGGTGAGCGCCCGCAGGATCACCCCGGCGGTCACCGTGGACAGTCCGCCGATGCCCTTGAGCTCGGGCTTGCCCTGGTCGGAGACGAGGAAGGCGACGACGGCCCGCAGGTCCTTGAGGTCGATCAGCTCCAGGCCCTTGGTGTCGGCGTAGTGGAAGATCAGGCCGAGGGACTGCTCCTGCGTCTGGTTGAGCTGGAGCACCTTGGACATCAGCACCGGGCCGAAGGCGGTGACGGTCGAACGCACCGGGATCCCGGTGCCGATCCCGCCGAGCGAGTAGAACTCGCTGGGGCATCCGGTGGGCTCCCACTGCTGCCCGACCTCCTTGGCCCGCTGCGCGACCGTCTCGTTCGCGGTGCCCGGCGCCGAGATCCCGGAGACGTCGCCCTTGATGTCCGCGAGGAAGACGGGGACTCCGCCCGCCGACAGCTGTTCGGCGATGAGCTGGAGGGTCTTGGTCTTGCCGGTGCCGGTGGCGCCCGCGACCAGCCCGTGGCGGTTGAGCATCGACAGGGGGATGCGGATCTGGCGCTCCGGCAGCACGTGGCCGTCCCAGAGGAGGGCGCCGAGGTCGAGCGCGGGGCCGGTGAAGGCGTACCCGGCGGCGATCGTGGCGGCGGGACCGGTGGCGTCGGCTGCGGCGGGCGGGGCGGGCGTGGTGGGCGTGGTGGGTGCGGCGGCCGCATCGGGCGCCCCGGCCGCCTCCGCGGCGTCCGGCGGGACCGTCCGGCCCGCCGGAACCTCTGGGTCCGTGCTCTCGCTCATGCATCACTCCCGAATTGGTGCCCTTTGCCACTTTTGCACCGACGCAGCAAGGCTGCGCCCGCAGGCACCGGCCCGGTAGGCTTTCCGTGTGATCTTCAAGCGCATCGGAAACGGGAGGCCGTACCCCGACCACGGCCGGGAAAGCACCCGTCAGTGGGCGGACGTCGCGCCGCGCCCGGTCCGGCTGGACCAGCTGGTGACGACCAAGGGACAGCTGGACCTCGAAACGCTGCTCGCCGAGGACTCCACCTTCTACGGCGACCTCTTCGCCCACGTCGTCAAGTGGCGGGGCGACCTCTACCTGGAGGACGGGCTGCACCGCGCCGTGCGCGCGGCCCTGCAGCAGCGCCAGGTGCTGCACGCCCGCGTCCTGGAAATGGACTGACGCCGGCGCCGGGGACGGCTTCCGCTTTCGAGCGGATTGCGCCTTTCGGGTCACCATTGACCTATCAGCAGATCATTTAGTAGGCATCGCCACCGGGCCGCACTACGCTGCGCCCATGAGCATGCTCACTCCCCCCGGCATGGGCGGAAAGTACCGCGTCACGGGAGCCGCCTACCCCCGCCTGAGCCGTAAGCGGAGCCGACGTCGCATCGTCTTCGCCGTGCTCGGCTCGGTCCTTGCGCTCGCCCTGCTCAGCTACGGGGCACTGCAGCTCATCGACGTGTTCCAGGGCGACAACGCCAAACGGAACACTGCTGCCGGCGCCAAGGACTGTCCGACCGCGGCTGCCGAACGGGCCGCCAAGGGCGCGCCCGCGGCTGCCTCGGCCCCACCGGCGGTCAAGCTCCCCCAGCCCGGCGAGATCACGGTCAACGTCTACAACGCGACGCCGCGCGCGGGTCTCGCCAAGGCGGTCGGCGACGAACTGCGCAAACGCGGCTTCGTCGTCGGCAACGTCGGCAACGCCCCCGCCGACTTCGACAAGAAGGTCCCCGGCACCGGGATACTGCTGGGCTCCCCCGCCACCGACAAGGCGGTCTTCTCCGTCCTGGGCACCCAGCTGGCCGGCACCACCCAGCAGACCGACGCCCGCGAGGGCGCGGACGTCGACCTGATCCTCGGTGACGCCTTCAAGGAGCTCAGCACGAAGGAGGACGCGGACAAGGCGCTGGCCGTACTGGCCAACCCCGTGCCCGCGCCCGCCAAGAACTGCTGAGAACCGCCGAGAACCGCTGAGCAGCGCTGCGGTCGGACGGCCGGGGACTACTCGGCCGAGCCGTACATCCGGTCGCCCGCGTCGCCCAGCCCCGGCACGATGTAGCCGTGCTCGTTGAGCCGCTCGTCCACCGCGGCCGTCACCACCGTCACCGGCGTGCCCGCCAGCTCGCGCTCCATGATCTCGACGCCCTCGGGCGCGGCCAGCAGCACCACGGCGGTCACGTCGTCGGCACCGCGCTTGATCAGCTCACGGATCGCCGCGACCAGCGTGCCGCCGGTGGCGAGCATCGGGTCGACGACGTAGACCTGCCGGCCGGAGAGGTCCTCCGGCATGCGCGTCGCGTACGTGGAGGCCTCCAGGGTCTCCTCGTTGCGGACCATGCCCAGGAAGCCCACCTCGGCCGTCGGCAGCAGCCGCACCATGCCGTCGAGCATGCCGAGGCCGGCCCGCAGGATCGGTACGACCAGCGGGCGCGGGTGCGAGAGCTTCACGCCGGTGGTCGGGCCGACCGGGGTCTCGATGTCCGCCTGCTCGGTGCGCACGTCCCGGGTGGCCTCGTACGCGAGCAGGGTCACCAGCTCGTCGGCGAGGCGCCGGAAGGTGGGGGAGTCGGTGCGCTTGTCGCGCAGCGTGGTGAGTTTGTGCGCCACCAAGGGGTGATCGACGACCTGCAAACGCACAACATCCTCCAAGACTCAGCCTGCGACCAGCAAAAACGGCCGCCCGACGCGACCCACACCCAAAAGGCTACGCGCTGACACGACCCCTTCGCGTCCGAAGCGGCGACCGCGCCCGCCCCGCCGTGCGGATGCGGCCCGCGCGCCCGCCCAGCACGCTGGACAGGTGAACAGCGCACCGGTCATCGCGGCCGTCGACGGATCCGAGCACAGCCTGGCGGCCCTGGAGTGGGCGAGGGCCGCGGCCCTGCGGCACGGGACGGGGCTGCTCATCGCACATGTGCTGCCCGACCACGCCCAGTTGTACGCGGGACGCCGGGCCGCCCTGCACGACGCGTCCCAGCCCGAGGAGTTCACCGACCCGGTACGGGACCGGCTCCTGACCCTCTTCGGCGGCGGCCCCGACTTCCCGGCGGGGGTCCGCTACGAGGCCCTGGAGGGCTCCGTACCCGAGGCGCTGCGGGTGATCGGGGCCGAGGGCCTGATGCTGGTCATGGGGTCCCGGGGCCGTGGCGGCTTCGCCACCCTGCTGCTCGGCTCCAGCAGCCGCGCCGTGGCCACCACCGCGCCATGCCCGGTGGTGGTGATCCCGCACGCGGAGCGGCGCGCGGACCCCGCCGACGTGGCCGGCGAGCCCTCCGCCGGCCGGGTGGTGCTCGGGCTGCACGCCGCCGAGACCCCCGACGACGTCCTGGAGTTCGCCTTCGCGGAGGCGGCCGCGCGGGGGACCACCGTCCAGGTGGTCTCGGCGTACGCGATCCCGCCCGCGCCGACGATGGTGATCGACAGCCCCTTCGTGGTGATCCCGCCGGAGGGGCTGGCCGACGGCGGGGACGCCGTGCCGGCCGAGCGGGAGATGCTGCGGTCCCAGACGGAGCGGCTGGCGCCCTTCCGCACCCGCCACCCGGACGTCCCGGTCGAGCAGGCCGCCGTACCCGGGGACGCGGCGGGGCGGCTGGTCACCGCCTCCCGGTCGGCGGCCCTGGTGGTGGTGGGCCGCCACCACCCGCGCCGCCGCGGCAGGTCGCTGTTCATCGGCTCGGTGGCGCACGCGGTCCTCCAGCACGCCCACGGCCCGGTGGCCGTCGTACCGACGCTGCACGACGACGCCTGAGCCGTCCGGCCCGCCCTCCGGCCCCTGGCACCTCTCTGACCTGCACAGGGGTGGCATCAATCGGGCCGTCCGGGGGAAGGTGGGTGCAGGGGGTCTGCTTCGCGCCGGCGGAGGAGGACGACCGGACCAGCCGGGGTGGTGGCCGATGCCCGAGACGCAGTCGAGCGAAGAGCACGAAGAGCACGAGACGCCGGAGACCGCGGCGCAGCGCAGGGCGCGGCGCGCGCAGTTCCTGCGCGACCTGAGCGAGGCGCGCGAGCTGCGCGACCGGGTCCAGCCCCGCCGCGCCCGCGCCGCCCGGATGCGCCAGCAGATGCGGATGCGCACGTTCCGCTGGTGACCCCCGCCGCGGGCGCCGGGGGAGCCGGAAGGGCCCGACCAGGTGAACGGGACACGCCAGCCCCCGCACCGAATCCGGCCGGTTCCCCGCACGACCGCACCGCCACCGCCCCGGACCCCCGCCCGAGCGCGTCCCGCCGCCCCGCAGCGCAACCCGCGCAGGCCCCGCCGGGGAGCCGCCGGCGCCCGTCCCGCGGCCTCCGTACGCGCCGCGCGGCGCACGGCACGGCACGACGCAAGCGCGGAAGACCTCTCGCAAAGCCGCCGTTTCTGCCACGATGCCGATTGGGCGGGGCACGGACGGCGAGCACACGGCCGTTCCACCCCATCCTCCGGCCGGGGGGACCTCCAACCGGCACGCCTAAGACCAGTGGGAGAGTCACGGTGTACTTCGCCGCACTGCTCGCGCGCACCGAAGACGGGTGGGAAGCGAGCGACATGGAACTCGACGACGTCGAGTCCCTCAGTGATCTGATCGATCTCGCCCGTTCCGCCGCTGTCGACGACGACACGGTGGTCGCCCTCATCGAGCAGGAGGACGCCTGGTTCGGCGTCATCCGCGTGGACGGGGAGGAGGACCCGCGGTACTTCGTATCGAACGCCTCCCTCGCCGCCCGCAGCTCCTACGGCTCGATGCTTACCAAAGAGCTGCTGGGCAGCGACGAGGAGGACGACGAACTCGACGAGCTGGACCTGGACGGCACCGAGGACGGCGAGGAGGAACCCATCGCCGCGTTCACGGACGGGGAGGACGACGATGACGAGGTGGGCGGGACCGGCGCGGAGCCGGTACCGGCCGGTCCGCTCGGCGATCCCCGGCTGCTGGACGACCTCGGGGTGACCCACAAGCAACTGATGACCCTGGACGGGGACGCCCTCTCGGAGATCGCCGACTCGCTCGGCGCCACCGAGGTCCTGGAGGCCGTCCGCTAGTGACCGGCCCGCAGGTGACCCACAGACACGACACGCAGGGCCCCGATCCCGTACGGGACCCGTGGCGGGACTCCATGCGCCTGGCGCTCCAGGAGGCCGCCCGGGCGGTGCCGGCCGGCGACGTGCCGGTCGGCGCCGTCGTGCTCGGCCCGGACGGGGAGCTCCTCGCCACCGGGTACAACGAGCGGGAGGCGTCCGGCGACCCGACGGCGCACGCCGAGGTACTGGCGCTGCGCCGGGCGGCCGCCGCGCTCGGGGAATGGCGGCTTCCGGGGTGCACCCTCGTGGTCACCCTGGAGCCGTGCGTGATGTGCGCGGGGGCGCTCGTGCAGGCGCGGGTGGCCCGCGTCGTCTACGGCGCGGACGACGAGAAGGCGGGCGCGGCCGGGTCGCTCTGGGACCTCGTACGGGACCGCAGGCTCAACCACCGGCCCGAGGTGGTCCGCGGCGTCCTCGCCGAGGAGTGTGCGCGGCAGCTGACGGACTTCTTCCGAGGGCTCTGACCGGTCCGCCGGATACGGATTTCGGCACACGGGGCACCTTGGGCTAAGCTCTCTCTCGGTAGCGTGTCCGAGCGGCCGAAGGAGCACGCCTCGAAAGCGTGTGATGGTGCAAGCTATCCGTGGGTTCAAATCCCACCGCTACCGCTCTGAGACCGAGAGCCCCGCCCCGCAAGGGTCGGGGCTCTCGGCGTTCCTGCGCCCGTACGCACCCGTTCGGGCTCCCGTCCGGAGGACAGCCGCGTGACCGTGCGGTCGGGCAGCCGTTGTCACGGCATGACCAAGACCCAGCGCATGCTCGCCGCCCTCGCCCTCGCGGGGGCCGCCGCGGGCTTCGCCGCTCCCGCCGCCTCGGCCGCCCAGCTCGCCCCCCTCGCCCTCCCGGACCTGCCGACGGCCGCCCCGGGCATGCCGGCGGGGGCCCAGCCCGCTTCCGTCCAGGAGATCGGCGCGAAGCTCAGTGAGGGCGCCAACCAGCTCAACCAGCTGATGGAGCTGCCGAACCACCTGGCCCCCGTGATCGCCCCCGTACAGCCCCTCACCGACCTGGCCGGGGGCATCGAGTAGCCGCGGGTCCGACCACGCCCCGGACACGCGAAGAAGGCCCCGACCGGAGTCGGGACCTTCATCGTGTGGGACGGGGGAAGTGGCATCGGGGGGACAAGCCACTTCCCCCGACGGAGGACGGAACCCGCCAGTCCGAGCCGCAGTCAGGGGGGAAGCTTGCGGCTCGGACCCCGCAGTGAGGTCCTGTCCCTCACCCACCGATTTCCTGCCAGAACCGGTGGGCTCACATCCATCCTGCGCCCACCGCACCCGCTCACGCTGCGGCAAAGGACCTGTTGCGCCGGGCCCTTGGTCCTTAAAGACCGGGTGAGTGTCCGAACATGACCGGTTAGACTCACCCGACTTCGCAGTACCGGTTGGGGAGGCCGACACCGTTCATGGACACCAAGAAGCTCATCACGGGCGTCCTCACCGTATTCGTCCTCTTCGTGATCATCACCCAGCCCAAACGGGCGGCCGAGATGGTGGGAATAGGTTTCCAAGGCATATCGGATGCCGCATCGGGCATCGGCGAGTTCATGACCGAACTGGTGCGCTGAACCCGTACGCTGAGGCGGATTTCCCGACTCCCCAGCCCCCCACTCCGACGTGTGGGGGGCTTTTCGCATCCCACCGTTGGGCATAATGCCCTCTTATGCCCAACTTGCCCTCAACACGGTGATATACGGTGCTTGCACACAGTGCACATGTCTTGTGATGCTATGACCGCTTTTGACGGATGAGTTGACTGAAGGGGTGGCGTGACCGTGCCGGCCAGTACTGCGCCTCAGGTGCCCCCTCAGCAGGATCCCCAGGTGCCCTCCCAGCAGGAGCCCCGCGAGGAGCCCCGTCAGGAGCCTCGCCAGGAGCCGCCCGAGGAGCCGCCGATCGCCCCGAGACCGCCCAGCCGGGGCGCGGACACCCGGGCCCTCACGCAGGTCCTCTTCGGGCAGCTGAAGGGCCTGGAGCCGGGCACCAGCGAGCACACCCGGGTGCGCGGGGCCCTCATCGAGGCCAACCTCCCGCTCGTCCGGTACGCGGCCGCCCGCTTCCGCAGCCGCAACGAGCCGATGGAGGACGTGGTCCAGGTCGGCACGATCGGCCTCATCAACGCCATCGACCGGTTCGACCCGGACCGGGGCGTGCAGTTCCCGACCTTCGCCATGCCGACCGTCGTGGGCGAGATCAAGCGCTACTTCCGGGACAACGTCCGTACCGTGCACGTACCGCGCCGCCTCCACGAGCTGTGGGTGCAGGTCAACGCGGCCACCGAGGACCTCACCACCCTCCACGGGCGCACCCCGACCACGCCCGAGATCGCGGAACGGCTGCGGATCAGCGAGGACGAGGTGCTGTCCTGCATCGAGGCCGGGCGCTCTTACCACGCGACCTCGCTGGAGGCCGCCCAGGAGGGCGACGGGCTGCCCGGACTGCTGGACCGCCTCGGCTACGAGGACCCGGAGCTGGCCGGCGTCGAACACCGCGACCTGGTCCGCCACCTCCTCGTACAACTGCCCGAGCGCGAACAGCGGATCCTGCTCCTGCGGTACTACAACAATCTGACGCAGTCGCAGATCAGCGCGGAGCTCGGCGTCTCCCAGATGCACGTCTCCCGGCTGCTCGCCCGGAGTTTCGCCCGACTGAGATCCGCAAACAGGATCGAGGCGTAACCGGAACGAGTGGAGATCATCTACGCGTTTCCTGACAGAACAGGCCGATCCCTCTCTGACCTCTTCTGTCGCTGGAGATATATGTCGACATGGCGCTACAGCGTGTTGCCGACATGTGACATTCTGCTTGAACCGCGTTTGCCGCAGCCCCGCCTCCGGTATTCAGGTGGAGGCTGCGTTCCTCCGACGGGCGCGCCGTACGCGACCGTCCGCGACCTCAAGGGGGTGGCATGTCCGTAGACCAGGGCAGCTCCAAGGTGCTCACGCTCGTCAAGAGCCCGGCACCGGTAGCACTGCCGGCGTCTGACCGCTCGGAAGCCATCGACACCCGGACCCTCTCCCGCTCCCTCTTCCAGCGGCTCGCCGCCCTGGACGCGGACAGCCCCGAACGGGCGTACGTACGCGACACCCTGATCGAGCTGAACCTGCCGCTGGTGCGGTACGCCGCCGCCCGCTTCCGCAGCCGCAACGAGCCGATGGAGGACATCGTCCAGGTCGGCACGATCGGCCTGATCAAGGCGATCGACCGGTTCGACTGCGAACGCGGCGTGGAGTTCCCGACGTTCGCGATGCCGACCGTCGTGGGCGAGATCAAACGATTCTTTAGGGACACCTCCTGGTCCGTCCGCGTCCCGCGCAGGCTCCAGGAGCTGCGCCTCGCGCTGACCAAGGCCAGCGACGAGCTCGCCCAGAAGCTGGACCGCTCGCCGACCGTCCCGGAGCTCGCCGCGGTACTCGGGGTCTCGGAGGAGGACGTGGTCGACGGGCTCGCCGTCGGCAACGCCTACACCGCCTCCTCGCTCGACTCGCCCTCCCCGGAGGACGAGGGCGGCGAGGGCTCGCTCGCGGACCGCCTCGGCTACGAGGACACCGCGCTCGAAGGGGTCGAGTACCGCGAGTCCCTCAAGCCGCTGCTCGCCAAACTCCCGCCCCGGGAACGGCAGATCATCATGCTGCGGTTCTTCGCCAACATGACGCAGTCGCAGATCGGCGAGGAGGTCGGCATCTCCCAGATGCACGTCTCCCGGCTGCTCACCCGGACCCTCGCGCAGCTGCGCGTGGGCCTCATCGGCGAGTGATCTGAGCCGTCCGGCCGGACGGGGTTCCCAATTGACGGAGCGTCAGGAAAACTGGCGCGATGCGAACGGGATCCCGTACGGCCGCCCTCCTCGCCCTGTGCTGCACGGCCGCCGCCGGCCTCACCGGCTGCGGCGGCCCCGCACGGGACGGCTACGTCGCCGTGGGCGCCGCGGCCCCGGGCCCCGAGCGGGGCGCGGGGGAGAACGTGGCGCCGCAGGGGCGGGTCGAGTTCCAGCAGCTCGGCGGCCCGTCCGCGGCGGGCGGATCCGCGGCGTCGGCCGAAGCACCGCCCGGACCCTCGGCCGGTACACCTGCGGGCGCGCAGGCCGGTACGCCGTCCAGTACGCCGGGCTCCCCGGCCCCGGGCGGCTCCGCTGCGGCGCCCGGCAGCGCTACGGGACCGGGCCGCGGCACCGGCGGCACCGGTACCGGCAGTCCCGCGGGGCCTGGCGCGCCCAGCGCGCCGGGTACGCCCGGCACCCCTGGCGCGCCGGGCACCGGCACGCCCGGCACCGGCGCTCCGGGCACGCCGACCAGCCCGCCCGCCAAGCCCGGCACGAAGCCGCCGGCCACTCCGGCGCAGCTCACGCTGTCCACCCCGGTGCGGGCGGCCGCGGGCGACCGCTGGTGCGAGCTGGTCACCGTCACCTTCACCAACACCGGTACCACCGCCGCCCGTTCCGGCACGGTCAGCTTCGCGACCCACATCATCGGCGCCCTCGGCATCGACTGGGCCACGATCACCACGACCCAGCCGCTTCCGGCACCCGTGCCGGGCGGGGGCGCGAAGACGCAGACCTACACGGTGTGCGTGGACGCCTGGCGCGTCCCGCTGGGCATGCACGTGGAGACCCGGAAGGTCACCGCCGGCTGGAGCTGAGCCGCGGTGGCGCGGATCAGCGCAGGACGAGCCACAGGGCGGCGCCGAGGACGAGCGCCAGCCCGAAGGCCAGGCCCAGCCACACGGCCTTCTTCGAGCCGGCCTGCTGCTGCTCGGCGCGGCGCTGCCGGCGGGCTCCGGGGCCGGCCTGCCTGACCGGCGCGGCCTCCTCCACGAACGCCCGGAACATCTGAGTGCTGCCCGCGGGGTCGTAGTTGCCCTCGGGGCCCTGTGAGTTGTGGTTCGCAGCCATGGGGCAGGACCCTAGCGGGTTTTCCGATTCCTTTACCGCCCCAACCCCCAGATTCATTTGCCTGCAACAACCATCTGCTTCTATGGTTGCCCTAAGCAACAAGATGGGGGCCGCCCGGTGACCACTTCCACCGCTCCGATCGCTCCGGTCGCTCCGGTCGCTCTTTCGGCGTCGACCGCTCCGTCGGCGCCACCGGGTCCGGCGGTTCCATCGGGTCCGGCAGTTCCGGCGCTTCCGGCAACCGGCGGCCGGTACCAGGAGCTGGCCCGCCAGCTCACCGGAATCGGCGCGGTCAAGCGCGATCTCGCCCGCACCCTGCCCCCGGACTGCCCGCCCGGCGCCGCCGCCGTCCTCACCGTGCTCGACCGGCACGGCGAGATGCGGCTCAGCAGGCTCGCCTCGTTCATGGCCGTCGACATCTCGGTGACCAGCCGGCACGTGGCCCACGTGGCCGACCGCGGCTGGATCGAGCGCCTGGCCGACCCGGGCGACGGACGCTGCCGGATCCTGCGGCTCACCCCGGCCGGGAGCGCGCTCCTCGCCGAGCTCGGCGCCCGCTACACGGACGCGCTGGAAAGAGCGCTGGCCGACTGGTCGCCCCAGGACATCGACGTACTGAACACCCTGCTGGCCCGACTCCGATCGAGCTTCTAGAACGTAAGGAAACACATGGCTACGACCACACCCACCGGTGTGCGGGGAGGCGGCGGCCGGTCGGAGACCACGTCCGGCAGCACGTCCATGACCCACCCGCAGATCATGAAGGCCCTGTCCGGGCTGATGCTCGGCATGTTCGTGGCGATCCTCTCCTCCACGATCGTCTCCAACGCCCTGCCCCAGATCATCAGCGACCTCGGCGGCACCCAGTCCTCGTACACCTGGGTGGTCACGGCGGCCCTGCTGTCGATGACGGCGGCCACCCCGCTGTGGGGCAAGCTCTCCGACCTCTTCAGCAAGAAGCTGCTGGTCCAGATATCCCTGGTGATCTACGTCCTCGGCTCCGTGGTCGCGGGCCTGTCCCAGAACACCGGCATGCTCATCGCCTGCCGCGTGGTCCAGGGCATCGGGGTCGGCGGCCTGTCCGCCCTGGCGCAGATCGTCATGGCCGCGATGATCTCCCCGCGCGAGCGCGGCCGGTACAGCGGCTACCTCGGCGCGGTCTTCGCCGTCGCCACGGTCGGCGGCCCGCTGCTGGGGGGTGTCATCACCGACACCGAGTGGCTGGGCTGGCGCTGGTGCTTCTACGTCGGCGTGCCCTTCGCGATCATCGCGCTGATCGTCCTGCAGAAGACGCTGCGGCTGCCCGTGGTGCGCCGGGACGTCAAGGTCGACTGGCTCGGCGCCTTCCTGATCAGCGGGGCCGTCTCGCTGCTGCTGATCTGGGTCACGCAGGCCGGCGACTCCTACGAGTGGATCTCCTGGCAGACCTGGGCGATGACCGGCGGCGCGGTGCTGCTCGGCCTGCTCTTCGTCCTCGTCGAATCCCGTGCGAGCGACCCGATCATCCCGCTGCGGCTGTTCCGCAAGAAGACCATCACCCTCGCCTCGGCGGCCTCGCTGTTCGTGGGCATCGCGATGTTCTCGGGGACCGTGTTTTTCAGCCAGTTCTTCCAGTTGGCCCGCGGTGAGTCCCCCACGATGTCCGGAGTCCTCACGATTCCGATGATCGCCGGGCTCTTCGTCTCCTCCACCCTTTCCGGTCAGGTGATCACCAAGACCGGTAAGTGGAAGGCCTGGCTCGTCTCCGGTGGCGTACTCCTGACGGCCGGACTCGGCCTCCTGGGCACCCTGCGCTACGACACCCCGTACTGGCACATCGCGGTCTACATGGCCCTCACCGGGCTCGGCCTCGGCATGATGATGCAGAACCTGGTCCTCGCCACCCAGAACCAGGTGGCTCCCGAGGACCTGGGCGCGGCCAGCTCCGTCGTCACCTTCTTCCGCTCCCTCGGCGGCGCCATGGGCGTCTCCGCGCTCGGTGCGGTCATGGCCAACCGGGTCACGCACTACGTCCAGGACGGGCTGGCCGCACTCGGCCCGGAGGCCGCGGCCATGGGCCACGGCGGCACCGCCGGCGGCGGGATCCCCGACCTCGACAAGCTGCCCGCGCCGTTCCGCGAGGTCGTCGAGTCCGCGTACGGGCACGGCGTCGGCGACGTCTTCCTGTACGCCGCCCCGTTCGCGCTGCTCGGTCTCGTGCTGGTGCTGTTCATCAAGGAGGTCGCGCTGAAGTCGAGCCCCGCGGCGCACGCCCCGGCGGCCGGCTCCGCACCGGCAGGCTCCGCACCGGCCGGAGCCGGGTCCGAGGCCACACGGGCCCCGGCGCCTGCGGTGGCGGTGGCCGCCACGGCATCCACGGCGACGACGGGATCCACGGCCGCTGCGGCTGCTGACACTGCTGCGACCACGGGGGAGGGGGCTCGGGGCTGATCCCCGAGCCACCCCGCTGAGGCCACCGCCCGAGCCCGCGATCCGTGGGCTCAGGCGGTGGCCTTCGCCTCGATGCCCGCGATCAGGACCTCGATCGCGAGGCAGAAGTCCCCCTCGGAGGCCCGCCGGACCGTGCCGCCGCAGCCGTGCAGGAACTGCGAGACGGCCAGGTGGGCGCCGGCCCGGGCGGCGTCCGCCAGGCCAGTGGCGTCGAGCAGCCGCTGGAGGGCGGTGTCGAAGGCCCGGGCGTGGGGGCCGATGTTCGGGTAGGCCGCGGTGAGCGGGGCCACCCAGGGGTGGTCCGCCAGCAGCCGCCGGTAGGCCCGGGCGAGGGCCCGCAGCCCGGCGGGCCAGCCCGCCTCCGCCGGCTCCCCTGGCTCCCCTGGCTCCCCTGCCTCCCCTGGCTCCCGCGGCTCTCTCAGCGCTGCCGGCCCTTCCGGCTCTTCCGGCTCTTCCGGCTCGGAGAGGACGAGTTCGCCCAGGGCCCGGTCCAGGGCGAGTTCGAGCAGGTCGTGCTTGGTGTCCACGTACCAGTACAGGGACATGGCGGTGACCCCGAGCCCCGCGGCGAGCCGCCGCATCGAGAACCGGGCCAGCCCGCCGGCGTCCAGCAGCCGCACGGCGGCCGCGGTGATCCGCTCCCGGTCGAGGCCGGAGGGGGCCTCGCTGCGGCGTCTGGCGGGGGCGGCGGGCCGGGTCTCCAGCCACACACTGGCCCGGGTCTCGCCGGGATCGGCCGCGGTCACCATGGGAAGCCCTCCTCAGACGCCCAGGGTTGAGCCCGGTATGCCCGGTGCGCCCCCTTGATCCTAGGGGGTGGAGCGAGGCCGCGTGAGGAGTGGATCCGGCCCGGGCGGAGGGAGGCGCACACCCCCATCGGCCCGGGCCGTGCGGCGGTCTGACGGACCGACCGTTCCGGCTGCCCCGGCTGCCCCGGCTGCCCCGGCCGTCAGGCCTTCGGCGCGGTGAGGTCGTAGAGGGTGGCCCCGCCGACCGTGCGCTCGGTGTAGTTCTCCTTCACCCAGGTCTCGATGGCGCTGCTGGTGCCGCCGCCCGGTCCGCCGCCCTGGCGCATGCCGGGACCGTTCTCACCGCCCTGCTCGGTCTGGCCGTTCGAGCCGCTCTGGCCGATGAAGTAGTGGATCCTCCCGGCCTTCACGTACTCCTGGAACTGCTCCAGCGTCGGCGACGGGTCGCTTCCGTTGAAACCGCCGATCGGCATCACCGGCTCGCCGGAGGCCAGCTGGTAACTCGCCGCGTTCTGCGAGCCGATGCCGGCCGCTGCCCAGGTGTACTTCTCCGCGTCGGCGCGCAGGGCCGCCGTGGCCTCGGCTCCGACCCGGGTGCCGCCGAGCAGCCCGCCGGGGCCGCCCTGGCCTCCGCCGGCCCGCTCGAAGCCGCGCCCGGCCTGACCGGCCTGAGCTCCCTGACCGGCCTGGCCTTGGCCCGCCTGACCCCGGCCCGCCTGGCTCTGGCCCGCCTGCGCCCCCTGGCCGTCCCGGCCGCCGCCGGGCCCGCCCTGGGCAGCGGGGCCACCCTGGCCTCCCTGGCCGTTCGGCATCGCCTGGCCGGGGCTCCCCTGGGGCGCCCCGCCCGGGCCGCCCTGGCCGTTCGGCGGCTGCTCGCCGCCCGCGCCGAGGCGCATCATCCCGCCGGGTCCGCCCCGGCCGCCCGCCACCGCCGGTCCCGCGGTCACGATCGAGCCCGTGTGGCCCGTGCTCACGGTCGTCAGGCAGTATGCCAACGGGCCCGCCAGGGCTGCCCCCAGGCCCAGTGCGGCCACGGCCGGCAGAGCCCGGCCGCCGCCCAGCCGGGCACCGGCCAGCAGCCCGGCCGCCGCGAGCACCCCGGCCGCCAGGACCGTCCAGCGCAGCCACGGCAGGTAGTCGGCGGCCCGGCCGAGAAGTACGTACGACCAGACGGTCGTCAGCACGAGCACCCCGGAAAGGGTGAGCGCGGCGGCCAGGCTGCCCCGCTCCTCCCACAGCACGGCGACGCCCATCCCGATCAGCGCGGCCACGAACGGTGCCAGCGCCACCGTGTAGTACTCGTGGAAGATGCCCTGCATGAAGCTGAAGACGAGCGCGGTGATCAGCAGCGAGCCGCCCCAGGCCAGGAAGGCCGCCCGGGCCATGCTCTCCAGCGAGTCGGTGGCCCGGCGGGCCCGCCAGGTGACC
This sequence comes from Streptomyces sp. NPDC048255, assembly GCF_040652415.1. Taxonomy (NCBI): domain Bacteria; kingdom Bacillati; phylum Actinomycetota; class Actinomycetes; order Kitasatosporales; family Streptomycetaceae; genus Streptomyces; species Streptomyces sp. NPDC048255. The sequence continues at coordinate 115,972 of NZ_JBEZMA010000001.1, forward strand.
ACCAGTCCCACTACGAGCAGGACCAGCGCCGCAGGCAGCAGCCAGGAGATCTGACCGCCGATATTGGCGGAGAACAGCCGGTCGATGCCGGTCTCTCCCCAGCCTCCGCCACCTCCGCCGCCGCGCCCGCCGCCGCCGACGCTGCCGGTCTCGTTGCCGTTGATCCGGCCCAGACCGTTGTAGCCGAGGGTCAGCTCCAGGAAGGAGTTGGTCTGCGAACCGCCGATGTACGGGCGGGAGTCCGCGGGCCAGAGCTCCACCACTGCCACCCACCAGCCGCCGGCCACCACCATCGCGAGCCCGGCGAGCAGCAGCTGGCCCAGGCGCCTGCGCAGCCGGGTGGGCGCGCAGACGGCGTAGAGCAGGGCGAGCGGCGGCAGGATCACGAAGGCCTGGAGGGTCTTGGTGAGGAAGGCGAGGCCGACGGCGACCCCGGCCCACACCAGCCAGCGGGTGTGGGCCCCGTCGAGGGCGCGCATCAGGCAGTAGACGGTGACGGTCAGCAGCAGGGTCAGCAGCGCGTCGGGGTTGTTGAAGCGGAACATCAGTGCGGCGACGGGGGTCAGCGCGAAGGCGGCCCCGCTGAGCAGTCCCGCGGCCGGGCCGAACTGGCGGCGGACGGCCGCGTAGAGCACGCCGGTGGTGGCGACGCCCATCAGGGCCTGCGGAACGAGGATCTGCCAGGAGCCCAGCCCGAAGAGCCGGACGGACAGCATCATCGGCCACAGCGCGGCCGGGGGCTTGTCGACGGTGATGGAGTTCCCGGCGTCGGAGGAGCCGAAGAAGAAGGCCTTCCAGCTCTCGCTGCCCGCCTGTACGGCGGCGGAGTAGAAGGAATTCGCGTAGCCCGAGGAGCCCAGGTTCCAGAGCAGCAGCAAGGCGGTGGAGAACAGCAGCACGGCGAGGGCGGGCCGTTCCCAGGCGGGCCGGCCGACGGCCGCCGTGGCAGCGGCCCGGTCGGGCGCGGGTGGGGTGAAGGCGGTCGGTACGGCCGTGGTCATCGGCCCTCCTTGGAGATGGGCGTCTTCATATGGGCTGCGCGCCGCTCGGGGAAGACCCAGGCGCGGAAGAGCAGGAACCGCAGCACGGTGGCGGCGAGGTTGGCGGTGATCAGGACGGCCAGTTCGGTGCTGTGCCCGGGTTCCGCCGTGGCCGCGCCGAGGGCGGCGAGGGAGCCGCTGGTCAGGGCCAGGCCGATGGCGAACACCACCAGTCCCTGGGCCTGGTGGCGTACGGCCCGGCGACGGCCCCGGACACCGAAGGTCAGCCGCCGGTTGGCGGCGGTGTTGGCGACGGCGGAGAGCAGCAGGGCGGCTCCGTTGGCGAGCTGGGGGCCGGTTCCGGCGCGGAAGACGGAGTAGAGCAGCAGGTAGAGCAGGGTGGACAGCGCCCCGACGGCGCAGAAGCCGAGGAGCTGGCGGGGCAGCCCGCGGTCCACGTCGGGGACGGCGGTGCGGTCGCGCGGGTCGTCGCCGAAGGGGCGGGCCAGCCGGTCGAGCGGGAGCGCGCCGACGGCGAGCGCCCGGCCGACCCGCCAGACGCCCTTGAGGTCCTCGGTGGCCGTCCGGACGATGTGGACGGTGGAGTCGGGGTCGTCCACCCAGTCCACCGGGACCTCGTGGATCCGCAGCCCGGCCCGCTCGGCCAGCACCAGCAGCTCCGTGTCGAAGAACCAGCCCGAGTCCTCCACCAGCGGCAGCAGCCGCTCGGCGACCTCGCGGCGGATGGCCTTGAACCCGCACTGGGCATCGCTGAACCGGGCGGCGAGGGAGGAGCGCAGCAGGAGGTTGTAGGCACGGGAGACGAACTCCCGCTTCGCTCCGCGCACGACCCGCGAGGAACGGGCGAGCCGGGTGCCGATGGCGAGGTCGGAGTGGCCGGAGATCAGCGGAGCGACGAGCGGCAGGACGGCGTTGAGGTCGGTGGAGAGGTCCACGTCCATGTACGCGAGGACGGGCGCGTCGGAGCCGGACCAGACGGTGCGCAGTGCCCGGCCCCGGCCCTTCTCCTCCAGCCTGGTGCTGCGTACGCCGTCGAGCGTGGCGGCGAGGGCGGCCGCGATCTCGGGGGTGCGGTCGGTGCTGGCGTTGTCGGCGACGGTGATCCGGAAGGGATAGGGGAAGGTGCGGCTGAGGTGGCCGTGCAGGCGGCGCACACAGGGGCCGAGGTCCTTCTCCTCGTTGAAGACCGGGATCACGACGTCGAGTACGGGCTCACCGGGCAGGGGCGCGAGGGGCGCCCGTGCCGGAAGGGCACCGGGAGAGGCGTCGGTTGACATGCCTCGACCCTCGCGGGGCGCCCTGTCATCGCTGTGTGGTGAGCCTGTGCCCCGTCTGTGAGTCCGCGCCCGCGCCGTCGGCCGGGGGCTTGGCGGCGAGCGGCAGCAGCACCTCGAAGCAGGTCCGGCCCGGCTCGCTCCGTACGCCGACCTGTCCGCCGTGCGCGCCCACCACGGCCTGGACGATGGCCAGCCCGAGGCCGGTGGAGCCCGCCGCCCGGGAACGGGAGGCGTCACCGCGGGCGAAGCGCTCGAAGACGTGGGGGAGCAGGGCGGGCGGGATGCCGGGGCCGTCGTCCTCGATCCGCAGCCGGACGGCGGATGTTTCACGTGAAACATGGGCGGTGACCGTGGTGCCGGGCGGGGTGTGCGTACGGGCGTTGGCGAGGAGGTTGACCAGGATCTGCTGGATCCGGGCCGGGTCGGCGCTCACGGGCGCGGGCTCGTCGGGAAGCCGCAGCCGCCAGTGGTGCCCGGGTCCGGCGGCCCGGGCGTCGCTGAGGGCGTCGACGACGAGCGGCGCGAGGTCGGTGTCGGTGCGGGAGAGCGGGCGGCCGGCGTCGAGCCGGGCCAGCAGCAGCAGGTCCTCGACCAGCCCGGTCATCCGGGTCGCCTCGGACTCGATGCGGCCGAGGGCGTGCCGGGTGTCGGGGCCGGGCTCCTCCCGTCCCCGCCGGGTCAGCTCGGCGTAGCCGCGGATGGAGGCGAGTGGAGTGCGCAGCTCGTGGCTGGCGTCGGCGACGAACTGCCGGACCCGGGTCTCGCTCTGCTGGCGGGCCGTCAGCGCGGAGGAGACGTGGCCCAGCATGCGGTTCAGCGCGGCCCCGACCTGGCCCACCTCGGTACGGGGGTCCGCCTCGGCTTCCGGGACCCGTTCGTGGAGCGCGGGCTCGCCGCTGTGCAGGGGGAGTTCGGAGACCCGGGTGGCGGTTGCGGCCACCCGGTGCAGCGGGCGCAGCGCTACGCCGACCAGTGCCTGCCCGGCGAGGGAGGCCGCGATCAGCCCGGCCACGGTGACACAGACCTCCACCGCGATCAGGGTCCCCACGGTCCGGTCGACCCCGGCCAGCGGGAAGGCCAGGGCCAGGCTGCCGTCGGAGGCGGTGAGCACCCGGTACGAGCCGAGCCCGGGCAGGTCCAGATCGGCCGCGCCCGCGCGCGGGGCCTTGGCGGCCTTCACGAGGGCCTCGGTCTGGGCGGGGGTGAGCGATACGCGGTGGTCGCGGTCGGGGCCCTCGGCGGGAACGCTGCGCGCCCCGGCGATCTTGTCCCCGGGATCGAGGCGGATCCCGGCGGTGCCCAGCGGGGTGCCGGGGGCCAGCACGAAGGCGAGGTTGCCCTCGCGGCTCGCCTTGGCGGCGCCGGGCCCCCGGGAGGCCATGCTCACCGCCGTGTGCAGCTCTTCGTCCAGCTGGCCCATCAGGTAGGAGCGCAGGGCGAGGGTGGTGACCGTCCCGATCGCGGCGCCCACCACGGCGATCAGCGCGACCGCCGCGAAGACGAGCCTGGTCCGCAGCGACCAGGGCCGCCGCCACGGCAGCCGCCGGCGGGGCGTGCGCGGTCGGCGCGACGTACGGGGCGTGCGGAGCCTGCGGGGTGCCCGGAGCCTGCCCGGTGTCCGGAGCCTGCCGGGCCCGAGGGCCGCGCCGGGACTGGGGGACGGGCCGGGGCTGGGCGACGGGCTTGGCCCGGGGGACGTGCCGGTCGGCACTAGTCGGCCGGCTTGATCAGGTATCCGGCTCCGCGCCGGGTGTGGATCATGGGCGCCAGTCCGGGGCCGCTCTCGAGCTTGCGCCGCAGGTAGGAGATGTACAGCTCGACCACGTTGGCCTGGCCGCCGAAATCGTAGGACCAGACCCGGTCCAGGATCTGCGCCTTGCTCAGCACCCGGCGCGGGTTGCGCATCAGATAGCGCAGCAGCTCGAACTCGGTGGCGGTCAGGTGGATCTCCCGGCCGCCCCGGGTCACCTCGTGACTGTCCTCGTCGAGCCGCAGGTCGCCGACGGCCAGCACCGAGCCGCCGCGCGCCGCCTGCGCCGCGCCCGAACGCCGGACCAGCCCGCGCAGCCGGGCCACGACCTCCTCCAGGCTGAACGGCTTGGTGACGTAGTCGTCGCCGCCCGCCGTCAGACCCGCGATGCGGTCCTCGACGGAGTCCCTCGCGGTCAGGAACAGCACGGGGACCTGCGGGATCTCCCGGCGCAGCCGTCCGAGGACGGCCAGCCCGTCCATGTCAGGAAGCATGATGTCCAGGACCACGACGTCCGGCCGGAACTCCCGCGCCGCCCGCACCGCGGCCGCCCCGTCCCCCGCGCCGCGGACCTCGCAGCCCTCGTAGCGCAGGGCCATGGACAGCAGCTCGGAGAGCGAGGCCTCGTCGTCGACGACGAGCACCCGGCAGGGTCCGCCGTCGGGCCGTACCAGGGCCGAGGGGTTGCTGGTGGACGTGGACGCGTGAGAGGTGGTCGTCGCAGTCATACGGCCACGCTGACCGGCACCTCTGAGAGCGTTCTTGTCCCTTCCTGTGAATCTCCTGAGAAACGCCGCTCAGCCGTCGAGCCGGAACAGGCGCGCGCCGTTGTCGTGGCACACCGCGCGCAGCCAGTCGTCCCCCAGGCCGAGCCGTTCGAGAGCAGCGAGCTGGTGCTCGTACGGGTAGGGGATGTTCGGGAAGTCGGTGCCGAGGAGGATCCGGTCGCCGAGGTCCGCGAGCCTGCCGAGCTCACCCGGCGGGAAGCCGCTGAACTGCTCGGAGAAGTCGGTGAAGGCCATGGTGGTGTCGAGCCGCACCTGCTCGTACCGGTCGGCGAGGTCGAGGAAGTCCGTGTACTCGGGCATCCCCATGTGGGCGATGACCAGCGGCAGCCGCGGGTGCCGGGCCAGCAGCCGGGCGATCGGCTCGGGTCCGGTGTACTTGCCGGGGGCTGGTCCCGAACCGCAGTGGATCACGATCGGGACACCGGCCTCCGCGAGCAGCCCCCACACCGGGTCGAGCCGGTCGTCGTTCGGGTCGTACCCGCCGACCTGGAGATGGGCCTTGAAGATCCGGGCCCCGGCGTCGACGGCCCGGACGGTGTACGCGTGCACGCCCTCCTCCGGGAAGAAGGTCGCGGTGTGCAGGCAGTCGGGGGTCCGGGCGGCGAAACCGGCGGACCAGGAGTTGAGCCAGGCGGCCATCGCGGGCTTGTGGGGGTAGAGCATGGCGGTGAAGGCCCGGACCCCGAACTCCCGCAGGAGCGCGACGCGCTGCTCCTCCTCGTGCCGGTAGGTGATGGGCCACTCGACACCGGTCAGCGGGCCGACCCCGTCGAAGTGGTCCCAGACCTTGTCCAGGACCCGCTCGGGCATGAAGTGGGTGTGGACGTCGACCAGTCCGGGCAGCCCGAGCCGCTCGCGGAAGGCGCGGACCGCCTCAGCCGTTGCGGACAAAGCCGTGGCTCCGCTCGACGGTCGCGACGTGCAATGTGTAGCTCTCGTACCAGTCGGCGCGGCCCTGCTTCATGGCCGCCTGGTGCTCAAGGTCCTGCCGCCACGCGGCGAGGGACTCGTGGTCGCGGAAGTAGGCGACGGTGATGCCGAGGCCTCCGGGAGTGCGCGCGGACTCGTAGCCGAGGAATCCCGGATTCGCCCGGACGATCTCGCTCATCCGGGCAAGGGTCTCCGGGTAGCCGCTGTCGTCAGAGGTGCGCACATTGGTGAAGACCGCCATCAGGTAAGGCGGTTCGAAGGCCTGTACTGGCTGGATGCTCATGACCACCACCCTCGGCGGCGCGCCCCCGGCCTGTCCACAGGAATCGGCCCTGCGCGCCCGAAGGGATCCAAGATTTGACCATGGCCGGGCAGCGCACCCGCACGGACAGCGCACCCTCACCCGCCTGACAGCGCACCCGCCCTGACCGCGGACCCGCACCCGCCCCGGACCGCTCAGAACAGCCCGTCCTGCTCGGTCTCCGGCGCCGCGGCCGACGGGATCTCCGCCACCGGAACGGCCGTCACCGACTCGCCCTCGGGGACGAGGAGTTCCCAGCCCGCCAGCAGCCGGGTGTCCACCACGAGCCCGTCCGCGAGGTGCAGATCGGGCCCGGCCGCGCCCACCAGCCGCCCCACCACCGCCCCGCCGGGGACCATCTGCGTGATCACCCGGGCGGACGCGGGCAGCCCGTCCAGCCCGAACGGCCCGGCGTGGTCGGTGATTTCGCACTCCAGCCGCTCCAGCGACTCCGGCCACCCGGGCAGCGCGGCCGCCCGGGCGTGCAGCTCGGCGACCTCCCGGGCCCGTTCGGACGCGGGCGGCAGGTGTGCCCGTACGGCGCGCTTGCGGGCGTAGGCGATCCGGTCGGGCACCCCGAGGGCCGCCCGCAGCAGCTCCTCGGTACGCCGGGTCGCCATCAGCGGCCCGCGCCCGAGCCATGTCCAGGTCACCGCCCCCTGCTCCAGCAGCCGGGCCGACCCGCGCTCCTCGGCGGTGATACCGACCTTGACCATGCCGGGTCCGAACCACGCCAGGTAGACGCGGTAGGTCCGCGGATCGGCCGCGTTGGTGTCGGCGGCCACCGAGAACGACCGGTCGAGGCGGGCGCACTCGGGGCACTGCGCGTTCCCGGTCCGGGCGGGGACGGTGGCGGCCGTGGGGCAGGCGGTCCGCTTCCCGGCCCGCCACACGCCCAGGCAGTGCCGCTCGCCGCGCGCGGCGAAGGCCAGCCGCTGCCCGTACGCGAGCACGCTCGCCCGCTCACCGCGCCCCTCCCCGAGCCACCCGATGGCGGGCCGGCCGTCCTTCCACCGGATCCCGGTGCACCACCAGCTCACAGCGGGAGCGGCCGCTCGAAGAAGGTCTCCAGGACGACGGTGGCGTGCGTGCCACTGACGCCTTCGATGGCGTAGAGGCGGCGCAGGACGTCCTGCAACTGCCCGGTGGAGGCCGTACGCACCTTGACCAGCACCGAGGCGCTGCCCGCGATGATGTGCGCCTCCTGGATCTCGGGGATCGCGGCGAAGGCCTCGCCGGACTCGCCCATCCAGGCGTTGGAGTCGACCATCACGTAGGCGAGGACCCCGCTGCCGACCGCGGCCGGATCGACGTCGACGGTGGTCCGCCGGATGACCCCGCGCTCGCGCAGCTTGCGCACGCGCTCGTGGGTGGCGCCGGCCGAGAGCCCCACGGCGGTGCCGAGGGCGGCGTACGACTGACCCGCGTCCTGCTGCAGGCGCAGGACCAGCGCCCGGTCGATGTCGTCCACGCGATCTTCCTCTCATGAGCCCGTTGGCTCTTGCGAGGAAGGTACCCGATCCTGCAATCTCACCATCACGCCGAACGTTATTCGGAAAGCAACTCTCACAGGGGAATCATGTCTGCCATAGCCGACCTCACCTTGTACGAGATCCTGGACGACCGCTTCCGCACCGGTCGCTGCGCCAACGGCGACGCCCGACTGGAGCGGCTCCACGACGACTGCCGCTGGGCGGAAGGCCCGCTCTACCTGCCGGCCTGGCGCCAGCTGGTGTGGAGCGACATCCCCAACGACCGCATGCTGCGCTGGGACGAGGCCACCGGCGCGGTCTCCGTCTTCCGCTCCCCGGCCGGGCACTCCAACGGCAACACCCTGGACCGCGAAGGCCGCCTCATCACCTGCGAGCAGGGCAACCGGCGCGTGACCCGTACCGAGCCGGACGGCGCCCTCACCGTCATCGCCGACCGCTTCGACGGCAAGCGGCTCAACAGCCCGAACGACGCCGTGGTCCGCTCGGACGGCTCGGTCTGGTTCTCCGACCCGGACTTCGGCATCACCAGCGACTACGAGGGCCGGCGCGCCCCCGCCGAGATCGGCGCCTGCAACCTCTACCGGGCCGACCCCGCCACCGGCGCGGTCCGCCTGGCCGCGGACGGCTTCCTGGGCCCGAACGGCCTCGTCTTCTCCCCCGACGAGAGCGAGCTCTACGCGGCCGACACCCGGGCCGGCCACATCCGCGCGTTCAAGGTCACCGACGACGGCCGTCTGACCGGCGACCGGGTCTTCACCGACTGCCCCTCGGTCGACAACATCCGCTTCGACGACGGAGGCCGGCTGTGGGCGGCCGCGATGGAGTCCGGCGTCCACTGCTACGCCCCGGACGGCACCCTGATCGGCCGGGTACGCGTCCCCGAACCGGTCTCGAACATCGCCTTCGGCGGCCCCAAGAACAACCGCCTCTTCATCACCGCCACCACCTCCCTCTACTCCTTGGTGATGTCGGTGACGGGCCTCCCCCGCGTCCTCTAGGTCCGGTCCGGACCACAGGACCTCGCGTCAGCGGGCGACGAACTGCGTCAGGATCGCCTGGACCTCGTAGATGTTGACGCCCTTGGTGAAGGTCTTCTCGATCGGCGTCGCGCTGCCGGATATCCAGATCTTGAGCTCGGCGTCCAGATCGAAGTGGCCGGCGGTCTCCACGGAGAAGTGCGTGATGCTCCGGTACGGGACGGAGTGGTACTCCACCTTCTTGCCCGTGAGCCCCTGCTTGTCGACGAACACCAGCCGCCGGTCGGTGAACAGGATGGTGTCCCGGATCAGCACGTACGCGGCGTGCACCTGCTCCCCCTGCCCCAGCAGCCGCGCGTAGTCCCGCTGCGCCGACGCGTGGTCGACGGTGTGCGCATTCCCGAACAGTCCCATGGGAGCCCCCTCTTCCTCAGGTTCGGTCAATCTCCCGCAACACTATCCAGACCCCCCGCTGGTCCACGTCCCCCGGCAGAGCCAGATCCCCCCTGACATCTCCCGGGGGACCTCCTCCCCATCAAGGAGGAGGCCGTGAGCAGCTCCAGCACCTGCTCCGGTGCCCAGTTCCCGGCCGCGCCGGGGCGGGAGGACAGGTAGTCGGCGATGTCCGCCTCCTCCCACGGCCCCGTCTCCAGCAGACCGCCGGCCAGGTACCCCAGGTACGCGGCGGACGGCATGAGCGGATCGATGTCCCGGAGGGTCCACGGCGCGGTGAACGTCAGGACGGGGATCCCCTCGATCGTCCCCGGGCAGATCAGCGTCTCGTACCGCCCGGCGCCCCGCTCATCGCGCCCCTCGCGCAGCACCCTGGTCAGGTCGACGTCCGCTCCCGGCTCCTCGTACATCTCCTGCGCGGCGATGTCCGACATCTGGCTCACGGTCACCAGGTGGGCGCGCGCTCTCGTACGCCCGGGGGCCGTCGGGTCGTAGAGGCCCCTGCCTCCCCTCCACACCGGGGACTCGGTGGCGAAGTAGAGGGAGCCTTCCAGTTCGACGGCGATCGACCGTTCCGGCGCCCGGTGGTCCCGGCAGCCCGGGTACGTCCGCGTCGCGCCGGGCGGCGTCCCACCGGCGAGGTAGGCGGTCAGCCGGTCCATGTGCATGTTGGAGCCGTAGGAGGCGTACCAGACGCGCTCAGGGGCGGGGACCTCACCGGTCAGGGGATCCGCGACGTGGACAGTCATGCTCTGTACCTCGCTGCTGTACGGGAAAACGCCAGAGGCCCCAGGATTTCTCCTGGGGCCTCTGGTCTGCTGTGCACTCGGCAGGATTCGAACCTGCAACCTTCTGATCCGTAGTCAGATGCTCTATCCGTTAAGCTACGAGTGCTTGGCTTGCTGGGGTTTTGCGCCCCGTTGGCCTTGCGAGAACAACAATACATGGACCTCGCCGGGACGCGAAATCCATTAGCCAAACCACTACTGACCTGCGGAAACAGCCTGGAAGAAGATCATCCAGTTGAGCCTGGCCGGGCGCCCCGGGGTCGCACAGACGTCGCAGGCGGGCCGGAACGCACCGAAGCCCCGGTCCATGCGGACCGGGGCTTCGTGAAGTGCGGAGGCGGAGGGATTTGAACCCTCGATGGGGGGTAAGCCCCAAACCGCATTAGCAGTGCGGCGCCATAGACCGGACTAGGCGACGCCTCCAGCACACCCCCGCGTACGAGGGTGCGTGCAGATGATGACACAGGCGCGGGGCCGGTCACCAATCCGCTCCCACGGTACTAGGACGAGCGGGCCGAGGGCAAAGCCTTAATGCCCGCCCGGGACGCAACGTCGGCGGGCCCCCGTCGTTGGTCAGGCGTACGACGTACGGACGACCTGGAGTGCCTCATGCTGCGTCTCGCCGCCTTCGCCGTCACCTCAGCCCTGGCCGCCACGGCGGCCGGGCCACTGCCCCCGCTGCCCCTGGGCCGGCTGCTGGCCGCGCCCGACCGCCTCACCATCGCCATGGCCGACACCGGGAACCCCCGGCTGGACCGGGAGTACCGGCTCGAGTGCGACCCGGTGGGCGGCGATCACCCCTGGAAGGAGGAGTCCTGCGCACGGCTGGACCAGCTCGCCGGGGAGGGGAAGGACCCGTTCGCCCCCGTCTCCAAGCGGCAGATCTGCAACATGCAGCACGGGGGCCCGGCCACCGCCCGGATCACCGGAACCTGGCGCGGACAGAAGGTGGACGCCACCTTCCGGCGGACCAACGGATGCGAGATCAACCGCTGGGACGAGTTGGAACCTCTGCTTCCGCCTGGGCGTTCCTGACCTGGGAGGATGCGCGGCTTGGGCGGTATCCACCCCTCATCCGCCCTCCCGCCGCGGGGCTGTGGCCTTAGACTCCTCCCGTGACTTGCCGGTAGTTGTGGTCAGGGAGGAAGCTCGTCGTGAGCAGCAGGCCATCCCGAGGCGCTGCTCGCCTCGCAGCAATACTCGACGCTCTTCCGGACGCGCTGTTGCTCGTCAACGCCAACGGCACTGTCGTCAACGCGAATTCGATCGCCCTCGAGGTCATGGAGAGCCCGGGCACCGGGCTCGTCGGCCGCGGCGTGCTCGACCTCCTGCCCGAGTTCGACTCCAAGCTGATCCCCGGTTCGATGCGCCGGCCCGGCGAGGACGACGGCGGCCGGGCCAAGCCCACGCGGATGACCGCCCGCCGGACGGACGGCAGCGAGTTCCCCGTCGAGGTCACCAGCGCGCATCTCGACGGCCGCGACGCCTATCGCGAGCCTCAGCCCTCCTACACGGGTGACGAGCTGCTGATGCTCGTCGTACGGGACCTCTCGCAAACGGTGGACACCGAGGCCGAGCTGGCCCGCTCGCAGCGCCAGACCGAGATGATCCTGCGGGCCGCCGCCGAGGGCGTCGTCGGCACCGACACCGACGGACGGGTGGTGCTGGTCAATCCGGCCGCCGCCCAGATCCTCGGCTACCGCGCCACCGACCTCGGCAACCGCGAACTGCACGGGCTCGTCCAGCACTCGCGCGCCGACGGCTCGCCGTTCCCCTTCGAGGAGTCCCCGCTCGCCGACACCCTGCGCAGCGGACGCAAGCACCGCGTGCGCGGGCAGGTGCTGTGGAACAAGGCCGGCCAGCCGGTCGCCGTCGACCTGACCACCTCTCCCGTACGGGACGGGGAGCAGCTCGTCGGCGCCGTCATGACCTTCACCGACCGGCGGCCCTACGACGCCCTCGCGGCGCGCCACGCGCAGCTGCTGGCCGTCCTCGGCGAATCGCTGCGCGGGCCGCTGGAGGAGCTGCGCGGTGAGCTGGCCACGCTCGCCGCCGACGACGCGGGACAGCTGTGGCCCGAGGCCAACCAGCTGCTGCACCACCTGGCCGCCGGGTACTCCCGGATGACCACGCTGGTGGACAACGTGCTCGGCTTCCAGCGCCTGGACGCCGGCAGCGACCGGCTCAAGAAGAAGAAGGTCCTGATCAACGGCGTCGTCACCGCCGGTGTCGACGGCGCGGTCGAGCTGATCGGGCCGGGGCGCGCGCAGTTCGCCGTCCACGCCCCGACGATCGAGGCCGAGGTCGACGCTGACCGCATCTCCACCGCGCTCGCGCACCTGATCGCGGACGTCGCCGGGGTGGACGCCACCGGCAAGACCCGTCAGGGCAACGGCTACAGCGACTCCACGATCGTGGTGGCGGCCGCGCAGCGCGGTGACGTCGTACGGATCGAGGTGCGCGGGCCGTACGAGGGCGGCAACCCGGTGCACGAGCCGATCGTGCGGGGCATCGTGTCCGCGCACGGCGGCGTACTGCAGACCGTGGAGGTTCCGGGCGCGCCCGGCGGTGCGTACGTGCTGGAGCTGCCGCTGGGCGCGGGCGCCGGAACGGTGACGCTGCCGGAGCCGGCGGAGGAGCCCCGGGGCGGAGCCGGGGAGGCCGACGCGGCCCCCGCCGGGAAGGTCTCCGGCGGGCGGCGCGCGCGACGCGGGGTGGATGCCTTCCTGGACGACGAACCGCGGGTACCCGGAGGACCGGTGGCCGCGAAGGCGGCCGAGGGCGGAGGTGGCGCGCTGGCGCTGCCCTCCGGGCGGCGCCGGGCGGGCGAGGCGGGCCCCGGCCGGCAGGACGCGGACCCGGCGCCCGGGCTGGCCCAGTCGCCGGTGAACCCGGCGGGGCTCGGCACCGGTCGCCGCCGCGGTCGCGACGGCGACGGCAGCGGCGAGGGCGGCCAGGGCGGGGCCGGGCGGCCCGTGCCCCCGCAGGGCACCGCCATGCCCGCACTGCCGCCCGTACCCTCCGTGCCGCCGGTTCCGGTGACCGAGCATCCCGCCGGGCGGCGCCGGGCGCTGGGCCCGGCCGCTCCGGCGCAGCAGCCGGGCGCTCCGGTGCCGGCGCAGCCCGGCGGTCCCGTACCGGCGACCGGGCTCGGGCCGACGCCCGCGCCCGCCCAGGCCCCGGCGCGGCCCATCGCCCCCGAGGGCGGCTTCGCGCTGCCCGCGGGACCGACCCCGGCTCCGCAGGCGCCGCAGGCCCACGCCATGGCCGGACCGGCTCCGGCCCCCGCCGAGGCCGAGGCCGACTCCGAGAGCACCGGCGGACGCCGTGGGCGCCGGGTGCTGGGCGCGCCCGGGGCCGAGCCCGAGACCGAGGCCGCCGCCGCGCGGCCCGTCGCGGGCGCACCGGATCCCGCCGAGGCGGCGCACCCGACCGGGCGGCGCCGAGCACTGCCCGCCACTCCGGCGTGGCCGGTCCCGGCGGCCCGGACGGCTCCCGAGGACGACGAGACCTCCGGCCAGCTCGCGGTCCCCGGGGCCCGGCAGCCGCAGGACGCCCCGGCGGATGACCAGCCGGGGCAGCCGATCAGCGTGCGCGCCCTCGGCACCCTGGGCCAGGGCATCTCCGTGGACCCGGCCGGTTCGGGCTCCGGCCGCCGGCGCCGGCTCGCCGAGCCCGCGCCCCAGGGCAGGGCCTTCGCCATAGGAGCCCCCGAGGCGGGCTCCGACGAGGGTCCCGAGCCGCTGGACGGCCCTGGTGGCGCCGTCGAGGTGGTCAACAGGCCCGTACCGCGGCCCGTGGACGACGAACTCCCGCCCGAGCCCCTGGACAACCCGCGCCGGCTCCTGGTGTGGCCCGCGCCCGACGTGCAGACGCAGCAGGCGCTCAGCGACCGCGGCTACCGGCCGGTGATCGTGCACTCCCGCGAGGAGGTGGACGCGCAGATCGCCGCGTTCCCCGCCGCGCTGTTCGTGGACCCGCTGACCGGGCCGATCACCCGGACCGCCCTGCAGTCCCTGCGCCAGGCCGCGGTGGCCGCGGAGGTCCCCGTACTGGTCACGGCCGGGCTGGGGCACGCCACGCGCGAGGCGGCGTACGGGGCCGATCCGGCCGTCCTCCTCAAGGCGCTCGCGCCGCGCGACAGCGAGCAGCACCCTTCCCGGGTGCTGCTGATCGAGGAGCACGAAGAGATCGCCACCGCGCTGACCGCCGCGCTGGAACGGCGCGGTCTGCAGGTCGCGCGGGCCGGGGCCGACACCGACGCCGTGGAGCTGGCGACCCGGATGCGGCCCAACCTGGTGGTCATGGACCTGATGCAGGTGCGCCGCAGGCGGGCCGGGATCGTGGACTGGCTGCGCGCCAACGGGCAGCTGAACCGCACCCCGCTGGTCGTCTACACGACGGCCGGCATCGACCCGGCCGAACTGCCGCGGCTGGCCTCCGGCGAGAGCGTGCTCTTCCTCGCCGAGCGGGCCACGACCACGGACGTCCAGGGCCGCATCGTGGACCTGCTGGCCAAGATCGGCACCAACTAGTAATCCTGGGCCGATGGCCACCATCAACACGAGCGAGCAGACCGTCCCCGCCGACAACGGCGAGGTGAACCTGCTGATCGCCCGGCAGGTGGAGCCCGGGCACGAGGAGAACTTCGAGGCCTGGGCCCACGGCATCCTGGAAACGGCCGCGGGCTTCCCGGACCACCTCGGGTACGGGCTCTTCCGCCCGGCTTCGCAGGGCGAGCCGTGGTTCCTGGTCCACCGGTTCCGCAATCAGGCGGCGTTGCAGCGCTGGCAGGACTCCGCGGAGCGGGCGCAGTGGTTCTCGAACTGCCTCGGCCACCACCACACGGAGATAGCCCGCCGGGAACTGCACGGCATGGAGACCTGGTTCGCCAAGCCGGGTACGACCCGGCCCGCGCCGCCCCGGTGGAAGATGGCGATCAGCTCGGGACTGGCCATCTTCCCGATCTCGCTCGTCGGCAACGCGGTGCTCGGGCCGTACCTGGTGGATCTGCACTTCGTACTGCGGACGGCCGCCTTCGCCGTCGTCTTCAGCACCCTGATGACCTACGTGGCCATGCCCGCCGTCAGCAAGCTGCTGCGGCCATGGCTCACCAAGGGCTGAGACCGGGTCAGTCCAGCTTCGTGACGTCCAGGGCGCCGTCCGCGTACTGCTTGCGGATCACCTTCTTGTCGAACTTGCCGACGCTGGTCTTCGGCACCGCCTCGATGACCGTCCAGCGCTCCGGCAGCTGCCACTTGGCGATCGACTGGGCGAGGAACGCGCGCAGCCCCTCGTAGTCCACGGTCGCGCCCTCCTTGAGGACGACGGTGGCCAGCGGGCGTTCGCCCCACTTGTCGTCGGGAACGGCGACGACGGCCGCCTCGGCGACCTCGGGGTGCGCCATCAGCGCGTTCTCCAGTTCCTGGCTGGAGATCCACTCGCCGCCGGACTTGATGACGTCCTTGGCCCGGTCGGTCAGGGTGAGGTAGCCGTCGGGGCTGATGATGCCGACGTCGCCGGTCTTGAGCCAGCCGTCCGCGCTGAACTTGTCCTCGGGGCGGAGGGGTTCGCCGGACGCGCCGCCGTAGTAGGCGCCCGCTATCCACGGGCCGCGCACCTCCAGCTCACCCGCCGAAGCGCCGTCCCAGGGCAGGAAGCTGCCGCCGGGGCCGACCAGGCGGGCCTCGACGCCTGCCGGGAAGCGGCCCTGGGTGATCCGGTACGGCCACTCCTCCTCGGCGCCCAGACCGGCCGGGGGGTGCGCCATGGTGCCCAGCGGGGAGGTCTCGGTCATGCCCCAGGCGTGGCAGAGGCGGACGCCGAGCTTGTCGTAGGCCTCCATGAGGGAGGGGGGACAGGCCGCGCCGCCGATGGTGACCTGCTTCATCGAGGTCAGGTCGCGCGGGTTCGCGGTGACCTCGGCCAGCAGTCCCTGCCAGATGGTGGGGACGGCCGCGGCGTGCGAGGGCTTCTCCCGCTCGATCATCTCGGCGAGCGGGGCGGGCTGCAGGAACCGGTCCGGCATCAGCATGTTGATGCCGGTCATGAACGTGGCGTGCGGCAGGCCCCACGCGTTCACGTGGAACTGCGGGACCACGACGAGGCTGGTGTCCGCGGACGTCAGACCCATCGACTCGGCCATGTTGACCTGCATGGAGTGCAGGTAGATCGACCGGTGGGAGTAGACGACGCCCTTGGGGTCCCCGGTGGTGCCGGAGGTGTAGCACATCGCGGCTGCCTGGCGCTCGTCCAGATCCGGCCAGGCGAAGCTGTCGGGACGGCCGTCGAGGAGCTCCTCGTACTCGTGCACCCGCACGTCCAGGCCTTCGAGCGCCGAGCGGTCGCCGATGCCGGCGACGACGACGTGCTCGACGGTCGGCAGGTGCGGCAGCAGCGGCACGAGCAGGGGCAGCAGCGTGCCGTTGACCAGCACGACCCGGTCGGCGGCGTGGTTGACGATGAAGACCAGCTGCTCGGGGGGCAGACGCAGGTTGAGCGTGTGCAGGACAGCGCCCATGGAGGGGATCGCGAAGTATGCCTCGACATGCTCAGCGTTGTTCCACATGAGCGTTCCCACGCGGTCGCCCTGCTGGACGCCGAGCTCGTCGCGCAAGGCGTTGGCGAGGCGGGCGGCGCGGGTACCGATCTCGGCGAAGCTTCGACGATGCGGCTCAGCCTCCCCGGTCCAGGTCGTGACCTGGGACTTCCCGTGGATCGTCATCCCGTGCTGGAGTATGCGGGTGACGAGGAGTGGTACGTCCTGCATGGTGCTCAGCAAAGCGTCCTCCCGGTGAGCGCTGCGGCGCTGCGGCGGCTACGGATGCTGCCGATTCTGCGCACGTACCGGTCGGCATGTCACTACCCAGGAGTAGAAACCCGCCCGTGTTTCACGTGAAACATCCGACGTCGGCCCCGCGCCGACCGGTCCGGAACCGTGTTTCACGTGAAACGACGCTGTTTCACGTGAAACAGCGGACAACCCGATCGGCTCAGCGGACCGGGGTGAGTTCCGGGTCCTCGCGGAGCTTGCGGAGTGCGCGGGAGACGGCGCTCTTGACCGTGCCGACCGAGACGCCGAGCAGCTCGGCGGTCTGCACCTCGCTCAGGTCCTCGTAGTAGCGCAGGACGACCATGGCCCGCTGCCGGTCGGGCAGCCGGGTCACCGCACGCCACATCGCGTCGCGCAGCGCCTGCGCCTCCGCGGGGTCGGCGGCCGGCGGCTCCTCCGTCTCCGGGATCTCGTCACAGGAGAACTCGTCGACCTTGCGCTTGCGCCACTGGGAAGTGCGCGTGTTGACCAGGGTCCGCCGGACGTATCCGTCCAGGGCGCGATGGTCCTCGATCCGGTCCCAGGCGACGTAGGTCTTGGCGAGGGCGGTCTGGAGCAGGTCCTCGGCATCGCACGGGTTGGCGGTGAGCGAGCGCGCGGTGCGCATCAGGACCGTGCCGCGGGTCCGGACGTACGCCGAGAACGACGGGTACGGCGTCGGATTCGAGGCGAGCGTGCACACAGGCGGGGTCATGTGTCCACGCTAGGAGCGGACGCGGGGCCTGGGATCGCCCGCAAGTGCCGAAGCCGGATCCGTCTCAGGTTGTAGGGCCGGTGCGGGCCCCACCTCCTGTAGGTGGAGGAGGCGGGGCGCTCACCGGACCCGGCTCAGGCCGTGGAACGGCTGTGACCTCAGCCGTCGGCGCCGAGGACCAGGCCGGAGGTCGGTACCCCGGTACCAGCCGTGACCAGGGCGTGCGCAGCGCCGCCGACCTGGTTGACGGAGGTCCCGCGCAGCTGGCGGACGGCCTCGGCGATGCCGTTCATGCCGTGCAGGTACGCCTCACCGAGCTGGCCGCCGTGGGTGTTCAAGGGCAGCGCGTCGGCGGCCACGAAATCGGCGGCCTCGCCGGGCGCGCAGAAGCCGAACTCCTCCAGCTGCATGAGCACGAAGGGGGTGAAGTGGTCGTAGAGGATGCCGACGTCGATGTCCGAGGGCCGCAGCCCGCTGGTCCGCCACAGCTGGCGCGCGACCACGTTCATCTCCGGCAGCCCGGTGAGCCCGTCGCGGTAGAAGGAGGTCATGCCCTCCTGGCGGCGCCCCGCGCCCTGCGCGGCCGCGGTGATCACCACCGGTGCCCGGCGCAGGTCCCGGGCCCGCTCGGTGCTGGTGACGACCACGGCCTGGCCGCCGTCCGTCTCCTGGCAGCAGTCCAGCAGCCGCAACGGCTCGACGATCCAGCGCGAGGCGGCGTGGTCGGCGAGGGTGATGGGCTTGCCGTAGAAGTAGGCGGCGGGGTTGGTGGCGGCGTACCGGCGGTCGGTGACGGCGACGTGCCCGAACGCCTCCGGGGTGAGGTTGTAGGTGTGCAGGTAGCGCTGGGCGGCCATGGCCACCCAGGAAGCCGGGGTCAGCAGCCCCCAGGGCAGCGACCAGCCGAGGGCCGCCCCCTCCGCCGAGGGCTCGCGCTGCTGCACGCCGGAGCCGAAGCGGCGCCCGGACCGCTCGTTGAAGGCGCGGTAGCAGACCACGACCTCGGCCACCCCGGTGGCGACGGCAAGCGCCGCCTGCTGGACGGTGGCGCAGGCCGCGCCGCCGCCGTAGTGGATGCGGGAGAAGAAGGACAGGTCCCCGATGCCCGCCGCCTGGGCGACGGTGATCTCGGGGCTGGTGTCCATCGTGAAGGTGACCATGCCGTCGACGTCGGCGGGGCTGAGTCCGGCGTCGTCGAGAGCGGCGTGCACGGCCTCGACGGCGAGCTTCAGCTCACTGCGGCCCGAGTCCTTGGAGAACTCGGTCGCCCCGATACCGGCGATGGCGGCCCGGCCGCCGAGTTCGTCGCGGGTGCGGACGCTCATCCGGCCCTCCCCAGGGTGACGGTGACGGTGCCGGTCACGTGGTGGCCGAGGCCGTTGGTGCCGACGACGCGGATCTCGGCGGTGTCCCCTTCGAGGGCGGTGACGGTGCCGGTGAGGGTCATGGTGTCGCCCGGATAGTTGGGGGCGCCGAGGCGGATGGCCACCTTGCGCAGGACGGAGTGGGGGCCGAGGTGGTCGGTGATGTACCGGCCGACCAGGCCGTTCGTGGTCAGGATGTTCATGAAGACGTCCGGGGAGCCCTTCTCCCGGGCCAGTGACGCGTCGTGGTGCACGTCCTGGTAGTCGCGGGAGGCGATGGCGCCCGCGACGATCAGGGTCCGGGTGACCGGTATCTCCAGCGCGGGCAGTTCCTCGCCGACCCTCAGCAATTCCACGGCTCAGCCCTCCTGCGCCAGCACGGCGCCCAGTTCGGCCAGCAGCTCGCTGCCGCAGCCCAGGTAGGCGTCCAGCTGGCGCCCCCACAGGAAGTGCCGGTGAACGGGATGGTCCAGGTCGGCGCCCATCCCGCCGTGCAGGTGCTGCCCCGCGTGCACGACCCGCTTGCCCGCCTCGGAGGCCCACCAGGCCGCCGTCAGCGCGTGGTCGCGCGCCGGCAGGCCCTGGTCGATTCGCCAGGCCGCCTCGTACGCGGTGACCCGGATCGCCTCCGTGTCCATGTACGCGTCGGCGGCCCGGAGCATGACCCCCTGGTTGGTGGAGAGCGGACGGCCGAACTGCTCGCGCGTGGAGGTGTACTCGACCGCCCGGGCGAGCGAGCCCGCGCAGACGCCCGCCTGAAGTCCGGCGAAGGCGGTGCGGGCTGCGGCAAGCGTGTGCTCGTAGGGGCTCGCGTCGGCGCTCCCGCCGGAGTCCACGGCCCCGATGCGTTCGGCCTCGGCGCCGGTCAGCGTCAGGCGGGCCGCGGACCAGGGGGCGGTGGTCTCCACCGGGGAGGTCCGCACGCCGGGCGCGTCCACCCGTACGAGCCACAGCGCCCGGTCCGCGTCCGGGACCAGCACATGCGTGGCCTCGCGCAGCCAGGGCACGGCGGGGGCCGTCCCTGTGAGCCGGTTGCCCTCGGCCCTGAACCGCCCGCGGTCCGGGAAGGCACCGGTGGCCACCGCCTCGCCGCTGCCCAGGGCGGGCAGCAGGCGGGCGCGCTGCTCGGCGCTGCCGTGGGCGGCCACCGGGAGGACCCCGTACGCGCAGGTGGCGGCGTACGGCACCTGCGCGGTGGTGCGCCCCTGTTCCTCCAGCAGCAGGACCAGACCGAGCAGTCCGATGTCCTCGACGGCCGCGATCAGACCGGAGGCGGTCAGGGCCTTCCACAGCTCGGCGTCACTGCCGGTGCCGGCGGCGGCGAGGCGTTCATGGGTGGCGAGATCGCCGAAGATCCGGGCGGCGAGGCCGACGGCGGCGGCCTGCTCCTCGGTGGGGTGGAAGTCCATCAGCCCTCGCTCCCGCGGAAGACGGGGAGTTCGAGGTCGTCGTCGACGCGCAGGAACTCCAGGCGGACGGGCATGCCGATGCGCACCTTGTCGTAGGGGATGCCGGTGATGTTGCTGACCGTGCGGACGCCTTCCGCCAGCTCGACGAGCGCCACCGCGTAGGGCGGGTCGAAAGCAGGGAAGGGCGGGTGGTGCATGACGACGTAGCTGAACACCGTGCCCTCGCCGGAGGCCTCGACGGTGTCCCAGTCGGGGGAGGAGCAGGCGTTGCAGCCGGGGAGCCACGGGAAGCGGAGGGTGGCGCATGCGGTGCAGCGCTGGATCAGCAGCTTGTGGTCCTTCACCCCGTCCCAGAAACCCTGGTTGTCGCGGTTGATCACCGGGCGGGGGCGCTGGGCCTTGTTCTGCGCCGGCCTGGCGGGCCGGTCTCGGGGTGGGGCGGGGGCGTACTTGAGGATCCTGAAGCGGTGGGTACCGGCGAGGTCCCCGTTCGCGTGGACGTCCATGCGGGTCGTGACGAAGTGGCCGGTGCCCAGTTTGGTCGTCTTACGGGGTGACACGGACTCGATGAGGGCGTCGAAGGTGATCGCGTCACCGGGGCGCAGCGGGCGCAGGTACTCCTGCTCGCAGTCGGTGGCCACCACGGAGGTGAAGCCCGCGCCGTCGAGCAGGGCGAAGAGCTCGTCGTAGGCGGAGGAGCGGTCGGTGTGGCCGGAGAGCCCGCCCATCGTCCACGCCTGGAGCATGGTGGGCGGAGCGATGGCATCGGGTCCGGTGTACGCCGGGTTGGCATCGCCCATGGCCTCGCACCAGTGGCGGATCATCGGCTCGTTGACCGGGTCCTTGCCCCGGCCCGCGGTGGCGGCGGGCTGCCCCTCGAAGGCCTTGAGCAGCGTGTGGAACCGGGCCGCCTCCTCGGTCCCGTCGGGCCTCCGGGGCGCTTCCCGCGCCTCGTCCGGCTCCCGGGCCGCTTCCTGGGCCCCGTCCGGCTCCCGGGCCGCGGCGTCTGCCGTCATCGCTTCCTCCCCTTCATGCCGAGCCGCATCATGGCGACGATCTCCCGCTGGACCTCGCTGACCCCGCCGCCGAAGGTGTTGATCTGCGCGGCCCTGTTCATCCGCTCCAGCTCGCCGCCCTCGAAGGCGCCGGGCCCGGGACCCCGTATGAGCCCCTCCTCGCCCACCACCTCCTGGCACATCCGGTACACCTCGACGGTGGACTCGGTGCCGAGGAACTTCACGCCGCTCGCGTCGCCGGGAGCCAGGGTGCCGCCGCCCACGT
This sequence comes from Streptomyces sp. NPDC048255, assembly GCF_040652415.1. Lineage (NCBI taxonomy): Bacteria > Bacillati > Actinomycetota > Actinomycetes > Kitasatosporales > Streptomycetaceae > Streptomyces > Streptomyces sp. NPDC048255. The sequence continues at coordinate 137,310 of NZ_JBEZMA010000001.1, forward strand.
CTTGAACGAGGCGCCAGTTGAGGAGGCGTACGGCGGCCAGTCGCGCGTACGCCTCGGCCAGCCGGGACTGCACCCACGGCCGGTCGGCGGGGCGGTCCCCGGTGTCCGGGTCGGGGGTCCGGGCGTGGGCGAGCGCGGTCTCGTAGAAGTCCTCGGCCTGCATGCCGATGGCGGCCAGGGCCACGCGTTCGTGGTTGAGCTGGTTGGTGATCAGGCTCCAGCCGCCGTGCTCGGGGCCGACCAGGCTGCCTGCTGGCACGCGGACGGAGTCGTAGTACGTCGCCGTGGTCGTGAGTCCGCCGACGGTCTGGATCGGTGTCCAGGCGAAGCCGGTGGCCGCGGTGGGCACCAGGATGATCGAGATGCCCTTGTGCTTGGGGGCGTCGGGGTCGGTGCGGCAGGCGAGCCAGATCCAGTCCGCGTTCTGCGCGTTGGAGGTGAAGATCTTCTGCCCGTCGATCACCCAGTCCCCGCCGTCGCGCACGGCGCGGGTGCGCAGCGAGGCGAGGTCGGTGCCCGCCTCGGGCTCCGAGTAGCCGATGGCGAAGACGAGGTCGCCCTGGAGGATCCGGGGCAGGAAGTACTCCTTCTGCTCCGGCGTCCCGTATTTCATCAGGGTCGGACCCACGGTGTTGAGGGTGACCATCGAGACGGGGGCGCCGGCCCGGTAGGCCTCGTCGAAGAAGACGAACTGCTCGTCGGGGCCGCGGCCTTGACCGCCGTACTCGACGGGCCAGCCGAGTCCGAGCAGTCCGTCGGCGCCGATGCGGCGCAGGAGTGCGCGCTGGCCGGACGGGTCCTCGGGCACTCCGTCCGGCAGCAGTTCCCGGAAGTACTCCCGCAGTTCGGCTCGGAGCCGCAACTGGCCTTCGGTCGGGGCGAGGTGCACGGCGCTGGCCTCCCGGCATCACATCATCGAGTGAACCTGACTGTCCGTCAGATTCACCCGTGGTGTCAAGGTCGGGTGGTGCCCGAGGAAGCAACGAGGAGCCCGAGCGGGGCGGGGCATGCGCGAGGGCGCCCGCGCTACCGGACCCCAGCCGGTCCGGTCGCACGGGCGCCCTCAAGAGTTCGAGCGGGCTTTGGCCGCGTCTACCACCAGGGGTGGAAGTTCACCGCCACCGTGGAGTTGGACTGGTCGATGGCCGTGAAGGCCGAGCCGTTGACCTGCGCGGTGTTGTTCTGGTTGGACGCGCCGGACCCCGTGGCTACCTGCTGCGAGGTGGAGGAGTTCCCGTGGTTGTTGCCGCCCACGCCGCTGCCGATGATGCTGGCGACGCTCGCATTCGATCCGTCGTTCGCGAAGGAGCCGTTGTCGGCCGATGCCACTCCCCCGAAGAGGGCGACGGCGAGGGGGAGCGCGGCGACGGCGGCGATGACGCGGGCGGTACGGATGCTTGCCATGTCTGAATCCTCCAGAAAACCGAAGTGGGACTTGCTCCAAGGCAGTTGGCCGACCGCCTCGGTCGTTGCGTGTGCTGACGACGTCGCGAGACCAGAGTTGCCCACCGAATCCCCGGCGAACCACCCCGGAGTCCCCGATTCCCCCGCAAGTATGACCAACATCGGATAAACCTGGTTCGCGCCCCCGAAGCCCCAGATCAGCACTCCTGCACCGGGCGAAACCCATGCCCCACAAGCGCTGAAGCGTTCCGCCAGCTCACCTCGCCCGGACATGCCAAAAAGGGCCGCGCCGTCCGGGAACCCACCGTCTCCCGGTCCTGCGGCCCTGCGATCCCAAGCTGTGCGCCCCCTGCGCGCCCCCGGCGCCCGCCGGGGCAGACCAACCGTGCCCCGCTCCGGGGCACCCCGCGGCGCGATCCGCGGTCACGACTGACCGGGCTCCAGCGCCTGCGTCTGATCCTGCTTCTGATCCTGCTTCTGCTGCTCGTTCTGTTCGTGCTGCTTGTAGTGCCGTAGTGCCGTACCACTGCTCGCGGTGCTTCACTGCGCGTGGTGCCGTACTCCTGCGCTGCCCGTCTGTGCCGCCGGCCAAGCCGTACGGGGCTACGCGGCGAGAGCCAGCACTTCCCGCGCGGCTCCGGCAGGGGCTCCGACGGCGGCCGCGGTGAGGTCCAGGTCAGCCGGTCCGGATCCGGCACCCATGGCTGCCGCGGTGGTCGAGCGACGGACGGACGGGGTCTTGCCGTGGGCCTCGGCGCGGATCCGCTGCTTGATGGTCGGCGGGAGCGAACCGCCGTGCATCATCGCCCGCCAGGTCTGCCGGGCCGTCACCGCCGTCCGGCGCGCACCGCCCTCCGCGGGAGCCGGAACAGCGGGAGCGGGGACGGAGCCGGCGGCGGGAGCGGTCTTGCCACCGAAGCCGAGGGAAGCGAAGAAAGCCACGAGAGCGGCGAGGACGGCGGTCCAGACGGAGGTGAGGGTCGTGCGCTGTGCCATGACGGGATGCCTCGTTTCGCGATGTTCCGACGGGCGGATCTGCATACATTCGTCATGATGTGGTCGCAACCGCACGACCCCGGCAACGCGCGCCGATCTTCCGACAAACACCACTCGGAAGGCCCAAAGCCCCCGTCACCGCCAACGTTGCGGTGTCCCCGGCGTGCTTGCCGTGCACGGCTCTGACCAGGTACTCAGGGCCGAGCAGGATGAGTAGGCGTACTCAGGTGGCGGTCCTCGGCAGCTTCGAGACTGGGCGCAGGTCGAACGAAGCGGAACGAAACGGGGATCGTCATGGTGCGGCGCTGGTCGAAGCCTGAGATGTGGGTGCCCGGTGGATACCTGGCCCTGGTGGTCGCGATGCTGGTCTACGTCGCGGTCGGCAGCCGGACCGGGGACATCGGGTTCTTCGGAGTCTGGCCGATCCTCGCCACCGCGCCGGTCAGCCTCCTGCTGCTGAGCACCTTCGGACCCGCCCCGGACGCCCTGGACGAGTCGGCCCCGGTCGCGGGGCCCGTCTACGAAGGCTCGCAGCCGCCTCCCGAGCCGCTGCCCACGGAGTTCATGCCGGAGTCCGCCCCGCGCCCCGCGGACTGGACCCCGGACACATCCATCGACACCAAGCTCGACATGGGGTCCGAATTCGGCTTCTACGGCGCGGTCCTGGTCAGCGCCCTGGTAAACGCCGCGGCGATCTGGGCCCTGCTCCGCTACGTGGCGCGGCTGCGCGACGCCAGGAGTGCGCAGGTCTAGCGCCATGGTCCTGGCCCACAGATGGCCCATACGCACTGGTCAACAGCGGGATACGGCTGCATCAAGGTGAGACAGGATGAGCAGAGAGGGCGGGCACCCTGATCGGGTGCCCGCCCTCTGACCTGCTACTTCTCTGACCTGGCGGTGGGTGTGGGATTTGAACCCACGGTGACATCGCTGCCACGACGGTTTTCAAGACCGTTCCCTTAGGCCGCTCGGGCAACCCACCTGGCCGGTACAGAGTACCGGGCGGTGGGGGGCCGTGGGCGGGCGTGGGGTCAGGAGGTCTGGGCCTTGTCGTAGGCCGCCTTCGCCTCGTTGCCGAAGTACGGGCCGTACATCCGGTTCGGCAGGAAGGTGTAGCCGAAGCTGTTCACCGAGACCTGGGTTCCGAGGCCGGTGGCCTCGTTGAAGTCCTGGAACCAGGGGCCGCCGCTGGAGCCGCCCGTCATGTTGCAGGACAGGCTGTGGTCCTTGGTCAGCAGGAAGTCCTTGCCGCTGTTGCCGCTGCAGTACACCAGCTTGCTGCCGTCGTAGGGCGCGGCCGCGGGGAAGCCGAAGGAGTACATCCTCTTGTTGTATCCGCCGTTGAAGAGGAGGCCCTGGGCGCCGACGGCCTGGGTGAGGGTCTGGCCGTTGAGCGGGGCCACGACGGCGAGGCCGACGTCCATGTTCATGTCCTCGCTCGCCGCCCACTGGTCGGTGGCGAAGGTCTTGGTGGCCGGCCACTGCCCGTACGGGGCGTTGCCGTTGTTGTACGCGGGGACGAACACCCAGTTGGTGTGCCAGGCGCCCTGGTACTTCACGCAGTGGCCGGCCGTCATGACCGTGCTGCCGTTGGCACTGGTGACCGAGTCGCCCGAGCAGGAGGCGGTCCGGCCGCCCATGGTGAAGAAGACCCGGCCCGAGGTCTTCACCACGGCACCGCCGCCCGTCCAGGCCCCGCCGGCCTGCGGAAAGGCGGTGGGGGAGGCGGCGGCCGTCGGCGGGATGCTGGTGGGGGCCGCCGCACCGGCAACCGGGGTACGGGCCGCTCCCGGGACCGCCGTGACGTCGAGCGGGGTGGCGGTGCGCATCCGCTCGGCGGTCCAGAAGCCCTGGGCGTGCTGCTGCCTGAACGAGGCGGGGGCGTCGGCGGCCGCCGAGGGGGAGGCCGCCGACAGCGCGCCCGCGATCAGTGCGCCGGCGCCCACGAGGACGGATACGGCCCTGCGATGACGATTCACGCATGACTCCTTCTGCCGTGCCCAGGCCTCGGTCGGTCCCGGGCAGGGTGGGGGTGAAGAGCTGTCGGTGCGGATCGGCTGTTCTGTACTTCGGCTGTTCTGTACTTCGGCGGCTCTGTGCATCGGCTGTGCTGTGCTTCGGCTGCTCTGTGCATCGGTTGCTCTGTGCATCGCCTGTTCGGCTCGCGGAGGCAGAGTGGCACGGCCGCGCGTCGATGTCAGCGGACAGCCGGAACGTTCGGTCGGTTCCGGCCAGGAATTGGCCAACTCCCTTCCCCCACCGCCTCATACGGTGAGCATCACGCCCGCGTACGAGACCCCGGCGACCACCACCCAGGCCCCGAGCCCCAGCACCGCGGCCCGCCCGCCGGTCCGGGCCAGCGTCGGCAGGTGCACCGCGCTCCCGAGCCCGAACAGGGCGGCCGCCAGCAGTGCCTCCTGAGCCGTGTGCGCCCACTCCAGCGCCACTTCGGGCAGCGCCCCGGTGGCCCGCAGCGCGGCCGCGGCCAGGAATCCGGCCACGAAGAGCGGCACCGGTGCGGGCCGGCGCCCCGAGGCGGTGCGCACCCCGCGCCGCCTTGCCCGTACCGCGAAGGCCACGGCGGCAACCAGCGGAGCCAGCAGCGCGACCCGCATCAGCTTGACCAGCACCGCTTCGCCGAGCGCGCCCGGGCCCGCGGTCTGCGCGGTTGCCACCACCTGGCCGACGTCGTGGACGCTCGCTCCCACCCAGCGCCCGAAGGCCGGGTCGGACAGCCCCAACGGGCCCTGGAGCAGGGGGAGTACCGCGATGGCCAGCGTCCCGCACAGGGTCACCAGCGCCACGGACGCGGCCACGTCCTCCTCGTCGCTGCCGGAGACCTCGCTCACCGCCCCGATCGCCGAAGCCCCGCAGATCGAGTACCCCGTGGCGATCAGCAGCGGCTGGTCCCCGGGCAGGCCGAGCCGGCGGCCCAGCCAGAGAGTGCCGTAGAAGGTGGCCGCGACCACCCCGGCCACCATGGCCACCGTCGCCCAGCCCAGCCGGAGCACCTGGTCCAGCCCCAGGCCGAGGCCCAGCAGTACGATGCCGATCCGCATCAGCCGCCGGCCCGCGAGGGACAGGCCCGGGCGCGCGGCTCCCCGGACGAGGGTCCGCAGGCCGGGAAGGTGTGCCACCGCGATGCCCATCACCACCGAGGCCGTCAGCATGGGCACGGCGGGAGCGATGCGGTGCACGCACCAGGCCACGAGAGCGCCCACGACCGCGAGTCCCAACCCGGGCCAGGATGAAGATGTTTCACGTGAAACACGAACCGCCCGTGCCGCTCGGGGGACAGGGCGGTTCAGCAGGGCCATCAGGCGGCCGGGAGGGCGTAGACCCGGCGGACACTGCTGCCCAGGCGGGCGACGTCGGCGCCGTAGACGTGGAGGGAAATCGCTGTCGTACGACAGGAATTGCGGACCTTGTGGATATCACCGGGCGGCGCGAACCCGCAGACGTCCCCGGGGCCGTTGACCACTTCCTCCGTCGCCACCAGCCGGGCACCGGACGCCGCCGTGGCCGGGGCCAGCCGGTAGCGGAGCTCGCTCTCCTCGCCCTCGTGCACCCCGGCCACGCACCACGAGACGTGGTCGTGGATGGCGGTCTCCTGTCCGGGCAGCCACACCAGGGCGACCACCGAGAAGCTGCCGTCCGGTTCGGTGTGGAGGATGTGCTGCCGGTAGCGGTCCGCGCATCCCTCGCGCTGTTCGGGTGTGAGCAGATCCGGCGTCCCCAGGTGCGGGGCCACGCGCTCGCCGACGAGGTAGGCCGTCAGATCGGGGGCCAGTCCCCGGTCGACGACGGTGCGTATCTCCCGGACGAGGCCGGCCATCCTCGTGGTGGTGCGGGCCGGTGTCGTGGTGGTCATACCGGCAGCGTCCTGCGGTCGTTCGAGCACGTCCAACGACAGTTCTGACCCGAAATCCCAAGCGGAGCTTATGGATCGACCGGAGCGATCAGCACCCGATCCGGTTCGAGGCCACCTGCTTCAGCGCGTCGAGGACCACGGACGTCGCCGGGATCCGCAGATGGTCCCGGTAGACGTAGGCGGCGATGTGGCGGCGCGCGGCGGGCTGGAGCGGGCGTCCGCAGACCCGGCTCAGCGAGAGCGAGGGCAGCACCAGCGCGGGCATCATCGCCACGCCCAGACCCTGCGCGACCAGGCTCTGCACCACCAGGTTGTCGTCGGTGGCGAAGCGTATGTCGGGGACGAAGCCCAGCTCCGCGCACTCGTGCAGCAGATTGGCCCGGCAGCGCGGGCAGCCCGCGATCCAGCGCTCCTCGGCCAGGTCCGCCAGGTGCACGGCCCGGCGCCGGGCCAGCGGATGGCCGGTCGGCAGGAGCACCGTCAGCTGGTCCTCCAGCAGCCTGACCTCGGCGACCTCCTCGGGGATCTCCTCGTGCAGCCCGGGATAGGTGAAGGCCAGGGTGATGTCGCAGTCGCCTCGCTCCAGCCTGCGCAGCGATTCGGGAGGCTCCCCCTCCAGCAGCTCGACCTGGATCCCCGGATGCTCCTTGGCCAGACCGCTCAGCGCCTCGGGCACGAGGGTGACGTTGGCGCTGGGAAAGCCGCACAGCCGGACCCTCCCGGTGCGCAGGCGCGCATAGGCCTTCAGCTGGGCCTCGGCGGCGGAGAGGCTGCCAAGGATCGTCTCGGCGTGCCGGGAGAGGGACTCCCCGGCCTCGGTGAGCTGCATCTTGCGGCCGATGCGGGTGAACAACGGGGTCCCGACGGCACGTTCGAGTGCCTTCATCTGCTGGGTGATCGCGGGCTGGGTGTACCCGAGGACGCGGGCGGCCGCCGAATAGGACCCCGAGGCCACGACCGCGTGGAACGTCCGTATGTGCCGGGAATCGAACACTAGAGAAGCATAAGCGGACGTTGGGAGGGGCCGTAGGCGGAATCCCGCCTACGGCCCCTCCCCATCAAGCCAGCAGTTCCGACCGTGGGGTTACTTGTCGCCGACCCGCGAGCCGAGCGTGATGTCCACGGTGTTCGGCTTGCCGTCGCGCAGGTAGGTCAGCTTCACCGTGTCGCCGGGCTTGTACGTCCAGATCATGCTGATCAGGCTCGGGCCGCTGTCGACCGGCTTGCCGCCGAACTCGGTGATGAGGTCGCCGGGCTTGAGGCCCGCCTTGCCGGCCGGTCCGTTGGGGTCGACCAGCTCGTTGGCGGCCGCGCCCTGGTCGGAGATCTTGGCGCCCTCGGCCTTGGACTGGAGGTCCACGGAGACGGAGATCACCGGGTACACGGGCTTGCCCGTCTTGATCAGCGACTCCGCGACGTTCTTCGCCTGGTTGATCGGGATGGCGAAGCCGAGGCCGATCGAACCGGCCTGGCCGCCGCCGAAGCCGCCGTTGCCGGCCGACTGGATCGCGGAGTTGATGCCGATGACCGCGCCGCGCCCGTCGAGCAGCGGGCCGCCGGAGTTGCCCGGGTTGATCGAGGCGTCGGTCTGGAGCGCGCTCATGTACGAGTTCTTGCCGCCGGAGCCGTCACCGGAGGCGACCGGGCGGTTCTTGGCACTGACGATGCCGGTGGTGACCGTGTTCGACAGTCCGAACGGTGCGCCGATCGCGATCGTCGAGTCGCCGACGGCGACCTTCTCGGAGTCACCGAGCGGCAGCGGCTTCAGACCGGCCGGCGGGTTCTTCAGCTTGAGCACCGCGACGTCGTAGCCCTGGGCCCGGCCGACGACCTCGGCCTCGTACTTCTTGCCGTCGGAGAAGGTCGCCGTGACCTTGCCGCCGTTGGCCGCGGAGGCGACCACGTGGTTGTTGGTGAGGATGTGGCCCTGCTGGTCGTAGACGAAGCCGGTGCCGGTGCCGCCCTCGCCGTCGCCGGCCGAGGCCTCGATGGTGACCACGCTGGGCAGGGCGCCCGCGGCCAGGCCCGCGATGGAGCCCGCGTCGCGCTTGAGCTCCTTGGGGGTGGCCGCGCTGATGGTGGTCGAGCCGGTGCCGTTGTCGCTGCGGTCGGCGGCCCAGTAGCCGACGCCGCCGCCGATGCCGCCCGCGAGGAGGGCCGCCGCGAGCACGCCCGCGATCAGGCCGCCCTTGCCCTTCGGCTTGCGGGGCGGGGTGCCCTCGGCGGTCAGGGGGGCGCCCCAGACACCGCCGCCGTGGCCGCCGCCGTACGCCGGGACCGTGGGCGGCGGGGGCGGCCAGCCCTCGGCTCCGTGCGCGGCCGGGGCGTACGGAGCCTGCGGGGCGTGCGGGGCCTGTGGGGCGTGCGGGCCGGGAGCCTGCCCGTAGGCCGGGGCGGCCTGGGGAGCGGGGGCGGCCGGGGTGGGCGGGATCTGCTGGGTCTGCTCGGTGCCGGGCACGGGCGTCGGCGGCAGCTGCTGCGTCACCGGCTCGGCCGCGGCATGCCCGGGGGCCGGCGCAGCGGGTGCCACTGGGGCAGGAGCAGCAGGTGCCGGGGCTACGGGCGCCGGGGCAGCAGGCGTCGGGGGTGCGTCGGCCGGCTGCGGAGCAGCCGCCGGAACCTGCGTCTCGGAGGCCGGAGCAGGGGGTACTGACGGGGCCGCGGGGGGCGTAGGGGCCGCGGTGCCCTCGTTCTCGGTGCTCACAGCGCTCTCTCCTCGTCACACACGGCTTCAGAAATCTCTGGCGATCGGTCCGACTGAACGTTCGACGTGCCGCACAAGTTCCTGAGCAAAGCCTTTCCCATGACCCGTCAGAGCACTGTAAGCCGCACCTGTGTATCTCCTGCCATCCTTTATAACCGACATTTCGGACGCACCCGTGGTACCCGGTCTCGACGTCCCAGGCCCCGGCGGTGGCACCATGGCCCGGTGACCCAAGCACTGCCGCACCCCATCCAGGTCGTCGCCCACCGCGGCGCCTCGGAGGATGCCCCCGAGCACACCCTGGCCGCCTACCGCAAGGCGATCGAGGACGGCGCCGACGCGCTCGAATGCGATGTCCGGCTCACCGCCGACGGCCACCTGGTCCTGGTGCACGACCGCCGGGTGAACCGCACCTCGAACGGCCGCGGCGCCGTCTCCGCCCTGGAACTGGCCGACCTCGCCGCCCTGGACTTCGGCTCCTGGAAGGACCGCGAGGAGTCCCCCGACTGGGACGCGGACCCGGAGCGCACGTCCGTCCTCACCCTGGAGCGGCTGCTGGAGCTGATCTCCGACGCCGGCCGGCCCGTACAGCTCGCGATCGAGACGAAGCACCCGACCCGCTGGGCCGGACAGGTGGAGGAGCGCCTCCTCTTCCTGCTCAAGCGCTTCGCCCTGGACTCCCCGCCGGCCGAGGGCCCGCACCCGGTCCGGGTCATGAGCTTCTCGGCGCGCTCGCTGCACCGGGTGCGCGCGGCTGCGCCGACGATCCCGACCGTGTACCTGATGCAGTTCATCTCCCCCCGGATGCGGGACGGGCGGCTGCCGGCCGGAGTGCGGATCGCCGGCCCCGGAATGCGCATCGTGCGCAGCCACCCCGGCTACATCCGCAAACTCCAGGACGCGGGCCACTCCGTGCACGTATGGACCGTGAATGAGCCAGAGGACGTTCAGCTCTGCGCTGATCTGGGTGTAGAGGCGATCATCACGAACAGGCCCCGCCAAGTTCTGTCACAACTAGGGCGCTGACGTCCCCATTTGCCCACCCGCCACGCAGGACCCGCACGTCACAGGGTGTGCCCCGGCGCATCCGCTCCGCATTCGTTAGTCATGAATGCGTCAGAGTGCTCCGCCTCGGCGGTTTCCGGTCCAGGCCATTGGGGCATCCAGACCATGCGTGGGGCTAAGGAGGTTCCGGGGGTGGCGTTGGTGGTGGCACAGGAAGTGCCCACGTCGTCGTGCATGGACGTACGCCATGGTCCTGCGGGCGTGGGCGAGGCGAGACACCGCATGCGTGAGCAATTGCGCGTCAGCGGAGTGTCCGAATCGGTCGTGGACGATGCCGTACTGATCCTTTCCGAACTGCTCAGCAATGCCTGCCGACACGGCAGGCCCCTGGGCGCGGGAGAAGTCGGGGACGGGGAGATACGCGCCGCATGGCGCGTCGACAAAGCGGGGCGGCTGACGGTCGAGGTCACGGACGGCGGCGGGCCCACCCGCCCGGTTCCGGCCACGCCCTCGGTCACCGCACGGGGCGGCCGCGGGCTGAACATCATCAGCGCGCTGGCCCAGGACTGGGGTGTCCGGGACGGAGCGGCGGGTGAGATCACCGTGTGGGTGGTCGTTGCCTGTGGGCCCCGGCACGAGGATTTCGCTACGCGCGTTGCGCCCCCGGCGATCGACTTCAGCACCGCCTTCGACGACCTGGATCCCTGAGCACCGCGAGGGATCCCCGACAGCAGTACCGGTCATCCGCACAGGCGGCCGTCCGGGAGCGCACGCCGACCGTGCTCCCGGCCGCACCCCACCGGTTCCGGCGGTACGAACGGCTAGGCTCGCGCCCAGACACGACGCCGTACCGCCGCAACCGGGAGACACCCACGATGGCCAAGAAGCGCCCCGCAGCGAAGACTGCAAAGCCGCAGCTCAACAACGGTGAGATTCCGGTGGTGGGCGCTCGCGAGCCCTGCCCCTGCGGATCCGGGCGCCGCTACAAGGCCTGCCACGGAGCAGCCGCCGCGCACGCCGTCACCGAGCACGTGCGGCGCCCGTTCGAGGGACTGCCGGGCGAGTGCGACTGGGTCGCGCTGCGCGAGCTCGTGCCCGCCGCCACCGTCCCGCTGTCCCTCAAGGGCGGTCTGCCCGAGGGCGTTCCCTCCGTCACGCTCGTGACCGTACTGCCCATGGCCTGGCCGGCGCTGCGCCGCGAGGACGGGTCCGTCCTGCTCGGCCTGCAGAACGAGTCCTCCACCGGGGATCTCGGCCGCGACATGGCCGACACCCTGGAGCGTGCCCTCGTAGCGGATCCGGGGACTCCTGTTCCGGCCCGCCGCGTTCCGGCCGAGGGTCCGCGACTTCAGGATCTCCTGGACTCCGACGGCGGTTTCGAGCCGGTTGTGCACAGCGGGTTCGAATTCTGGATTCCGGAATCGGAGAGCGCCCAGAGCGCCTCTCCGGAGATCGCCGCCTCGCTCGAACGCGCCAACGCGGCGGCCATTCCCACCGTCAAGCTCGCCGGTGTGGACGCGGCCTACTGGTGCGAGACCCCGGAGAAGAACCACCTGCGCTGGGTCATGCCGCACCCCGAGGAGAAGCTGCTCGACGCCCTCGCGCGGCTGCACGCGGCGGGCACTGCCTCGCTCGGCGAAGGCACCCGGCTGGTCGGTTCCTTCCGCGCGCACGGCCTGATGGTTCCCGTCTGGGACCTGCCCACCGGCGTCACCGCGGACGATGTCGAGAAGCCCGCGGCCGAGTTCGCGGAGCGGCTGGCCGAGGCTCTGGCCTCGGACGCACCGCTGACCACGGAAGAGCGCCGGGCCCGCGGCGGACTCACCAACCGCCAGGTGACCCTCAGCTGACCTGCACACACGCGCGGACCGGTGACGGGAGTCACAACTCCCGCTAATCGTCTGCAAATCGGTGTCTGAATATCAGAGATCGAATTTGCGTACAGGCGATCTCTTGTTACCGTTCTTGTAGCCCGGTCGCTGGTGCATCCCCCGTCGCCAGCGACCGGGCCCTTCATTTCCGGCGGTTCTCAACCGTCACTCGGGGCCGGTGAGTTGCTCCCGGACCGCAAGAGCAGTGCCCCTTCATCATCCGGAACTGCGAATTCCGCAACAGCCGAGTAACTGTCCGGCGCTCCCGCCGAAGTCTCGCTCGGCGTCTCGCACAGTCCCGGCTCGTCCCCCGCACCGACCGCGCACCGGATCTGCACCGTCCGCCCGGCGGGCCCCATCACGGTCAGCACGGCGTCCAGCGGACGGCCGCTGGTGTTCCGGTAGTAGCTGCGGCCCCACGTGCGGCCCTCGCCCACCAGAACGCACGTCTGGGCCTCCAGGCCGTGCGGCGAGGACAGTTCGGGACCGCACTGGGAATCCGTACGGGGCTGCTGGGACGGTCCGGGCTGCTGGGCCGGAGGTGGCGGCGAGGCGGGCGAGGACGACGCCGACGAGGGGCGCGAAGGGTCCGAAAGGCCGAGCGTCGAGAGCAGGCCGCCGCCTTTTCCGTCATCCTGAACGGCGAAATCCGGTCCCGCGATCGCTCCGGCCAGCGGGAGCGACAAGATGATCAGCACACCGGCACCGATACCGATCAGGCGGAGATTCATTCGCCGAAGATAGCGACGCGGGAATGGGGCACGGAGATCCCCGCGCCCAATTCCCTTGGAAACCGGTCCAGCTGGCACCCGTACGAGTGATCCGCGGATGCCGGCCCGCCCCGCGGGTCAGTACGCCAGCCGGCTGCCGCCGCCGGGCGCTCCGCTGCTCGCCTCGACCAGCGCGTCCACGACCGCCTCGACCTCGGGCAGCCAGATCCCACCCGCAGCCGCCACCCGGTCCCCCGGCCGCGACCGCACCCGTTCCGGCGCCTGCGGCTCCCGCTCCCAGCGCACCTGCCCGCCGCTGGACGCGGCGGAGGGCGGCAGCAGCACGTAGCCGCCCTCGCCGTGGAAGCGCAGCGACGAGGGCACATGGTCCTTGGCGTAGAGGAGCTCGCCGAGCCGTTCCAGCGAGTACGGCGCCACCAGCAGCGACCAGCGGGTGGGCGTGGCCAGGACCGGCCCGAGCCGCATGCCCTGCGCGTCCAGCCGTACGAGGGCCCGTGCCGCAGCCTTGGCCGGCAGGCTCACCGCGCACGGAGCGGCCCCGCCGGTGGCCATCAGGACGGGGGCGGTCGGCCGGTTGGTCCACCACCAGGCCACCATCCGGGGGTCGGTGGTCGCCGCGAGCAGCCCCGGGTCGAAGGGGTGCGCGCCGGGGACGACGCAGTCGGGGTCGGGGCAGGCGCACCGCGAGCTGTCCGCGCCGGAGCGGCCGACTCCGGGCAGTACGGGCCACTGCCACGCGGTGGCGCAGGTGAGCGCGGCGTCGAGGAGAGCGGGAGCGGGAGCGGGCGGGCGGCTCTGTCCGGGGGCGGTTCGCCCGGACCGGGACCAGGACCGGGTTCCGAGGCGATAGCGGAGCCGCTGGAGACGCCTTCCGAGGATCTCGCGCATGAGCGCTCGTTCCTTTCCGTTGAACGTCGAGGGCCACATCACACCATGTAACAGGTGACTCACTACACGTACACGTTTCAGCTCGCTGTGCGCCTGAAGCAGGTTCACACGGTTCGTGCAGTTTTCTTATCGGGTCCATCAAACGTCCGGCGGGGGCGGAACGCGACCCGCACGGTACCGAGAGCGGCTGCCGCCGCTTAGGACGACGGCCGGTGCCGGGCGGTTCCCGACGGGTCCTGGCGGCGCCAACTGACCCCGCACACTGCCGATTACGTACCCGGGCTCCCCTGAACGCCCGCCCAGTCGACCGCAAAAACCGTCCGCTTCCAGCTTTTTCCGGCCAAGTTCTAGCCTTGGCTGGACAGTGAGTTGCCGTCCCACGGACACCAGGATTCCCACCTGGGCAATGCTGGACATGCATCCACGTGTGCGTGTAGATGTGGATTCCTTGATGGCGGCGCAGCACGATCTGGGGGTTTGCGATGCTATTCGGCGAATCGCACCAGGTGGAAAGGCGGACGCCATGAGCGCCCCGCATCTGCCGAAAGTGGCTGGAATCGATCCAGCAGTTACCGCGTCACCGCACACTGCGGCGCCCGCACCCGCACGGACCACCCCCTCACCGGTCCCTCCACCAGGCCCCGGCAGCCTGATCCAGGACCGGCTCGCGGGCATGGTCTCGGACCTCACCACCCTCCACGAGCTGACCGAGCGCCTGGCCCGCACCGGCGACCTCGACTCCTCCCTCCACGAGTTCCTGCGCGCCGGAGCCGCCCTCGTCGGGGCCCGCCGCGGGCTGCTCGTCCTGGAGCCCTCCGACGGACTCGGTCCGACCACCACGATCGGCCTCGGCCTCGGCCACGCCGACCTCGGCCACATCGAGACCGTGCCGCGCAGCGCGACCTCCTACGGCCGCATCCTCGACGGACTCCCCGATGCCCACGGCGGCTCCGAGGTGCTCCCCGAGCCGGGCGCGCCCGCCGGCACCGGAGGCTTCGCCGCCCCCGTCGACCCGCGCCACCGCGAGGTCGCCGCCCGCCTCGGCTACGCCGCCAGCTACGCGGTACCGCTGACCGCCGAGGCCACCGGGCGGCTCGGTGCGGCCGTCTGGCTCTACGACGAGCAGGCCGAGCCGGGCGAGCGCCAGCGCGACCTCGCCGGGCTCTACGTCCGGCACGCCGCCGAACACCTGGCCCGGATGCTGGAGGTGGAACGCTCCCGCTCGCGCCTGGCGACCGTGGCCGAGGAACTGCTGCCCAGCAGGCTGCCGCGGATCCCCGGGGTCCAGCTCGCCGCCCGGCACCACACCGGGCCGCTCGGCGGCGGCGACTGGTACGACGCCCTGCCGCTGCCCGAGGGCGCCCTGGGGCTGGCCGTGGGCTCCGTGACCGGGTCGGGGCCGAGCGCCGTCGCCGCGATGGGCCGGCTGCGGGCCTCACTGCGCGCGTACGCCGTCATGGAGGGCGAGGACCCCGTCGCCGTCCTGTCCGACCTGGAGCTGCTGCTGCGCCTGACCGAGCCCGCCCGCTCGGCCACCGCGCTCTTCGCATACTGCGAACCGGCCCAGCGCAAGATGATCCTGGCGGGCGCCGGACATGCGCCGCCGCTGCTCATCGGCGAGCACCGCACCGAGTACGTGGAGACCTCGCTCTCCGCGCCGCTGGGGATGCTCTCCTGCTGGGAGGCGCCCAGCGTGGAGATCGAGCCCGCACCCGGAGAAACGGTGCTGCTGTACACGGACGGGCTGCTCCAGCGCACCGGGGACCCCATGGACCGGGCCTACGCCCGGCTGCACGCCGCGGCCGCCGGGGTGCCCCGTAGCGCCCGGGACGACCCGGCCGCCATCTGCGACCACATCCTGCGGACCGTCCTGCCCGACGGGGAGACGGCCGACAGCCCCGAGGACATCGTGCTGCTGGCCGCCCGATTTGAGTGAGCCGGGCGTTTTGAGGCTGTTTGTGCGATAGCGCACACGGCCCTCCGTGCTTCTTCCGCTCGCACATACGATGGACGAGGTCCACACCCAGGTCCGTGTCTGTCGTAGCTGAGGAGAAGACGTGGCTGACGAGCTCACCCCGGAGACCCCGGAAGAAGAGCAGCCCAAGAAGACGCACAAGCAGCGCAAGAACGGTCTGTACCCGGGCGTCAGCGACGAACTCGCGGAGAGCATGCGCACGGGCTGGGCCGACACCGAGCTGCACGGACTGGAGCCCATCGCCCAGGCCGCGCACACCGCCGCCCGCCGTGCCGCGCTGTCCGCGCGCTTCCCCGGCGAGCGCCTGGTCGTCCCCGCGGGCCGTCTCAAGACCCGCTCGAACGACACCGAGTACCCCTTCCGCGCCTCGACCGAGTACGCGTACCTCACCGGCGACCAGACCGAGAACGGCGTACTGGTCCTGGAGCCCACCGGGGAGAGCGGCCACACGGCCACCGTCTACCTGCTGCCGCGCTCCAACCGTGAGAACGGCGAGTTCTGGCTGTCCGGCCAGGGTGAGCTGTGGGTCGGCCGCCGCCACTCGCTCACGGAGGCCGAGCAGCTCCTGGGCATCCCCGCCAAGGACGTCCGCGAGCTCGCCGAGGCCCTCATCGAGGCCGAGGGCCCGGTCCGGGCGGTACGCGGCCACGACTCCGGCATCGAGTCCGCCCTCACGGACAAGGTGACCAAGGAGCGTGACGAGGAGCTGCGCGTCTACCTCTCCGAGGCCCGCGCCGTGAAGGACGAGTTCGAGATCGGCGAGCTGCAGAAGGCCGTCGACTCCACCGTCCGCGGCTTCGAGGACGTCGTGAAGGTCCTGGACAAGGCCGAGGCCACGTCCGAGCGCTACATCGAGGGCACCTTCTTCCTGCGCGCCCGGGTCGAGGGCAACGACGTCGGCTACGGCTCCATCTGCGCCGCCGGCCCGCACGCCTGCACCCTGCACTGGGTCCGCAACGACGGCGACGTCCGCTCCGGTGACCTGCTGCTGCTCGACGCCGGCGTGGAGACCCACTCCCTCTACACCGCCGACGTCACGCGCACGCTGCCGATCAACGGCACGTACACCGACATCCAGCGCAAGATCTACGACGCGGTCTACGAGTCCCAGGAAGCCGGCATCGCCGCCGTCAAGCCGGGCGCGAAGTTCCGCGACTTCCACGACGCCTCCCAGCACGTGCTGGCCGAGAAGCTCGTCGAGTGGGGCCTGCTGGAGGGCCCGGTCGAGCGCGTCCTGGAGCTCGGCCTCCAGCGCCGCTGGACCCTGCACGGCACCGGCCACATGCTCGGCATGGACGTCCACGACTGCGCGGCCGCGCGTACCGAGGCGTACGTGGACGGCACGCTGGAGCCGGGCATGTGCCTCACCGTCGAGCCCGGTCTGTACTTCCAGGCCGACGACCTGACCGTGCCCGAGGAGTACCGCGGCATCGGCGTCCGGATCGAGGACGACATCCTCGTCACCGAGGACGGCAACCGGAACATGTCGGCCGGGCTGCCCCGCGCCTCGGTCGAGGTCGAGGCCTGGATGGCGCGCCTCAAGGGCTGACATCGGCGGATGTCCCGGCGCGGAAGCCGGCGTACGGAGGGCGGGATCCCGGTGCGGGGTCCTGCCCTCCGGCGTGTCTACGACACCTTGAGCGGCCCGTGTCTACGACACCTTGAGCAGCGCGTCGTCACGCCACTTCAGCATCTTGTCGAAGCTCACCGACGCGCCCCGGCCCGGCCGGTTGCGCAGGCGCACGTGGTCGGCGAGTTCGGCGATCAAGTGCAGTCCCCGGCCGTGCTCGGCCAGGGACGGTCTACGGCGGGCCACCGTCGCGGGCGGGAATCCCGGGCCCGAATCGGTCACCTCGATGCGGCAGCGGTCCCCGTCCAGATAGGCCGTGACGTGGTACGCCTCGGTCTCGTCCAGGGCATCGCCGCACCCGCCGTGCTCCACCGCGTTGGCACAGGCCTCGCTCAGCGCCACCGAGAGATCGAAGGAGATGTCCGGGTCAACCCCCGCGGTCTCCATCGTCCCCAGCAGCAGTCGCCTGGCGAGCGGCACGCTCGCGGCTTCGCGCCTCAAGTGGAGAGACCACCAGATGCTCATACGGTTACCTATTGCCGCCCGCGGGGGGCCGTAAGCGCCCCGGCGGCCGTCGGCGTCCTCAATGCCCTCGTTCGGCCGATGTGGCACTCCCGGGCACCGGTGTATGCGGGTGCCCGTGGAGCGGAACTCAAGGCGCCTTGCACGACCTGCCGTATGCAGGGCCTAAGCGCAGTGCGATGATGGCCCGGCCATGACTGCCCCCCACGCCAAGCACGCCGGAGCCGGCCTCCGGCTCGTCCGGACCGCGGTTTTCACCGCGGTCTGCGTCGTGCTGGCCGCGGTCGGGCACGCCCTGGCATCCTGCGCCACCGTGCCCTGGTGGACCCTCGGCATCGGCTTCCTGGCCGTCTTCGCGGCCGCGGCCCCGCTCGCGGGACGCCCCCGTACGCTGCCGGCCATCGCAGGCGGGCTCGCCGCCGGACAGCTGGGCCTGCACACGCTGTTCGGCCTCGGCCAGCACGGCGCCGCGGCCGCCCAGGCCCAGCCGCCGGCCGGCGCCGCCGACACCTCGCTCGCGGCGCTCGCCGCGCAACTGGTGTGCGGGGGCAACTCCGTACCGCTCGATCCGGCCGCCGCCCGGCAGATCCTGGAGGCCGCCGGCCTGGATCCGGCCGCCCTGGCCGCGCAGTCCCTGGAACAGGGCCAGGCCGTGCACGCCCACCTGGCGCACGCGGCCGGCCCGCCGCCCGCGACCGGCCTGTTCAGCCCGGCCATGCTGATCGGCCACCTGCTGGCCGCGCTCGCCGCCGGCTGGCTGCTCGGACGCGGCGACGCCGCGCTCTCGCGGCTCATCGAGCTCTCCCGGCTGTCCACCGAAGCCACCCCGGTCCGGGCGCTGCGCACCGCACTCGCCCTCGTACGCGCCCTCGGCGCCGGGCTCCCCGGCGCCCCCGCCCGGGACCCGCGGGCGCCGCGGCCCTCGGCCGACCCCGCCGCCGCCACCGGCCGGCAGGAACTCCAGCACGCGGTGATCAGGCGCGGGCCACCCGTGGCGCTCGCCCTCGCAGCCTGACGCGGCACTCCTCCCCGGGAACACGACACCTTCCCGCCGGGGCCCGGTGCCGCGAACTCCGCGCGCTCCCGTGCGCGGGGCACCGTCACCCTGCTTCTGTGGAGTGTTTCTGCCATGAAGACCTCTCGCGTCTCCTTCGCCGCCGCCCTCGCCGCCGGCACCGTCCTCCTCCTCTCCGGCCCTGCCTTCGCGCACGTCAGCGTGCAGCCCGGCGAGGCCACCAAGGGCGGGTACGCGACCATCAACTTCAAGGTCCCCAACGAGCGTGACAACGCCTCGACCACGCAGCTCGAGGTCAACTTCCCGATCGACCAGCCGCTCACGTCCGTCATGCCGCAGGACGTCCCCGGCTGGACCGTGACGGTCGAGAAGAGCAAGCTCGACAAGCCGCTCACCGTGCACGGCAAGCAGATCAACGAGGCCGTCACCAAGGTGACCTGGTCCGGCGGGAAGATCGAGCCCGGCAAGTTCCAGCAGTTCCCCCTCTCCGTGGGCAAGCTGCCGGAGAACGCCGACCAGATGGTCTTCAAGTCCCTCCAGACCTACGACAACGGTGAGGTCGTCCGCTGGATCGAAGAGGCCAAGGACGGCGCCGAGGAGCCGCAGAACCCGGCGCCCGTGCTGAAGCTGAGCGCCGCCAAGGGCGATGACCACCACGGCGCCGACGCGAAGACCGACGCCAAGAACACCGCCAAGGACGGCAAGGGCGCGAAGGGCGGGCACGACAAGGAGGCCGCCGAGCACGGCTCCGACACGACCGCGCGCGTCCTCGGCGTCGCCGGCATCGTCGTCGGACTGGGCGGTGTCGCCTTCGGCGTCGCCTCGCGCCGCCGCTCCGCCTGACCTTCGGCCCCGGGCGCCGTCGTTTCCGGACGCCCTCACCTCCTGATCCATCCCGGCACACCTCCCGGTACACATCCCCGATCCCAGGGACATCTCCATGCGCACCACACGTGTGACGGTCGCCGCGCTCGTCGCGGCGGCCGCACTCACCCTCTCCGCCTGCGGCGGCGAACCCGCCAAGACCGGCTCGGTCACCCAGATCTCGGGCGGCCAGAGCGGAGCCAAGGCTTCGACCGTTCTCGACCGCCCCTTCAGCAAGCCGGAACTCGTCCTCACGGACACCACCGGCAAGCCGTGGAACCTGCGTGAGCAGACCAAGGGCAAGCCGACGCTCATCTACTTCGGCTACACCAACTGCCCCGACGTGTGCCCGCTGACGATGAGCAACATCGCCGTCGCCAAGAAGGCTCTGCCCAAGGCCGACCAGGACAACCTGCGGGTCGTCTTCGTCACCACCGACCCCGAACGGGACACTCCCGAATCCCTCGGCACGTGGCTGAACTCCCAGGACCCGTCCTTCACCGGACTGACCGGGGACTTCGCCACCATCCAGGCCGCCGCCCGCGCGCTCGGCATCGGTATCGAGGCCGCCAAGAAGGAGGCCGACGGAAGCGTCGTCTCCATGCACGGCGCCCAGGTCATCGCGTTCTCGCCCAAGACCGACGAGGGCTACGTCCTCTACGGCGAGAGCACCACCGTCGATGACTACACCAAGGACCTGCCGAAGCTCATCAAGGGAGAGAACCCGTGACCACCCGCACCACCCGTACCCTCGCCGCCGCCCTCTCCCTGGCGGCAGCGCTCGTCATATCCGGCTGCTCCTCCTCCGACTCCGACTCCGGCTCTGAGGACGGGGCCGCGGCCAAGCCGAAGCTGACGGTGAGCGGCGCCTTCATGCCCGAGCCCGTCAACGACAAGATGGCCGGCGCCTTCATGGTCATCAAGAACGGCTCCAAGACCGCCGACAAGCTCACCGGCGTGACGTCCTCGCTCTCGGACGATCTGCAGATCCACGAGACCAAGGACCAGAAGATGCAGCAGGTCCCCTCCATGGACGTGCCCGCGAACGGTGAGCTGAAGCTGGAGCGCGGCGGCGACCACGTCATGTTCATGGGGCTCAAGAGCACCCCGAAGGTCGGCGAGAAGGTCACCGTCGAGCTGCACTTCGAGAAGGCCGACCCCGTCAAGGTCGAGCTCGATGTGAAGGAACGGACCTACACCGCTCAGAACTCCAACGCCCACTGACGGACCGAGGGACTGACACGCCATGACGGCCACCGCCCCCGCCCCCTCCGCGGCCCGCGTCCACGCCACGGCACTGCTGCCGCGGCTCGCGCTGGTCCTCGCAGCCCTGCTGGCAACCCTGTTCACCGCGGCCTCCCCGGCCTCGGCGCACGCCGCACTCACCGCGAGCGACCCCAAGGACGGGGCGGTGGTCGCCACGGCACCCTCCCAGGTGACCCTCTCCTTCTCGGAGCAGGTCGCCATGGGCGACGACTCCATCCGCGTCCTGGATCCCCAGGGCCGCCGCGTCGACACCGGCGAACTGCGCGACATGTGCAGCGGGAACGTGATCCGCTACGGCACCGCCCTGCACTCCGGCCTTCCCGGCGGCACCTACACCGTCGCCTGGCAGGCCGTGTCGGCGGACAGCCACCCGATCTCCGGAGCCTTCACCTTCTCCATCGGCGCTCCCTCGGCCACCAGCGTCACGCTGCCCGCCCAGCAGGCGGGCGGCGGCCCCGTCGGCATCGCGTACGGGATCGCCCGCTACGCCGCCTACGCCGGGTTCACCGTCCTCGTCGGCGCCTCTGCCTTCATCCTGCTGTGCTGGCGCCGGGGCGCCGCCGAGCGGCCGCTCCAGAAGCTCGTCCTGCGCGCCTGGGTCACCCTCACCGCCGCCACCCTCGCCATGCTGGTGCTGCGCACCCCGTACACGGGGTCCGGGAAGTTCGCCGACGCGCTCGACCTGGAGGGCCTGAAGGCGGTCCTGGAGACCAAGACCGGCGCCTCTCTCGTCTCCCGGCTGCTCCTGCTGGGCGCCGCCGCCCTCTTCATCGCGGTCCTCTTCGGTGCCTACGCACGGCGTCTGCCGGCCTCCGGCACGGCGCAGGGGGACGCGGACGGCGGTACGGAAGGGAACGCTGAAGGGGCCGCGGAAGCCACCGCGGAAGAGAACAAGGACACCAGCGACCTCGCCTTCGGCCTCGCCATCGGCGGCACCGTCGTGTCCGCGGGCATCGCCGCCACCTGGGCCCTGTCCGAGCATGCCTCCACCGGTATCCAGTCCGGTATCGCGATGCCCGTCGACATCCTGCACCTGCTGGCCGTCGCCGCCTGGCTCGGCGGCCTGACCGCGCTGCTGGTCGCGCTCCACAAGGTTCCCGGGATCGAGCGCGCGGCCGTCCGGCGCTTCTCCACCGTCGCCTTCGTCAGCGTCCTGGTGCTCGCGGCCACCGGTACCTACCAGGCCTGGCGTCAGCTCGGCAGCTGGTCCGCCCTCACGGACACCAGCTACGGACAGCTCCTGCTCCTCAAGGTCGGCATCGTCGCCGTCCTGCTCGCCGTCGCCTACATGTCGCGGAAGTGGACCGCGCGGCTGGCCGACGGCGCCACCGCTCAGACGCCCGTGAAGGTGATCGCGCCGCGCGATGTTTCACGTGAAACAGAGCCCGTCACCGTCCCGGCGGACCCCAAGCGCGCCGCCCAGCTCGCGCGGCAGCGCGCGGCCCTCACGAGCGCCCGCGAGAAGCGGGTACGCGACGCCGATCCGGACCGCGCCGGACTGCGCCGCTCGGTGCTGGCCGAGGCGGGCATCGCCGTGGTCCTCCTCGCCGTCACCACCGTCCTCACCAGCACCGAGCCCGGCCGCGCCGTGGAGCAGGAGGCGGGCCGCGGTGCCTCCGCCACCGCCGTGCCGGACCGCGCGATCAAGATCACCCTGCCCTTCGACACCGGCGGCCAGAACGGCAAGGGGGATGTGCGGCTCGAACTCGACCCGGGCAGGGTCGGCGCCAACACCCTCCACATCTGGGCGGACGCCCCGGACGGCAAGCCCCTCGACCTCCCCGAGGTCAAGGTCGCCTTCACCCTCCCCGCCAAGGACATCGGGCCCCTGCCGCTCGTCCCCGACCGCGCCGGCGCCGGGCACTGGAGCTCCTCGGGCGTCCAGTTGCCGCTGGCGGGCGAATGGCGGATCGACGTGACCGTGCGCACCTCCGACATCGACCAGACGACCGTCCAGAAGACCGTGAAGATCGGCTGACCAGCGTGACCGAGAGCAATACCGACATCGAGATCTCCCGCCGCAGGCTGCTGGGCACCGTCGGCGCCGCGGGCGCCGCGGGCCTGGCGCTGGGCGCCACCGGCGGCGCCCTCGCGCACTCCGCGCTCGCCGGCTCCGGGAGCGGCGCCGACGGCTCCAACGGAAGCCCGTCCGCCCTAGGGGCCACCCGGATCGCCTTCGACGGCGACCACCAGGCCGGCATCACCACGCCGCTCCAGGCCAAGGGGCACGTCGTCGCCTTCGACCTCGCCTCCGGGGCCGGCCGTACGGAGGCCGCCGCCCTGCTGCGGCGCTGGTCCGAAACGGCCCGGCGCCTGATGGCGGGCGAGACCTCCCCGGCCGACGACACGGGCATCGCGCTCGACGCCGGTCCTTCTTCCCTGACCGTCACCTTCGGCTTCGGCCACTCCTTCTTCGACCGGACGGGGCTCACCGCCCGCCGCCCCGTCGCCCTCGACCCGCTTCCGGTCTTCTCGGCCGACCGGATCGACGACCGGCGCAGCAACGGCGACCTGTGGGTCCAGATCGGTGCGGACGACGGGCTCGTGGCCTTCCACGCGCTGCGCGCACTGCAGAAGGACGCCGGGGACGCCGCCCGCGTCCGCTGGCAGATGAACGGCTTCAACCGGACGCCCGGCGCGACCGCCTCGCCGATGACCGCCCGCAACCTCATGGGTCAGGTGGACGGCACCGGCAACCCGAAGCCCTCGGAGCCCGACTTCGACAAGCGGATCTTCGTCCCCGGTGCGGGCCCCGGCCCCGCCGAGCACGCCTGGATGGGCGGGGGCTCGTACGCGGTCGTCCGGCGCATCCGGATGCTGCTCGACGACTGGGACAAGCAGTCCCTCGCCCAACAGGAGCAGGTCATCGGCCGCACCAAGGCCACTGGTGCACCGCTCACCGGCGGCAGCGAGACCACCGAGCTGGCGCTCGACAAGCTCGGCGCCGACGGCAAGCCCGTCATCCCGGCCAACGCCCATGCCCGGATCTCCGCCCCCGAGCAGAACGGCGGGGCCGCCATGTTGCGGCGCCCCTTCTCCTTCCACGACGGCATCGGCCCCGACGGCGCCCCCGACGCCGGGCTCCTCTTCATCTGCTGGCAGGCGGATCCGCTGCGCGGGTTCGTCCCGGTCCAGCGCAAGCTCGACCGCGGCGACGCCCTGTCGGAATTCATCCGGCACGAGTCCAGCGGTCTGTACGCGGTCCCGCCCGGCCCCCGCTCCGGCGAGTACGTCGGGCAGCGGCTGCTCGAAGGGTGAACAGCCGCCCGGCGGCGGGTGCCCCGGCATTAGGCTGATCACATGTCGGCCACCCGTTTCACCTATCTCGGCCCCGAGGGCACTTTCACCGAAGCCGCCCTCCGCACGCTGCCGGAAGCCGCGACCCGGGAGCTCGTCCCGATGGTGTCGGTACCGGCCGCGCTGGACGCCGTACGCAACGGCGAGGCCGCTGCCGCCCTGGTCCCGATCGAGAATTCGGTGGAAGGCGGTGTCACCGCCACGCTCGACGAGCTGGCCTCCGGCGAACCGCTGATGATCTACCGCGAGGTGCTGCTGCCCATCGCCTTCGCGCTGCTGGTCCGGCCCGGGACCGCCCTGTCGGACGTGAAGACCGTCACCGGGCACCCGGTGGCCCAGCCCCAGGTGCGCAACTGGCTGCGGGTGAACCTGCCCGACGCGGTGTGGGAGTCGGCCGCCTCGAACGCCGACGGCGCCCGGCTGGTCCAGGAGGGCCGCTTCGACGCCGCCTTCGCCGGCGAGTTCGCCGCCGCCACCTACGGGCTGGTCCCGCTGGTCACCGAGATCCACGACGCGGAGAACGCGGAGACCCGGTTCGTCCTGGTGGGACGTCCGGCCCGGCCCTCCGCCCCGACCGGCGCCGACAAGACCTCCGTCGTGCTCTGGCTCGGTGACGACCACCCGGGTGCGCTGCTGGAGCTCCTGCAGGAGTTCGCCGTGCGCGGGGTGAACCTGATGCTGATCCAGTCCCGGCCCACCGGCGAGGGGATCGGCAACTACTGCTTCGCCGTCGACGCCGAGGGCCATGTCTCCGACCGCCGTGTCTCCGAGGCCCTCATGGGCCTCAAGCGGACCTGCCCGCAGGTCCGCTTCCTCGGCTCGTACCCGCGGGCCGGGGTCGCTCAGGGTGACGTGCGCGCCGGCCGGCCGGGGACCTCCGACAGCGATTTCACGGCAGCCTCGGACTGGCTGGCGCGCTGCCTCGACGGCCGGGCGTAGGGCTTCGTCCACTGTCCACAGAGTTATCCACAGGCCGAGATGGGGACCTGGGGACAAGTCGACACTGCGATGCGACAAGGTCGACAAATCGGTCGGAGGGCCTAGGTTTCGCGCTGGGGAGCGGTAGGTGAACGGCGTCACCCACGTATCGCCGATCAACTCTTTGGAGCGAGGCATTCCCACCCGAATGAGTGTGTGAGGGTGGTTTGAACCCTGACTCCCTCCGAGCATCCGCCGTTCGGGAATGATCTGTTTCCGTGTCCACAGAGGCGGCACACAGCCTGTGGATAAGCTGGGGGTGGCGCGAATTCCTGTGGACAAGGAACGCCCTGAGACCCTGCTCAGCGCCCGCCCGACCGCTACCACCGTGCCCCATTTCGGCGAATGGCACCGTTTTTATTGACCACCTGAGAGCGATCAGTTCCGGTCAGTCGCCAAGATTTATCCAATAGCCGCAATTAGGGCATAGTGACACGCTGTGTGATATCGATGTGAGCCCGGGAACCCCAGCCCGGTAGCCTGGAGGGCGTGATTGACCTCCGGCTGCTCCGTGAAGACCCTGACCGTGTCCGCGCCTCGCAGCGCGCCCGTGGAGAGGACGTCGACCTCGTCGACGCACTGCTCTCCGCCGACGAGCGCCGCAGGTCCTCCGGCATGCGCTTCGACGCACTGCGCAACGAGCAGAGGTCGCTCGGCAAGCTCATCCCCAAGGCCTCCCCGGACGAGCGGGCCGAGCTGCTGAAGAGGGCCGAACAGCTCAAGCAAGCCGTCAAGGCCGCCGAGGCCGAGCAGAACGAGGCCGACGAGGCTGCCAAGCAGCTCCTCCTCCAGCTCGGGAACATCGTCCACGAGGACGTCCCGGTCGGCGGCGAGGAGGACTTCACGGTCCTCGAGACGCACGGGACCATCCGCGACTTCGCCGCCGAGGGCTTCGAGCCCAAGGACCACCTGGAGCTCGGCGAGTCGCTCGGCGCCATCGACGTCGAGCGCGGCGCCAAGGTGTCGGGCTCGCGCTTCTACTACCTGACCGGTGTGGGCGCCCTGCTGGAGCTGGCGCTGGTCAACGCGGCGATCGCGCAGGCCACCGAGGCCGGCTTCATCCCGATGCTGACCCCGGCGCTGGTCCGCCCGCGCGCCATGGAGGGCACCGGCTTCCTCGGCCAGGCCGCCGAGAACGTGTACCACCTGGAGAAGGACGACTACTACCTGGTCGGCACCTCCGAGGTCCCGCTCGCGGCGTACCACATGGACGAGATCATCGACGCCGACAAGCTGCCCCTGCGGTACGCGGGCTTCTCGCCCTGCTTCCGCCGCGAGGCCGGTACGTACGGCAAGGACACCCGGGGCATCTTCCGCGTCCACCAGTTCGACAAGGTCGAGATGTTCTCGTACGTCGCGCCGGAGGAGGCCGAGGCCGAGCACAAGCGGCTGCTGGACTGGGAGAAGCAGTGGCTCACCAGCCTGGAGCTGCCGTTCCAGGTGATCGACGTCGCCACCGGTGACCTGGGCGCCTCCGCCTCGCGCAAGTTCGACTGCGAGGCGTGGATCCCCACCCAGGGCAAGTACCGCGAGCTGACCTCCGCCTCGAACTGCGACGGCTTCCAGGCCCGCCGCCTGTCGATCCGCTACCGCGACGGCAAGAAGACCCAGCCGCTGTCCACGCTGAACGGCACCCTGTGCGCGGTGCCGCGCACGATCGTCGCGATCCTGGAGAACCACCAGCAGGCCGACGGTTCGGTACGGGTGCCCCAGGCGCTCCGTCCGTACCTCGGTGGCCGTGAGTTCCTGGAGCCGATCACCAAGTGAGCCCGGCCCCGTTCCCGTACAAGCTCGTCGCGACCGATCTCGACGGCACGCTGCTGCGTGGCGACGACACCGTCTCGGAACGCACCCGTGAAGCGCTCGTCGCGGCCACCGCGGCGGGTGCGGCGCACATCATCGTCACCGGCCGGGCCGTGCCCTGGACCCGCCACGTACTGGACGACCTCGGCTACAAGGGGATCGCCGTGTGCGGGCAGGGCGCGCAGGTCTACGACGCGGGCGCGCACCGGCTGCTGACCTCGGTCACCCTGGACCGGCAGCTGGCCGGTCTGGCGCTGTCGAAGATCGAGGCCGAGATCGGTCCGCTGGCGCTGGCCGCCAGCCGG
The DNA here is from genome assembly GCF_040652415.1 of Streptomyces sp. NPDC048255. Taxonomy (NCBI): domain Bacteria; kingdom Bacillati; phylum Actinomycetota; class Actinomycetes; order Kitasatosporales; family Streptomycetaceae; genus Streptomyces; species Streptomyces sp. NPDC048255. Next base: position 164,375 of record NZ_JBEZMA010000001.1, read on the forward strand.
GACGGGGTGGACGGCGAGGTACTGATAGGGCCCGGGTACCAGATGCAGGAAGGCCTGCCCGCCGTGTACCTGGAAGACCACGCGGCGGTGTGGACGGCCCCGCTGAACAAGCTGTACATCCAGCACCCCGGGCTGGACGACGACGCGCTGGTCAAGGTGGCTCGGCAGACCGTGGGCAGCCTGGTCGACATCGTGATGGCGGGCCCCGGCATCGTGGAGATCCTGCCGCTGGGGCTGACCAAGGCCACCGGCCTGTCGCTCGCCGCGCGCCGGCTGGGGGTGAAGGCGGCGGAGACGATCGCCTTCGGTGACATGCCCAACGACCTCCCGATGTTCGGCTGGGCGGCGCACGGGGTGGCGATGGCCAATGCCCATGCCGAGCTCAAGGCGGTGGCCGACGAGGTGACGACCTCCAACGAGGAGGACGGCATCGCGGTGGTGCTGGAACGTCTGCTGGGCGCCCGGTAGCGGACACGACGTACGAGAAGGTCCGGGGCAGCCCGCGCCATACGGCGCGCTCGAAGTGGCTGCCCCGGACCTTTTGTTGCTCCCCGCACCCCTCACTCTGCTCCTTGCGCAGTCCGCGTACCAGCGAATTTCCCTGCCTCAGCCGTGGATCCGGCGGCGCCGCCAGTAGGCGACGGTGACGACCGCGAGGAGCGGCCCCCACAGCACCAGAGGGGCGTAGCAGAGGGTCATGAGCCACCAGCCGGCGCCGGTGGGCGCTCCCGGCGCCGCCATGCCGGTGCTCCAGTGAAAGGCGCCCGGGACGGCGATCAAGGTGACGGCGGCGGCTCCCAGGGCGGCGGGTACGACGACGGCGAGGGGCGGGATCCGGCGGCCTCGCAGCCCTGGGATCCAGCCCGGCACCACCTCGCCCCAGCGCTGCACGAGGCCGAGGGTGAGCAGGCCGAGGCCTTCGGCGAAGGCGCTGAGGGCCACCAGGTAGAAGGACCACTTGCCGGGGAAGAGTTCGGCCTCCAGCCCGCTGCCGACCCCCCAGCCGACGGGTATGCCGACCGCGATGGCGATCCTCCACAGGCCGCTGGGAAGGAGGGTGAGGGCGGCCGCGTGGGCGGCCCAGCGGACCGGGCGGCTGACGGCCGGGCCGGTGGGAACGTCCGCAGCGGTGGGCGAGGTGGCAACGGCGGGTGCGGCGGTGAGCGTGGTCATCGTCCAAGTCCTTTTCGGGAGGCGGTTGGTGATGCCTCAAGCCTGGTCCGGCGGGCGCCGCGGAACCATCCGCCGATCAGCAGGCCGGGGAGGCGCCGGTGGCGGCCGGGCTCTGCCGAACGGCAGATGTCCACGGCCGGGAGGGACTTCGTAGGGTCGGGGCGTGACCTTGAAACCGAGCGCGCTGTACGCCCCCGCCCTGGCTGTTGCGGGCCTGCTGTCCCTGATCGGTTCGGCCGTGCGCGTGCCCGACGCCTGGACGCTGGCGGGGATGGCGGTACTGCTGCCGCTGCTGGCCCTGGTGGCCCGCTGGTCCCCGGTACGGTCCGGAAGCCTCGCGGGCGCCCTCGGCATGGCAGCGGTGACGCTCTGGCCGGTCCCGCTGGTGTGGGCGGGCGGATCGTGGCTGGAGATCGGCGGAGCGGCGGCCTTCTGGTCGCTGCCGGCCTTCGGCGCCGTGGCCGCCGGCGGCTACCTGCGCCGCCAGGCGGGCCGGGTACGGCAGGCCGTACGGGAGGCACGGCGCGACCAGCAGTTGGAACTGGCCCGGGATCTGCACGACTTCGTGGCGCACGACGTGAGCGCGATCGTCGTGCAGGCCCAGGCGGCGCGGTTCGTCGCCGCGCAGGACCCCGACCAGGCGGTCCGCGCACTGGAGCGGATCGAGGCCGCGGGGCTGAGCGCGCTGGAGGCGATGGACCGCACCGTGCACGCGCTGCAGGAGGCGGCGGGCGGAGCGACCGCTCCGGTGCCGGGGCTGGCGCAACTGCCGGAGCTGGTGGAGCGGTTCGAGGGCGGAGTGCTGGACGCCGACCCGGAAGCCGTACGGGAGCTGTCGCGGGAGGCGGGCAGCACCGCGTACCGCGTGGCCGTCGAAGCCCTGACGAACGTACGCCGGCACGCGCCCGGGGCGGCCGTGGTGCGGGTCGCCGTACGCCGGGCCGCGGCGGGCATAGAGCTCAGCGTGGCGAACTCCGCGGCCGGTGGTGCGGCCGGGCTGCTGCCCCGCAGGCGGCGGGGCGGGACCGGACTGGCAGGCCTGCGCGGGCGGGTGGAGGCCGCGGGCGGGACCCTGCGGGCCGGAACGGGCTCTGACGGCGGATGGCAGGTTTCCGCGGTCTTCCCGGCGCGGGAGCACCCCCTCGGGTGATCATGGCCGCGTGACCACACGCATCCTGATAGCCGACGACCAAGAAGACATCCGCAGCGGTTTCCGGCTGATCCTCGACTCGCAGCCGGACATGACCGTGGTGGGGGAGGCCCCGGACGGCGAGAGCGCGGTGGCGCTGGCCCGGGAGCTGCGGCCGGACGTGGTCCTCGCGGACATCCGGATGCCGAAGCTGGACGGGCTGGAGGTGACGCGGCTGCTGGCGCCGCAGACGCGGGTGGTGGTGGTGACCACCTTCGACCTCGACGAGTACGTGCACACCGCGCTGCGCAACGGCGCCTGCGGCTTCCTTCTGAAGCGGTCGGGGCCCGCGCTGCTGATCGAGGGGGTACGGGCGGCCATGGCCGGGGACACGCTGATCAGCCCGCAGATCACGGTGCGGCTGCTCAGCAGGCTCACGGATGCCGCGCCGGGCGGGCCGGCCGCGCCACGGGTGCCGCAGGCTCATCCGCTGACCGGCCGGGAGGTGGACATCGTGCGACTCGTGGCGCGGGGGCTCACCAACGCCGAGATCGGTGCGGAACTCTTCATCAGCGCGGGGACGGCGAAGACCCACATCGCGAACGTCCAGGCGAAGCTGGGAGCCCGGAACCGGGTGGGGATCGCCGCGTGGGCATGGGAGCACAGCCTGGCGCAGGCGGAGGGCAGCTAACGACGTTTCACGTGAAACAAGGGTTGTGTTTCACGTGAAACAACGTGCCGGGTGAGGGGCCAGGCGAGCAGACCGACGGCGAGCGCGATGGCGTGGCCGAGGTCGGTGAAGGTACCGCCAGTGGCGAGCGGGAGCCCGAAGAAGACGATCAGCCCGGCGAGGTAGAACCATCTCCAGGGGCCGGGGAGCCGGTAGGTCAGCACTCCGGCGGCCGCCGCGAGTCCGTAGCTGACGCCGATGTCGACGACGTGGGTCATGCTGCGCGGAGCCCGGTGGTCCTGGATGGCCATGAGGAGGACCTTCTGGCTGACGAGCGTGGCGACGACATGGGCGGTCGCGACGATCACGAGCCAGCGCAGGGTGCCCAGCCAGCGTTCGACGGGGGCGTGGAAGACCTCGAACAGCAGGGCGTAGAGGGCCAGTGAAGCCGGGTTCTCGATCCAGAAGGCACTGCTGAGGAGAGCCCGGACGGGGTGGTTGACCAGCTCGTGGATATTGCTGCTGTTGCGGTGGAGCAGGACATGCTCGACCCGGTCGGGGGCGATCACGACGATGACGCTGGTGACGGCGATGATCAGAAGCCAGATGTGCGTACCGGGCGAGGAGCGTATCCAGGACCTCAGGGGCCTGGACGGCTCCGGCTCCGTGTACTCGGTCATGCACCGATGATCCCGCGCGAAGCTGTGCCCCGCCTGGCCGGTGAGCCGGGCGGGGCACGTTGCCCGCAGTGGTGCGCCGGGGGCCGGCAGGGGCCTACTCCTCGCCCGCCAGAGTCAGGCGGCGCAGCCGCTGGCCCGCGTAGACAGTGGCACCCGCGGTGACCACGGCGAGCAGGACCGCGGCGGTGGGCAGCCCCACGGTGGCGTCCACGTACCCCTCGCCGGCGACCTTCTCGGCGAGGGACAGCGCCCACTGCTGGACGCTGAGGGTCTTGGCACCGGAGACCAGGCTGCCGAAGAGCGACTCCCAGATCAGGGCGTAGACCAGGCCGAAGACGACCGCGTGCCGGCTGACGGTGCCCAGCAGCAGGAACAGCGCGCTGTAGGCGATCGAGGCGACGAGGGCGGCGATGGTGTAGGCGACGGCGATCTGCTGGCCGTTGCCGTTGAGGATGAAGCCGGCGATCAGGGTGGGGATCGCGGAGAAGGCCATGGTGACGGCGATCGCGATGATCAGCTTGGTCATGATGATCGTCGGTCGCTTCACCGGCTTGGCGAGCAGGTAGACGATCGAGCCGTCGTCGATCTCCGGGCCGATGGCTCCGGTGCCGGCGATGACACCGATCAGCGGGACCATCGTGGCGAGGGCGAAGCCACCGAGCAGGTCGGCGGCGACCTTGTCGTCCACACCCGTGAGCAGGCGGACGGCGATCGAGATGAGGATCAGCAGGGCGGGCAGCAGGAAGAGGATCAGCGCACGGCGGCGGCCGAGCAGGGCCCGGTAGGTGAGCCGGGCAACGGTGGGGTTGTACATGGGTGCCAGCTCCTTCAGGCCGCGACGAGGTAGGAGAAGACCGACTCGAGGGACTCGTCGGAAGGCGAGACCGTCAGCAGCCGGATGCCGTGCGCGCGGGCGACCCGCGGGAGCAGCTCGGTGAAACGTCCGAAGTCGACGGCCTGGATGCGCAGGGCGCCCTCCTTCAGGTCGACCTCGATACCGGCCGTGGACGGGTCGGCGATCAGGGCCGCGGCGAGGGCCCGGTCGTCGGAGGAGCGGACGAGGTAGCGGTGCGGACGGTCCGTCATCAGGCGGCGGATCTTCCGGAAGTCGCCGGAGGCGGCGTGCCGGCCGGCGACCACCACCTCGATGTGCGAGGCGAGCTGCTCGACCTCCTCCAGGATGTGGGAGGAGAACAGGACGGTGCGTCCCTCGTCGCCCATCCGCCGCAGCAGGTCCATCAGCTGCATGCGCTGGCGCGGGTCCATGCCGTTGAACGGCTCGTCCAGGAGGAGCACGGACGGGTCGTGGACGAGCGCGGACGCCATCTTCACGCGCTGGCGCATGCCCTTGGAGTAGGTGGAGATCTTGCGGTCCTGGGCGTACTCCATCTCGACGGTGGCGAGGGCCCGCTGGGCGGCCGCGTCGTCGAGGCCGTGGAGTTCCGCGTTGGCGACGACGAACTCCCGGCCGGTGAGGAAGTCGTACATGGCCTCGCGCTCGGGCACGACGCCGACCTGCTTGTAGATCTGCTCGTTGCGCCAGATCGGCGCGCCGTCGAGGGTGACGGTGCCGGTGGAGGGGGCGAGGAAGCCGCCCATCATGTTGATGAGCGTGGACTTGCCCGCACCGTTGGGACCCAGCAGTCCGGTGACTCCGGGACCGATGCGCATGGTCACGTCGTTGACGGCGACGACGTTCCCGAACCAGCGGGAGGTGTGGTCGATGTCGATGGTGGTCACAGCCCGGCCTTCCGGTAGCGGGCCATCAGGGCGGCGTAGGAGCCGACGATGAGGCCGAGGGCGACGAGCAGGTAGACGAAGCCGGTGCCGGCCGTGGGGCCCTCGCCGCCGGGGAAGGCGGAGGTCGCGCCGAGGAAGGCCGTCTGGAAGCCGTCGATCAGGGTGATCGGGGAGAACAGGCCCATCCAGTCGATGGCTCCGGCGTTCCCGGTGCTGTAGGCGATGCCCTGGACGGCGGTCACCGCGCCGTAGGGGATCAGGAGCACGGCGATGATGGCGGCGACGCCGAACCCGCGGCGCGGGGTGAGCGCGGCCATGACCAGCCCGAGGCCGGCGAAGAGCAACGACAGAAGCAGTACCGACACCAGTCCCTGCCCGAATCCCTTGGTCTGGTCACCGAAGTCGAACTTCGCCAGCAGCGCGCCGATCCACATGATCAGCAGCGGGGTGGCGGTGAGGATGAACAGCGCCGAGGCCATGGCCGCGTACTTGGCCACGACGTAGTCGACGCGTTCGACGGGCCGCGAGAAGTAGAGCGGCACGGTCTTGAAGCGCAGGTCGCGGGAGACCGACTGGGGCGCCTGGGAGGCGAGGTAGAGGCCGATGATCACCTGTGTGGTGAGGGCGTACGTCGTGTACTTGATCGGCAGCTCGGTGGAGCCGGGGACCGCGATGGCGACGGCGACGATGATCAGCGCGGGGACGCACATCACCGCGAAGAGGAGCATCGGCAGGACCTTGGACTTGGCGGAGCGGCCGAGTCCGTAGGCGCCGCGCAGGGACTGCGAGAACAGCGACTTGCGAGCGTACGCGCGGCCGAGCCGGGCCCCGTCGTAGGACCGGTAACCGATGTTGTGGATCTGGGTCGAGGTGTCAGGCGCCATCGGAACCGGCTCCCTTCTGCTGGACGGTCTGGTCGTTGTCGCGGAAGACCTCCGCGATGTGGTGGCGGCGCTGCTCCATGCGGACCAGACCGATGCCCAGGTCGGCGACGGTGTCGCGGACGGTGTCGTACGTCTGCTCGCCGGTGGCCTCGACGAGGAGGACGTGACCCGCTCCGGGCAGGCCCTGCTCCCCGCTCATGAGGAGGGTGACGCCTGCCTCGGCGAGCGCCTTGCGCAGGGCGGCAGCGCCGTCCGGGTGGGCGTCCGAGTCGGTGACCTCGACCGCGAGGGTCGTGGTGGTCTGCGTGAAGTCGCTGGTGGAGCTCGACCGCAGCAGCTTGCCGCCGTCGACGACCACGACGTGGTCGCAGGTGCGCTCCAGCTCGCCGAGGAGGTGCGAGGTCACCAGGACCGAAATGCCGAAGTCGGTGTAGACGCGGCGGATCAGGCCGAGCATCTCGTCGCGGCCGACCGGGTCGAGCCCGTTGGTGGGCTCGTCGAGGAGGACCAGCTGGGGGTCGTGGACGAGCGCCTGGGCGAGTTTGACGCGCTGCTTCATGCCCGTGGAGTAGCCGCCGAGGGGCCGGTAGCGCTCCTCGTACAGCCCCACGTGGCGCAGGGTGTCGGCGGTGCGCTCGCGGGCGGCGGTCGGCGGGAGGCCCGACATGCGTGCCATGTGGACGACGAACTCGGTGGCCGAGACGTCGGGTGGCAGGCAGTCGTGCTCGGGCATGTAGCCGACGCGTTCACGGATGGCGTTGCCATGCGTGGCGACGTCGAGGCCGAGCACGGCGGCGCTGCCCTCGGTGGCGGGGGACAGTCCCAGCAGGATCTTGATCAGCGTGGACTTGCCGGCTCCGTTGGCACCCACGAGGCCGGTCACACCAGGCCCGATGTCCAGGGAGAGCCGGTCGAGGGCGGTCACTCGGGGGTACCGCTTGCTCAGGCTTTCGGTCGCGATGACAGTCACGGCACCGACGTTAGTGGCGTACCTGGCCGGAAGCGTCAGACCTGGAGCTGGATCCCTTCTCAGCCTTCCGGCGTACGGACCCGTACTGGAGGCTGATGTGGCCCGGACAACTTTGTCCACAGGTCCGTGCACGACCCTTGACGTGATCTCCGGTCATTGTCACATTCATCAGTGTCAACTTACGGGCGCGTACGGCTACAGGGACGGACGGCTGGCATGGCTGGGGACACCAAGCAACGCACCGCGCAACTCACCGCCGACCTGAGCGGCTTCAGGGAAGTGCAACGCCTCTCCTACGCGTGCGCGGAGGCCGTCGCCGCGCAGCTGCGGCCCGGGGTGACCGAGCGCGAGGCCGCGCGGATGCAGCGCGAGTGGCTGCGTGAGCGCGGGGTGCGGGACTGGTTCCACCTGCCCTTCGCCTGGTTCGGGGACCGCACCGCCTTCACGAACTTCAAGATCCCGCTGCAGTTCTTCCCGACCGGCCGGAAGCTGGAGCCCGGGATGCCGTTCATCCTCGACATGGCACCGGTCTACAAGGGCTACGCGGCCGACATCGGCTACTCGGGCAGCCTCGGCCTCAATCCTGTGCAGGACCGGCTCATGTCCGATCTGCGGGCGCACCGCGAGCTGATCCTCGAGCAGGTGCGGGAGCGCCGCTCCCTGCGCGAGATCTACGAGAACGTCGAGCGGCTGATGAACCGGCAGGGGTACGCCAACCGGCACCGCGCCTACCCCTTCGGCGTGATCGCGCACAAGATCGACCGGGTCAAGGAGCGCCGCTGGTCGCCGACCGCGTTCGGGTTCGGCACCCAGTCCCTCAAGGGGCTGGCCGGCGACGCCCTGCACGGGCACCGCGAGGGCTGGTCCCCGTTGTGGAGCCCGTACCGCTTCTCCGACCACCCGCCGCAGCCGGGGCTGTGGGCGGTGGAGCCGCATCTGGGCTTCCGGGGCACCGGCGCGAAGTTCGAGGAGATCCTGGTCGTCACCGACTCCCGGGACCCCGAGGAGAGCGCGTACTGGCTGGACGACGATCTGCCGCACGTGCGGCGCTGGGCCGAGGAGAAGGCAGCATGAGCGGCATGAGCGGAGCACAGGCAGCAGGACCGGCGGGGGCGCGCGAGCGGAAGGTGAGCACCGGCGGGGTCGAACTGTGCGTCGTCGAGCTGGGCGAGGCGGACCGGCCGACCGTGGTGCTGGTGCACGGCTATCCCGACAGCAAGGAGGTCTGGTCGGAGGTGGCCGAGCGCCTCGCGGCACGGTTCCACGTGGTGCTGTACGACGTACGCGGCCACGGCCGTTCCACGGCGCCGCAACCGCTGCGCGGCGGGTTCACCCTGGAGAAGCTGACCGACGACTTCCTGGCGGTGGCGGACGCGGTCAGCCCGGACCGGCCGGTGCACCTGGTCGGCCACGACTGGGGTTCCGTACAGGGCTGGGAGTTCGCGACGGTGGCCCGCACCGAAGGGCGGATCGCCTCCTTCACCTCGATGTCGGGCCCCTCCCTCGACCACTTCGGCCACTGGATCAAGAAGCGGATGACGCGGCCCACCCCCCGCAGGGCGGCGCAGCTGCTGGGCCAGGGCGCCAAGTCCTGGTACGTCTACATGCTGCACACGCCCGTACTCCCGGAGCTCGCCTGGCGCGGACCGCTCGGCAAGCGGTGGCCGGGGATCCTCCAGCGCATCGAGAAGGTCCCGGCCGGCGCCTACCCGACGGACTCGCTGCCCTCGGACGCGGCTCACGGAGCCTGGCTCTACCGCGACAACGTCCGGCCCCGGCTGCGCCGGCCGCGCCCCGACGCGTACGCGCACGTGCCGGTCCAGCTGATCACCCCGACCGGGGACGCCTTCCTGTCCGAGCGGCTCTACGACGACCTGGAACGGTGGGCCCCCGACCTGGTGCGCCGGACGCTGCCCGCCAAGCACTGGGTGCCCCGGACCAGGCCGGACCAGCTGGCCGCCTGGATCACCGAGTTCGTCACCACCCGGGAGGAGCCCGCCGCGCGGGCGCCGGAGCAGAAGGCTCCGGGAAGGTACGCCGACCGCTTCGGCGGCCAGCTGGTCCTGGTCACCGGCGCGGCCAGCGGGATCGGCCGGGCCACCGCCTTCGCGTTCGCCGAGGCGGGTGCCCGCGTGGTGGCCGTGGACCGGGACGCCGAGGGCGCGGCGCGCACGGCCGACATGGCGCGCCTCGTCGGCGCCCCCGAGGCCTGGGGCGAGTGCGTCGACGTCAGTGACGAGCAGGCGATGGAGAAGCTCGCGGCGAAGGTCGCCGCCGAGTACGGGACCGTGGACGTCCTGGTCAACAACGCCGGGATCGGACTGTCGGGGCCCTTCCTGGAGACCACCTCCGAGGACTGGAAGAAGGTCCTCGACGTCAACCTGTGGGGCGTCATCCACGGCTGCCGGATCTTCGGGAAGCAGATGGCCGAGCGCGGCCAGGGCGGACACATCGTCAACACCGCCTCCGCAGCGGCCTACCTGCCCTCCAAGACCCTGCCCGCCTACAGCACCTCGAAGGCGGCGGTGCTGATGCTGTCGGAGTGCCTGCGCGCGGAACTGGCGTCGAAGTCGATCGGCGTCTCCGCGATCTGCCCCGGAATCGTCAACACCAACATCACCGCCACCTCGCGTTTCGCCGGGGTGGACGCGGCCGAGGAGAAGCGCCGCCAGGAACGCTCCTCGCGGCTGTACGGGCTGCGCAACTTCCCCCCGGAGAAGGTCGCGGAGGCGATCCTGCGTGCCGTGGTGCGCAACGAGGCCGTGGTGCCGGTGACCCCCGAGTCCAAGGGCGCCCTGTGGATGTCCCGCTTCGCCCCGCGCACCCTGCGGGCGCTCGCGAAGCTGGACCCCCCGCTGTGAGCCCGGCGGCCCCGGATCCGGACCAAGTCGGCTCGCACCCGATCACCCCGCGCAGGGTGGCCTTCGACTGGAAGACCACCCCGCTGCACTGGATACCCGGCGAGCCCACCGCCACCCACGTGATCAATGTGCTGCACCTGCTCCTGCCTGCCGGGGAGCGGTGGTTCGTGAAGGTCTTCAAGGAGGGCCTGCCGCTGGTCACCGATCCCGGGCTGCTCCGGGACGTGAAGGGGTTCATGGGCCAGGAGGCCACACACAGCGTGCAGCACGCGTACGTGCTGGACCACCTCGCGCAGCAGCGGCTGCCCACCGAGGCGTACACGAAGCACGTGGACTTCCTCTTCGAGAAACTGCTGGGGGAGAGCCCGCCGTTCGGGGCGCCCGTCACGCCGCAGGAGTGGCTGCGCTTCCGGCTCTCCCTGATCGCCGCGATCGAGCAGTTCACGGCCGTTCTCGGGGACTGGGTCCTGCGCGCCGAGGGGCTCGACCGGGCCGGAGCGGACGAGATCATGCTGGACCTGCTGCGCTGGCACGGCGCGGAGGAGGTGGAGCACCGCTCCGTCGCCTTCGACATGTACCAGCACTGCGGGGGCACCGGTCTGCCCCGCTACGCGCGGCGCGTGGAGGGGATGGTCGTGGTCGCCCCGGTGCTGGCCTGGCTGTGGGTGTGGGGTGCCTCGTACCTCATGCGCAACGACCCGCAATCGGGCGGTCGGCGGCGCTATTCGCTCCGTGCGCACAACCGGGCCGTGGCCAAGGGACTGCTGCCCACGTGGAGAGAGCTCGGCACGGCCATACCCCGCTACTTCCGGCGGTCGTACCATCCCTCGCAAGAGGGCTCGCTGCGCAGGGCGGTCGAGTACCTCGCGGCTTCACCTGCCGCCCGGGCCGCGGCCGGCGCGGTCGGCCGAGCCGCGATGTCGTAGGGAGCCGGGATTGTCCGATCAGGCAGTAGCCGAGTACCGGATCGAGGATCTGGCACACCACAGCGGCGCGACGGTACGCACGATCCGGGCGTACCAGGACCGCGGTCTGCTGCCGAAGCCGGAGCGCCGGGGCCGCTCCAACGTCTACCGGGACACGCATCTGGCGCGGCTGCGCCAGATCGCGGACCTGCTGGACCGCGGCTACACCCTGGCCTCCATCAAGGAACTGCTGGAGGCCTGGGACGCGGGGCGCGGGCTGGGCGGCGTACTGGGGCTGGTCGCCGAGGTGCACGGGCCGTGGACCGACGAGGAGGCGGCCCGGATCAGCCGGGAGGAGCTGAACGAACGGTTCGGCGGGAAGCCCGACGACGCGGCGGTGGGCGAGGCGTGCGAACTGGGGGTGCTGGAGCGGATCCCGGGACGCCCCGAGGAGTTCCTGGTCCCCTCTCCTCAGGAGCTGGCGGTGGCCGCCGAGCTGTACGCGGCCGGGGTGCCGCTGTCGGCGATCACCGGGCACCTGCGGGAGCTGCGCGGGCAGGTGGAGCACATCGCCTCGCGGTTCCTGGAGTTCACCACCGAGCACGTCTTCGCCCGCTACCTGGGGCACGTCCCGCCCACCGACGCGGACGCGGCGGAGGCGGCCACGCTGGTACGGAGGCTGCGTCCGCTGGCCCAGCAGACGGTGGACGCGGAGCTGGCGCGGGCGATGCGGCTGTTCGCGACCCGGCACCTCCAGCGGCACCTGGGCGCGGCCGGGGCACCGCAGCCCTCGGGGCCCGCGCCGGTGGTTCTGCCGGCCGGGACGGTACGGGCGGTGCAAGAACTGGTGGGCGCCGAACACGTGGCGGAGTTCGTCCGGGCCGCGACGGAGCGGGAGCTCCAGGCCCGGACGATGAACGATCTGGCGCGCCGGGGCGAGCGGTAGCGTTTGCCGCGCCGGGGCGAGCGGTAGCGCTCGGTCAGTAGTCCACAGGGCGGATCGCGCTTTTGCCGCTGAAATCGCCCCAAACAGCTGTGGACAACTGCCGCACCCCTGTGGACAACAGGGGCGCGCGTCAGCCGGCCGTATCGGCCGGACCTTGACCGGAGGTCTCAGCCGATGGTCTCGTACGCGGCTTTGGTGGGCCCCGCACCGTCCACCGGCTCGGCGCCGGGCAGGGGGCCCGGCACGGCACCCGTCACGGCACCCGGCACGACCTCCACCACGACCTCCGCCGCGGTCGCCACCTCCGCCACCTTCGCCGACGCCGTCCGCGCGGCCCGGGAGCTCCCGTAGAGGAGGGAGGCGAGGATCAGGCCGAGGACCCCGCCGACCAGCTGGGCGGCGACGAATCCCGGCAACGACTGCGGTGCTATGCCGGTGAAGGAATCGCTGAAGCTGCGCCCGATGGTCCCGGCCGGGTTCGCGAAGGACCCGGACGAGGTGAACCAGATCGCGGCCGCGATGTACGCGGCGACCGCGGCCGGGATGAGCCTGGGCCGCCCGATGCGTTCGAGGCCCTGGATGACCAGCACCAGCCCGGCGGTGGCGACGACCTCGCCGATGAGCAGGTGGCCGCCGTCGCGGACCTGGGTGGCGAAGACGCCGGGGGTGCGGCCGAACATGGCGTCCGCGAGGACCGCTCCGCCGATGGCTCCGGCGGTCTGGGCCGCGGTGTAGACGAGGGCCTCCCGGCCGCCGAGTCCCGCACCGCCCCTGCGCCGGGCCCACCAGGAAGTGAGGGTGACCACCGGATTGAGGTGGGCGCCGGACAGCGGCCCGAAGAGGGTGATGATCAGCCCGAGGCCGATGGCGGAGGCGAACGTGTTGGCGACGAGGGCGACACCGGTGTCGCGGGTGAGTTCGGCGGCCTGGATTCCGGAGCCGATCACCACCACGAGCAGACCGGCGGTGCCGATGAGCTCGGCGGCGGCGCGGCGTGGAAGGGAAGCGTGCGCTGTCATGATTTCTCCCCATGGGCAGATGTGGCAGCGGAAAATATATTCCGTATCTCGGAATAGCGATAGAGGCTGTCCACCCCGGCCGGGCCCCGGAAAATCCCTGCCGGGAGGCCGCCCGACCGGGCACCCTGGGGCCATGGACGAAAGACGCACCGTGAAGGTGTCCAAATACGTCTCGAAACACCTCCGGCATCAGCCGGAACGCATCGGACTGGTGCTCGACCCGCACGGCTGGGTGGAGATCGCCGACCTGCTGCGCGCCGCCGCCGCCCACGGGTTCGCCTTCAGCCGCGCCGAGCTCGACCACGTCGTCGCCGCCAACGACAAGCAGCGGTTCGCCGTCGACGGCACGCGGATCCGGGCCAGCCAGGGGCACACCGTCTCCGTGGACCTCGGCCTCCCGGAGGCCGAACCGCCCGCGTACCTCTACCACGGCACCGTCGCCGCCGCCCTGGACCCGATCCGCGCCGAGGGCCTGCGCCCGATGGCCCGCCACCACGTGCACCTGTCCCCCGACCGGGAGACCGCGACCCGGGTCGGCGCACGGCGCGGCCGGCCGGTCGTGCTCAGCGTGGACGCCGCAGCGATGCGCGCGGCCGGGCACGTCTTCCGGATCAGCGCCAACGGGGTGTGGCTGGTGGACGCCGTACCGCCGCAGTTCCTGCGCTTCCAGTAGGACGGGCCTCCAGGCGGGCCCCGTACCGGAGAGCACGGCCCCAGGCAGCGCCTCCGTACCGCCGCCGGGAGCCCGGCGAATTCGGGCGGAGATCCACAGCCCGTCCCCCTACTCTGTTCCCACTCAGGGATCAGTGAGGGGGGACCTCGCGATCGCCGAACCACCCATGCGCGTACGCGAGGTGCCGCCCCATGACGTCCATGCCCCACACTTTCCAGGTCGATCTGCGCGGTCTGGTCGACCTCCTCTCCCATCACCTCTACTCCAGCCCGCGCGTCTACGTCCGCGAGCTCCTGCAGAACGCGGTGGACGCGATCACCGCCCGCCACGCCCTCGACCCGGCGGCGGAGGTCCGCATCCGGCTGTCGGCCACCGGCGGCAGGGTGACCATCGAGGACAGCGGCATCGGCCTGACCGCCGCCGAGGCCCACTCCCTCCTCGCCACCATCGGCCGCAGCTCCAAGCGTGGCGGGGACAGCGCCGCTGAGAAGATCCGCGGACTGGAGAGCACCCGCCAGGAATTCCTCGGCCAGTTCGGCATCGGGCTGCTCGCCTGCTTCGTCGTGGCCCGCCAGATCCGCGTCGTCACGCGCTCCGCCCGCGATCCCCAGGCCGCGCCCGTCGAATGGCTGGCCACGGACGACGGTTCGTACACCGTGCGCGAACTCCCCCACGAGGCACGCACGGAGCCCGGAACCACCGTCGTCCTGGAGCCACGCCCCGGGGCCGAGGAATGGACCACTGCCGCCAAGGTCGAGCAACTGGCCCGCGACTACGGCTCTCTGCTCCCCTACGACATCACCTTCGACGACAGGCAGGGCGATGGGCAGGGCGATGGGCACGGCGACGGGCTGCGCTCCGTCACCGACCGGCCGCCCGTGTGGGAGCGCGCCTTCCCCACCCCCACCGCCCGCCGCGTCGCGCTCGCCGGGCACTGCGCGCAGCTCTTCGGGTTCACCCCGCTCGACAGCATCGACCTCGACCTCCCGGTCGCCGGGGTGCGCGGAGTGGCGTACGTCCTCCCCGAACCCACCAGCCCCGCCCACCGGTCCGGACACCGCGTGCACCTGAAGGGCATGCTGCTGACCGACCGGGCCGACAACCTGCTGCCGGACTGGGCGTTCTTCGTCCGCGCCGTCATCGACACGGACACCCTGCGGCCCACCGCCTCCCGCGAGAACCTGTACGACGACGAGACCCTGTCCGCCGTCCGCGACGCACTCGGTGCCCGGGTCCGGACCTGGCTCGCAGAACTCGCGGCCAGCGAGCCGGAGCGCCTCGCGGCCTTCCTGCGCGTCCACCACCTCGGCGTGAAGTCGCTGGCCCGGCACGATGCCGACCTGCTCGGGCTGATGCTGCCGTGGCTGCCGTTCGAGACCAGCGACGGTTCGATGAGCCTGGAGGAGTTCGCGGCCGCCCACACGGAGATCCACTTCACGCGGACCGTCGAGGAGTTCCGCCAGATCGCACCCATCGCCGCGGCCCACGGCCTCGGCGTCATCAACGCGGGATACACCTACGACGCGGACCTGCTCGCCCTGCTGCCCGTCGTACGGCCTGAGCTCAAGGTCGTAGAGCTGGACGCCGGAGCGGTCACCGAGCGGCTCGACCCGGTGCCCACCTCCGCCGAACTGGCCCTCGCCCCCTTCCTGGCCACGGCCCGCACCCGGCTGGAACCCCAGAGCTGCGACGTCGTACTGCGCGCCTTCCAGCCCGTGGCCGTCCCCGCCCTCTACCTCGACGACCGCCAGGCCCGGCAGGAGCGCGACCGCACCGCGGCCCTCGACAGCGCCGACTCCCTGTGGAGCGGCATCCTCGGCTCGCTGCGCGGCTCCGCTCCGCGCGCCCGCCTGGTCCTCAACCACAACAACCCGCTGATCCGCCGGATCGCCGCCCTCCCCGACGAGGCCCTGACCGCGACCGCCGTCGAATCGCTGTACGGCCAAGCCCTGCTGATGTCCCAGCGGCCGCTGCGCGCGGCCGACACCACGCTGCTCAACCGGGCCTTCCTCGGACTCCTGGAGTGGGCGACGCACCCCGCCGACACCCAGGAGGACCAGAAGTGAGCCCGATGACCGCCGAGGAAGTCCGCCAGGCGCTCTACGCGAACCAGTGCCTCCCCAACGGACCCGCGCGCAGCGCCCAGGCGGAAACCCTGGCCGGCGCCGCCGAAGCCTGCGGCGACAGCCGCCTGTTCCGCCAGGCGCTGCTCAACCAGATCGACGCCTACGAGTACAGCTCCGAGCGGACCCGCATGGTGGTCCCCTTTGCCCGGCTGCTCCAGGAGTACGACCGCGACCCGGGCGGCTTCGACAGCGGCGAGGCCCACTCGTTGTTCTGGCGGTTCAAATGGGTCTCCGGCCAGCTCGTGAGCTCCCCCGAGATCCCCCTGTCCTCGGTGACCGGCTGGCTGGAGGACATGGAGCGGCGCTACCGGCTCGCCGGATACAGCGAGCGCGCGGTGCGCCAGTCCGAGTTCTACCTCGCCGACGCCACCGGAGACGACGAGCGGGCGGAGCGGGCCGTCAGCCGCTGGCAGTCCGCCGACCGCGACACGATGAGCGACTGCCACGCCTGCGAGACCAACTCCCAGGGCTGGTTCTGGGCGAGCCGCGGCGATGACGCGAAGGCCGTCGACGTCTGGGAGCCCGTGCTGGCCGGCAAGCAGAGCTGCCTGGAAGAGCCCCACCGGGTGCTCGCCCGCTCCCTCCTCCCGCTGGTCCGGCTCGGCCGCGGCGCCGAGGCCCGCGCCCACCACCTGCGGGGCTACCGAATGGCGCGCGGCAACGAGAGCCTGCTGCGCTCCATCGGCGAGCACATCGAGTTCTGCGCGCTGACCGGCAACGAGGCCCGCGGCCTGGAGATCCTCTCCGAGCACGCCGCCCGCCTGGGTCCGCTCGTGGACGTCGAGGCGCAGATGCAGTTCTACGGCGGCGTCCTCGTGCTGCTGCGCCGCCTCGGCGAACTCGGGCACGGGGCGGACCCGTCCGTCTCCTACGAGGGCACCGCGCGCACGGTGGACGAGCTGTACGGGCTCCTGCGCGAGGACGCCCTGGCGATCGCCCGGCGCTTCGACGAGCGCAACGGCACCACCCGGGTCTCGGACCGGCTCGTCGAACGCATCGGGCGGACCCCGCTGCTCGACGCCCTGCCGCTGGGTGTGCGCAGCACGGCGCTGGCGCGGACGGCGTCCGCGCCCGTACGGAAGGCCTCCGCGCCGGGGTCGGCCGAGGGCTTCGCGGAGCTGGTGGAGCGGGCCCGGGCGGCACGCGACCTCGGGCACCCCGGCGCGGACACGCTGTGGGCCGAGGTGGCCCTGCGCCCCGAGGCCGGGGCGGACCCGCTGGTCGCAACCGATGTGGCGGACCACCGGGCCCTGGCGGCTGCGCGGGCCGGGTCCGGCGAGGCCGCGCGGTTGCTGGCGGGCGTACGCGACGGCTACCGGGAGGCGGGTCTGGCGGAGCGCGCCGCCCTGGCCGAGCTGCGGCTGGCGACCGTGGCCGCGCAGTCCGGGGCCGGGGCGGGGGAAGTGCGGAAACTGCTGGCCGTCGCCCTGCGCGCCGCAGAGGCGCTGGACTCGGACGAGCCGCTGCGGACCCGGCGGATCGCGTTGGCGGAACTGACCGCGATCCGGGTGGAGTCCTACCTGCGCTCGCTCGACGCGGCACCGGACCACGACGGCCACGAGCACGGGCCCTCCCACGGGCACGGGCACGAACACTCACACGACCCGCAGCACGCGCACGGCGAACTGACCGCCGAGCTCAGCGCCTTCGTCGACGCCTACGCGCCGGCCCTGCCCGACGTGGCGGCGGAGGCCGAGGAGATGCTCGGCCGCCTCGCCCTGTCGCAGGGCGAGGCGGAGCGTGCCGTGGGACTGCTCGCCGTGTCCGCCGAACGGTCGGTCGCGGCGGGACGGCCGTGGCTCGCCGTGGACCCGCTGGTGCTGCGGGCCGGTGTGCTGATGTCGCTGGACCGCCCCGCGGAAGCGGAGGAGGCGGCCCGGGCAGGGCTCGCACACGCCGCCGAGGTGACCGACGCCGAGGCGCAGGGCGTCGTACGGCTCACCCTGGCCGACATCCTGCTGCGGCGGAGCGCGGCGGATACGGAAGCCGCCGGGCACGCCCTGGAGGCGGCGCACTGGTTCGACCTGGCCGGGCTCACCTCCGACGGCGGGGCCCAGGCCCGGCTGCTGCTCGCCCGGTGCCACGCCCGCGAGGGCCGCACCGCCGAGGCGGCCGAGGTGCTGCAGTCGACGCTGCCGGACCTGCTGGAGCACGGCGAGGGCCAGGCCGTCTCCGTACGGGAGTTCCTGGGCGATCTGCTGCGCGAGCTGAGGGACGCCCGGGGCGCGGCGGAGCAGTACCTGCTGGCGGCGGAGCTGGCCGAGCACTGGGAGGACCCGCGTCCGCAGGCGGGCTTCGCCCAGGCGGCTGCCGATCAGCTCTCCGAGGCGCGGCTGGTGCCGGAGGCGGTCGCCGCGTACGAGCGGGCCCTCGCACTGCGCCGGCGGTCGAAGGACGCGCCGGTCGCCGAGGTGCGGATCCTGCGTTCGCTGGCCTGGCTGGGGCTGCGCGACGGAGTCGACAACGCGGCGGTGGCGGGGGCTCGGGCCCGGATGGACGAGGCGGCGGAGGTGCTGACCACCGCACTGGCCGGCGTTCCCGGCGACCGCGAGGCGCGGGCCGAGCTCGCCGAGACCTGGAACCAGCTGGCGCAGGTCCTCGACCGGCGCGTCTGCGCGTACGAGGACCAGCACGGGGAGGAAGCGGAGGAAGACCGGGACTCCTCAGCCGCCGAACCGCTGAGCGCGGCGGAGCTGGAGGCACTGCGGCTGGAGGAGATCCTGCTCTGGGACCGGGCCGCCGCGCTCCACGCGGAGCTCGGCCCGGACCAGCTGGAGGCCCGGTACCAGTGCGTGAACAACGCCGCCTGGACCGAGCGCGAGCTGGGCCGGCCCGAAGCCGGCGCCGCCCGGGTCTCGGCGCTGGCGGACGAGGTCCGGGCCCTGCCCGAGGGCGCCGCACCGGAGTGGCTGCTGCAGAGCGCCGAACGCACCGCGCAACAGCTGCTGCGCGCCTCGTCCTGACACCGTCCGCTGCCGCCGCCTCTCCAAGGAGCGGCGGCGGCAGCTACAGCGGTGGGGGCCCGCTCAGCGCAGCTGGGACAGGGCCTCGGTGGCGATCCGCTCGAAGACGCCCTGGTCGGCGGCGAAGTCCGAGTCGGGGATCGGCCAGTGGATCACCAGCTCGGTGAACCCGAGCTCCTGGTGGCGGCCGGCGAAGTCGACGAAGGCGTCCACGGACTCCAGCGGGCGCCCCCGGTCGGGGGTGAACCCCGTGAGCAGGATCTTGTCGAGCTCGGCCACGTCCCGGCCTGCCTCCGCACACGCCTTGCCGAGCTTGTCGACCTGGCCGCGGATGGCCTCCACCGACTGCTCCGGGGTGCCCTCCTCGAAGATCTTCGGGTCGCCGGTCGTCACCCACGCCTGCCCGTAGCGCGCGGCGAGCTTCAGGCCGCGCGGGCCGGTCGCGGCTACGGCGAAGGGCAGCCTGGGCCGCTGGACGCAACCGGGGATGTTGCGCGCCTCCTCCGCCGAGTAGAAGTCGCCGGAGTGGCTCACCGCCCCCTCGGTCAGCAGCCGGTCCAGCAGCGGCACGAACTCGGCGAAGCGGTCCGCGCGCTCGCGCGGGGTCCAGGGCTCCTGGCCCAGCGCGCTGGCGTCGAAGCCGTTGCCGCCCGCCCCGATGCCGAGGGTGATGCGCCCGCCGGAGATGTCGTCCAGGCTGATGAGCTCCTTGGCGAGGGTCACCGGGTGCCGGAAGTTCGGCGAGGTGACCAGCGTGCCCAGGCGCAGCCGGTCGGTTACGGCCGCTGCCGCGGTCAGGGTCGGTACCGCCCCGAACCACGGGCCGTCACGGAAGGTCCGCCAGGACAGATGGTCGTAGGTGTAAGCGGCGTGGAAGCCGAGCTCCTCGGCCCGTACCCACTGGTCGCTGCCTCCCTTGTGCCACGGACGTACAGGAAGGATCACCGTGCTCAGGCGCAATTTCATGCCTTCGAGCCTACGGCGCCCCAGGCACCGATCGTGTTTCACGTGAAACATCGCCCTCGGCGTCGCCGTCCGCGCGCCGATGTTTCACGTGAAACACCGGCCACTCGGCCAGGTCTTTCCGATCATGGTCCTGTCGTGCGGACCCATGGGCGAAGATGGAGCGTGACCTCGGCTCCCCAGCGCCCGGACGGGCCAACCCCCGCACCCCGGCTCATCGCCACCGACCTCGACGGCACCCTGCTGCGCGACGACAAGTCCGTCTCGCTCCGCACCGTCGCCGCGCTCGCCGCCGCCGAGGAGGCCGGGATCGAGGTCTTCTTCGTCACCGGGCGCCCGGCCCGCTGGATGGACGTGGTCAGCGATCACGTCCACGGCCACGGCCTGGCGATCTGCGCCAATGGCGCCGCAGTGGTAGACCTCCATGCCGGACGGGAGTTCGTGCAGGTCAGGGCCCTTCCCCGGGCATCCGCTCTGGCCGTCGTGGATGCTCTGCGCGCGGCCGCTCCCGGCACCTCCTTCGCCGTCGAGCTGACCACCGGGATCAACTACGAGCCCGAGTACCCGCCGTTCTTCAAGGACGCGGGAGCGAACATCGCCACCGCCGAGAAACTGCTGCACGAGGACACGGACGGCAGCGCCGCACCCGTGCTCAAGCTGCTCGCGCACCACGCCGAGCTCGCCCCCGACGAGTTCCTGACGCTGGCCCGCTCCGCCGCCGGCCAGTACGCCTCGATCACCCGCTCCAGCCCGACCTCCCTGCTGGAGATCAGCGGGCAGGGCGTCTCCAAGGCGAGCACCCTGGCGCTGTGCTGCGCGGAGCGCGGGATCTCGCCCGACGAAGTGGTCGCCTTCGGGGACATGCCCAACGACGTCGAGATGCTCGGCTGGGCAGGCACCTCGTACGCCATGGGCAACGCCCACCCGGATGTGATCGCCGCCGCCTCCGGCCGTACGACGGCCAACAACGAGGACGGCGTCGCGTTGGTCATCGAGCGCATCCTGGCGGAACGCATCGCCCGCCGGCAGGAACGCCGGCAGGAGCACGAGCCGGAACCCAAGCAGGAGCAGCAGCAGGCCTGACTGGGCGCCCACGGCTCAGAGCGGGGCCTCCCACACCAGCGTGGTGCCGCCGCCGTCCTCGCCGATGCCCGGGCCGTACGAGCTCGCGCCTCCCAGGGACTCGGCCCGGCGCCGCAGGTTCCGCAGCCCGCTGCGCCGTCCGCCCTCCGGGATGCCCACCCCGTCGTCGGCGACCTCGAGCCGCACGCCCGGGCGCCCGTCGGCCAGGGTGATGGTGGAGTCCACCACCACCTCGATCCGTGAGGCGTCCGCGTGCCGGAAGGCATTCGACAGGGCCTCGCGGAGCGCCGCGATCAGGTTCTTGCCCACCAGCTCGCCGACGACCGCGTCGATCGGGCCGAGGAAGCGGTGTGCGGGCTTGAAGCCCAGCGGTACGGCCGCCATGTTGATCTCCCGCAGTACCCGGGTGCGCAGCCCTGAGGGGGCCTCCGCCGGGCCCTGCTGGAGGGCGAAGATCGCGGTGCGGATCTCCTGGATCGTCACGTCCAGCTCGTCCACGGCCTTGCCGACCCCGTCACGGACCTCGGGGACGATGGACCGGCGCTGGGCCCCCTCCAGCATCATCCCGGTGGCGAACAGCCGCTGGATGACCAGGTCATGGAGATCGCGGGCGATCCGGTCGCGGTCCTCGAACACGGCGAGCCGCTCCCGGTCGCGCTGGGCCTCGGCCATCATCAGGGCGAGCGCCGCCTGGGAGGCGAACTGCGTGGCCAGGGTCCGCTCGGCCTCGCTGAAGGGACGCGCGCCACGGGCCCTGGGGGTGACAAGGGCGCCCAGCACCCGTCCGCCGCTGTGCAGCGGCAGCATCATGCAGGGCCCGTACTGGCTGGTGAGCTTGCTGGTCATCCGGGGGTCGGACGCGGCGTCGTCGACGAAGACCGGCTCGCCGTGCAGCAGTCTTTCCACCACCGGGCTCTCGGCCGGGATCACCACGCCCAGCGAGGTTGCCGGGTTCTCGGCGGAGACGGCGACGATCTCCATCCCACCCTCCTCGGCCGGCAGCATCACGATTCCCGCGGAGGAGTCCGCCAGGCGGCGCGCCTGCTCCGCGACCACCACGAGGGCGTCGTCCGCGTCCCCACCGGACAGCAGGGCGGTGGTGACGGCCACCGAGCCGTCGATCCAGCGTTCACGCTGGGTGGCGGCCTCGTAGAGCCGGGCGTTGCCGATGGCGATGCCCGCCTCGGTCGCCAGCACCCTGACCATGTGGACGTCGTAGTCGTTGAACTCGCCGCCACCGTTCTTCTCGGCGAGGTAGAGGTTGCCGAAGATCTCTCCCTGCACCTTGATCGGAACGCCGAGGAAGCTCCTCATCGGCGGGTGGTGCTGCGGGAATCCGGCCGAGCGCGGGTCCTTGGTCAGATCGGCGAGGCGCACCGTGTCCTGATGCGAGATCAGGGCGCCCAGCAGTCCCCGCTTCCCGTCCGGACGGTGGCCGATCTTCCGGGCGAGTTCGGAGCTGATCCCGTAGGTGACGAAGTCCGAAAGCCCGCGGCCCTCGGTGTCCACGACACCGATCGCCGCGTAGCGGGCGTCGGCAAGCTCGGCCGCGGTCTCGCAGATGCGGTCCAGTGTGGAGTGCAGTTCCAGTCCGGTACCGACCGACCTCATGGCCTCCAGCAGTTGCGGCACCCGGGCCGTGAGCTCGGTGGAAAGGCCCTGGAGACTCCTGGTGGCCTGGGTGGCGGCCTCCAGGGGATCCGGCGTTCCCGGGGGCGGATCCGACGGTTGCGGCGACTCCTGCACTGACATGCTCTTGAGCCTAGTTAGTCCCCTTTAGCGAGGAAAGTCGGCCTGGTGAAACTCGGCCACGCTCCCGCCAGCCGCCCTCTCCCGTTCCAGCAGCCGCCGCAGCGGCCCCTCCACCTCCGCAAGCTCCGCGTACGCACCACGTTGCACGACCGCCCCGCGGTCCAGTACGAGCACCTCGTCGACCGCCTCCAGACCTGCCAGCCGGTGCGTGATCAGCACGGTGGTACGCCCCACGGTGGCGGCCAGCAGATCCGCGGTCAGGGCGTCGGCCGTGGCCAGGTCCAGGTGCTCGGCCGGCTCGTCCAGGACCAGTACGGGGAAGTCGGCGAGCAGGGCCCGGGCCAGGGCCAGGCGCTGGCGCTGGCCGCCGGAGATCCGCTCACCGTGCTCGCCGACCAGGGTGTCCAGCCCGTCCGGCAGCCCGTCGGCCCACTCCAGCAGCCGGGCCGCGGCCAGCGCCTCCCGCAGCTCCTCCTCGCTCGCCCCGGTCCGGGCCAGCCGCAGGTTCTCCCGTACCGAGCTGTCGAAGAGGTGCGCGTCCTGGGCGCAGAGGCCGACGACGGTCCGTACGTCGTCGCCGTCGAGCAGCCGCGCATCCGTCCCGCCCAGGGTGTACGAGCCGTCACGCGGGTCCAGGAAGCGCAGCAGGACCTGGGCCAGCGTGGTCTTGCCCGAGCCCGAGGGACCGACGACGGCGATGCGGCGGCCGGCCTCCAGGGTGAGGTCCAGCCCGTGCAGCGCGTCCCGTTCCTGGCCGGGGTGCCGGGCGGCGAGCCCCGTCAGCCGCAGCGGGAAGGCCTCGGCGGGCATCCGGTCCGCCTCTTCGGGCTCGGCGACCGGGACCGGGGCGTCGATGACCTCGTAGACCCGCTCGGCGCTACGGCGCACCCGCTGGCGGTACTGGACCGCGAGCGGAAGCCCGTTGACCGCCTCGAAGGCTGCCAGGGGAGTCAGTACGGCGACGGCCATGGCCACCCCGGACAGCCGCCCCGCGTGAACCGCGCTCGCGGCAACGGCCGCGGCGGCCACCACCGTGAGCCCGCAGACCAGCGCGGACAGTCCGCTGCCCAGCCCGGTGGCGGCCGCCCCCCGCGCGGCGATGGCCGTCAGCACTACATCACTCCGCCGCGCGCGGTTCTTCCTGTCCTCCAGGGCGCCGGCGACGGTCAGTTCCGCAGTACCCGTGAGCAGATCGGCCACCCGGGTGGCGAGCTCGCCCCGCGCGGGCGCGAGCCTGCGCTCCGCACGGCGGGCGCACGCCCCGCTGACCAGCGGCACCCCGATGCCTGCGGCCAGCAGTCCGACGGCGAGGACGGCTCCGGCCCCGGGCAGCAGCCACGCGGTGAAGGCCACGGATCCGGTGCCGACCAGCACGGCGGTGCCCAGCGGCAGCAGCCAGCGCAGCCAGTAGTCCTGCAAGGCGTCGGCGTCGGCCACCAGCCGGGCCAGCAGATCCCCCCGCCGGTGCTCGCGCAGCCCGGCGGGCGCGATCCGCTCCAGCCGCCGGTAGACCGACACCCGCAGGTCGGCGAGCATCCGCAGCACGGCGTCGTGCGAGACGAGCCGCTCGGCGTACCGGAAGACCGCACGGCCCAGTCCGAAGGCGCGGGTGGCGGTGACGGCCACCATCAGGTAGAGCACGGGCGGCTGTTCGGAGGCCCGCGAGATGAGCCACCCGGACACGGCCATCAGCCCGACGCTGCACCCGACGGCCAGCGCCCCGAGCAACAGCCCCAGCCGGAAGCGGCCTTGCCACGCCTGGGCCACGGCCCGCACCCGGCGCAGCGGATCGGTCCCGCCCGCGTCCGTTCCCCCGCCGGCGCGTGCCTTCTCGGGCGCGGCGCCGAGGATCCACTCCCCAGGGTCCCGGGCCGTCACAGACCCGGCTGCGGGGAGGGCGCGGTGAGGCCGGTCGGCCTCGGGCCCCGGTGCTGTGGAGCGACCCGCCGTCATGGCCACCACCCGGTCGGCGACGGCGAGCAGGGCCGGCCGGTGCACCACCAGCACCACGGTCCGCCCCACGGCCAGCCGCCGGACCGCGTCCACGATGCCCGCCTCGGTCTCCCCGTCGAGAGCCGCCGTCGGCTCGTCCAGCAGGAGCACCGGCCGGTCGGCCAGGAACGCCCGCGCCAGGGCCAGGCGCTGTCGCTGTCCGGCGGACAGCCCCACGCCGCCCTCGCCCAGCAGGGTCTGCGCCCCGCGCGGCAGGGCGGCCACGAACTCCCACGCCCCGGCGTCCCTCAGGGCCGCTTCCAGTTCGGCGTCGGAGGCCGTCGCCCTGGCCAGCCGCACGTTCTCGGCTATCGTCCCGGCGAACAGGTGCGGCCGCTGCGGCACCCAGGCGATCCGCTCGTGCCACTGCGCCGGGGCCAGATCGGCCAGGTCCACGCCTGCGACCCGGACCCGCCCTGCGCTGGGTGTCACGAACCCCAGCAGCACCTGGAGCAGGGTGGACTTGCCCACGCCGCTCGGGCCGGTGAGGGCCACGCACTCCCCGGGCTCCACCGTCAGGGAGACGGGCCCGGGGGAGTCCTCGCCCCGTCCTTCGTACCGGACGGCGACCCCTTCGATCTCGATCCGCAACGGGGTGCCGGCCGGCAACACCTTCTCACCGGCCGGAGCCGCGACCGGGGTCTCCAGGACCGCGAAGATCTCCTCCGCGGCCGACAGCCCCTCCGCGGCGGCGTGGTACTGGGCCCCCACCTGGCGCAACGGCAGGTAGGCCTCGGGGGCCAGGATCAGGATGACCAGGCCCGTGTAGAGGTCCAGTTCCCCGTGGACCAGCCGCATGCCGATGGTCACGGCCACCAGCGCCACCGAGAGGGTCGCCAGCAGCTCCAGGGCGAAGGACGAGAGGAAGGCGATGCGCAGGGTCCGCATCGTCGCGCGCCGGTAGTCGTCGGTGATCTTGCGGATCGACTCGGCCTGCGCCTTGGCCCGCCCGAACACCTTCAGCGTCGGAAGTCCGGCCACCACGTCGAGGAAGTGTCCCGACAGCCGGGACAGCAGTCGCCACTGACGGTCCATCCGGGACTGGGTGGCCATCCCGATGAGGACCATGAACAGGGGAATCAGGGGCAGCGTGACCACGATGATGGCCGCCGAGACCCAGTCCTCGGTGACGATCCGGGCGAGTACCGCCACCGGTACGACCACCGCGAGCCCCAGCTGGGGCAGATAGCGGGAGAAGTAGTCGTCGAGGGCGTCCACGCCACGGGTGGCCAGCGCGACCAGGGACCCGGTCCGCTGACCGGTCAGCCAGCCCGGACCCAGCTCCGCCGCCCGCTCCAGCAGCCGGCCACGCAGCTCCGACTTGACCGCCGCGCCCGCCCGGTGCGCGGCGAGCTCCGTCAGCCAGGCGATCAGCCCCCGCCCGAGCGCCACGGCCGCGAGCAGCAGCAGTGGCGTCCGGAGCGCTTCACCGTCCAGGCCCTCCTCGAAGGCGCCGACCACGATCTCGGCGATCAGCATCGCCTGACCGACGACCAGGCCCGCCCCGGCCAGACCCAGGGCGACCACGGCCCCCAGGAAGAGGCGGGTGGAGCGGGCGTACCGAAGCAGACGCGGATCGATCGGTTTCACGTGAAACATCCCCCAAGACAGGGCAGGGCCAGACCGGCGGGTGAGTCGTCCGAACCGGCGGGTCAGTCGTCCGAGGTCCTCGGTGCACCGAGGACCTCAGCGCATCCAGTACGTCAGTGCACATCGACGATGTGCTGCGTCCCGATCCGCTTGCGGAACACCCAGTACGTCCAGCCCTGGTAGAGCAGGACGAGCGGTGTGGCCACTCCCGCGCACCAGGTCATGATCTTCAGGGTGTAGGGGCTGGACGAGGCGTTGGTGACCGTGAGGTTCCAGGCGTCGTCCAGCGAGGACGGCATGACGTTCGGGAAGAGCGTCAGGAAGAGCATCGCCACGGCCGCCGCGATGGTGATCCCGGACAGTGCGAACGACCAGCCCTCACGGCCCGCCAGGTTGAAGCCGAGTGCCGCGACCAGCGCCACCACGGCGACGGCCATGGCGATCAGGCTCTTGCCGTCGCCGCGCGAGACCTGGGTCCAGATCAGGAAGACGAGTGCCAGCACGGCCGTGACCGCGCCGAGCCGGGTGGCCAGTGCGCGCGAGCGGTCCCGGATGTCACCGACCGTCTTGAGCGAGGTGAAGACCGCGCCGTGGAAGGTGAACAGGGTGAGGGTGACCAGGCCGCCGAGGATCGAGTAGACGTTGAGCAGGTCGAAGAGGCTGCCGACGTACTCCATGTCCTGGTCGATCTTCACGCCGCGCACGATGTTGGCGAAGGCCACGCCCCACAGGAACGCGGGGATCAGCGAGGTCCAGAAGATCGCGTGTTCCCAGTTGGTCTGCCACCGGTCCTCGGGACGCTTGTGCCGGTACTCGAAGGCGACGCCGCGGATGATCAGGCAGACCAGGATGAGCAGCAGGGGCAGGTAGAAGCCGGAGAACAGGGTGGCGTACCAGTCGGGGAAGGCGGCGAAGGTCGCACCGCCGGCCGTGAGCAGCCATACCTCGTTGCCGTCCCACACGGGCCCGATCGTGTTGATCAGGACCCGCTTCTCCTTGCGGTCGCGGGCGAGCAGCTTGGTCAGTACGCCGACTCCGAAGTCGAAGCCCTCCAGGAAGAAGTAGCCGGTCCACAGGACGGCGATGAGCACGAACCAGACGTCATGGAGTTGCATGGTGTGGTCCCCTCAGCCTCAGTACGAGAAGGCCATCGGCCGGTCAGGGTTCTTGTCGTCCCCGCCGATCTTGGTGGGCGGGTTGAGGTCGGCCTCGGTGAGCTCGGGCGGCCCGGCCTTGACGTACTTCACGAGGAGCTTGACCTCGATCACCGCGAGTACGGCGTAGAGCAGCGTGAAGCCGATCATCGAGGTGAGCACCTCGCCCTGGGAGACGTGGGGCGAGACCGCGTCACGGGTGCGCAGGACTCCGTAGACCACCCACGGCTGGCGTCCCATCTCGGTGAAGATCCAGCCCCAGGAGTTGGCGATCAGCGGGAAGCCCATGGTCCACAGCGCGAGGATCCAGTACCACTTGGCGAACTTGGGGCTCAGCGCGCTCTTGAAGAGGACCAGGTGCGGGACTTCGTCCTCCCCGGTCCGCAGCCCCCGCGGCAGCAGGAACTTCCTGCGCGTCAGCCACATGCCCAGCGCTCCGACGCCGAGCGAGGCCATGCCGAAGCCGATCATCCACCGGAAGCCCCAGTAGGCGACGGCGATGTTGGGCCGGTAGTCGCCGGGGCCGTACTTCTCCTGCTGGGCCTTGTTGACGTCGTTGATCCCGGGGACGAAGGAGGTGAAGTCGCCGTTGGCCAGGAAGGACAGCACGCCGGGGATCTCTATCGCGACCTTGTTGTGGCCCTTGTCGACATCGCCGTACGCGAAGACCGAGAAGGGCGCCGGCGCCTCGCCGTCCCAGAGCGCCTCGGCGGCGGCCATCTTCATGGGCTGCTGCTTGTACATCACCTTGCCGAGCAGGTCACCGCTGATGGCGGTGCCCAGACCGGCGATGATCATCACGGTCAGGCCGAGCCGCAGCGAGGTCCGCATCACCGGGATGTGCCTCTTGCGCGCCAGGTGGAAGGCGGCGATGCCGACCATGAACGCGCCGCCGACGAGGAAGGCGGCCGTGATGGTGTGGAAGAACTGGGTGAGCGCCGTGTTCTGGGTGAGCACGAGCCAGAAGTCGGTGAGCTCGGCCCGTCCCCGCTCCTCGTTGATGCGGTACCCGACGGGGTGCTGCATCCAGGAGTTGGCGGCGAGGATGAAGTAGGCCGACAGGACGGTCCCGATGGACACCATCCAGATGCAGGCCAGGTGGATCTTCTTGGGCAGCTTGTCCCAGCCGAAGATCCACAGGCCGATGAAGGTCGACTCGAAGAAGAAGGCGATCAGCGCTTCGAAGGCCAGCGGGGCCCCGAAGACGTCACCGACGAATCGCGAGTAGTCGGACCAGTTCATGCCGAACTGGAACTCCTGGACGATGCCGGTGACGACACCCATCGCGATATTGATCAAGAAAAGCTTTCCCCAGAACTTCGTGGCCCTGAGGTACTTCTCCTTCTCGGTGCGCACCCATGCGGTCTGCAGCCCTGCCGTGAGCGCGGCAAGGGAGATCGTCAGCGGGACGAACAGGAAGTGGTAGACGGTGGTAATGCCGAACTGCCATCGCGCCAGCGTCTCCGGCGCCAAAGCCAGGTCCACGTCGTCGTCTCCTTCGGTCGCCGTGGTCAGAGCGGCAGTCTGCCTGTCTCATCCCGCACAATCCGGGAGGAACCAAGACAGCTTGTGAACGCGTTCACATTCACAAGCATTATGTCCTACCGGCATCCGGGGCAATCAGGCGGGGGTCCTCTAGCCAATAAATTCAACAGATTGTTGAATACGGCTCATGCAGATACGAATCTCCTGGCCCGCGGGCCAGCTCACCGCAACCCTCGACGAGACCCCGACCAGCAAGGCGCTGGCCGAGGCCCTTCCGATCTCTGCCTCGGCGAACACCTGGGGCGAGGAGGTCTACTTCGACACCGGCGTCTCCGTGGCGCTGGAACACGACGCCCAGCAGGTCGTCGAGCCCGGCACGGTCGCCTTCTGGACCGAGGGCGACGCGCTCGCGCTCCCCTACGGCCCGACGCCCATCTCGCGCGGAGGCGAGAGCCGCCTGGCGAGCCCGTGCAACGTGCTCGGCTCGTTCGACGGCGACGCCCGCCTGCTGTCCACCGTCCGCGACGGCGACCCGGTCCGCGTGGAACTGGCGTAGCGGCCCCGGACGGGGCCGACCGCCCTACAGCTCCTTGAAGAACGCCTCGGCCGTGTGCAGGAAGAGGTCGTTCGCCTCGGTCTCACCGATCGTGACCCGCAGGCCCTCGCCGGCGAAGGGCCGGACCACCACACCGGCCTTCTCGCAGGCCGCCGCGAAGTCGGCGGTCCTCTCCCCCAGCCGCATCCAGACGAAGTTCGCCTGAGTGTCCGGGACCGTCCAGCCCTGCGCGAGCAGCGTCTCGTGGACCCGGTTGCGCTCGCACACCAGCGCCCCGACACGGCCCATCAGCTCGTCCTCCGCACGCAGCGAGGCGACCGCCGCGTCCTGGGCGAGCTGGCTGACGCCGAAGGGCACCGCCGTCTTGCGCAGCGCCGCGGCCACCGGCTCGTGCGCCACCGCGAACCCGACCCGCAGGCCGGCCAGCCCGTACGCCTTGGAGAACGTGCGCAGCACCGCCACGTTCGGACGGCTGCGGTACAGCTCGATGCCGTCCGGCACGTCCGCGTCGCGTACGAACTCGCGGTAGGCCTCGTCCAGCACCACCAGGACGTCGGAGGGCACCCGGTCCAGGAACCGCTCCAGCTCGGCACGGCGTACGGCGGTGCCCGTGGGGTTGTTGGGGTTGCAGACGAAGATCAGCCGGGTCCGCTCGGTGATCGCCTCGGCCATCGCGTCCAGGTCGTGCACGTCCCCGTCCGTCAGCGGTACCCGCACGGAGGTCGCACCAGAGATCTGCGTGATGATCGGGTACGCCTCGAAGGAGCGCCAGGCGTACATGACCTCGTCGCCCGGGCCGGCCGTCGACTGGATCAGCGACTGGGCCACGCCCACCGAGCCGGTGCCGGTGGCAATGTGCTCGACCGGCACCCCGAACCGCTCCGCGAGCTCGTTCACCAGGCCGGTGCAGGCCATGTCCGGGTACCGGTTGAAGTTCCCGGCCGCCGCGACCGCGGTCTCCAGTACCCCCGTCAGCGGCGGGTACGGGTTCTCGTTCGAGGACAGCTTGTACGCAACGGCCCCGCCCGCGGCCGCGGGCTTGCCGGGCTTGTATGTCGGAATGCCGTCCAGCTCGGCGCGCAGCTTCGGGCTCTTCTCGCTCACCGCAGGTCCTCCTCGACCGTCCCGTACGACGTCGCCGTCGACTCAATACTGCTCACCTTATGAGGATTCCGCCTTCCCGAGAATGGGGGCGCCAGGAATGTGGGGGAGCGCGCGCATATATGCGCGCGCCGGTGGCCCGCGCCGTGGCGCGCGTCCCTCGTGCAGGTGAGTTGAGACCGTCCCGAGACCACACCGTTTTGGCATGCTCGTACCCGCCGACACGGGCCAAGACCCCCCTGCGCGATCAAATACCTTCATTTCCAAGGTCATTGGGGGTGGCGAACCATGCAGAAACCTGCCTGTCAACGCGTGCATATGCACCCGGACCACCCACCCCACCGAGCCCTACTATCGGCTCGCCATGACAGCAGCAGGGAAGCATCAGGTGAGCCGGACCGAGACCACCCGGCGGGCCGCCGGCCGACAGGGCCGGGCCGGCATCAGGGACGTCGCCGCCGCGGCAGGCGTCTCCATCACAACCGTCTCCGACGCGCTCAATGGCAAGGGACGGCTGCCGGACGCCACCCGCCGCCACGTTCGCGAAGTCGCCGACCGGCTGGGCTATCGCCCGTCCGCCGCCGCTCGCACCCTCCGTACCGGCAAGTCGGGTCTCATCGGCCTGACCGTGACGACGTACGGGGATGAACCTTTCACCTTCACCGAATTCGCCTACTTCGCCGAGATGGCCAGGGCCGCCACCTCCGCCGCACTGGCCCGTGGCTACGCCCTCGTCATCCTCCCCGCCACCTCCCGACACGACGTGTGGTCCAACGTCGCCCTCGACGGCACCGTCGTCATCGACCCCTCCGACCATGATCCTGTCGTCACCGAACTGGTCCGCCAGGGCCTGCCCGTGGTCTCCGACGGCCGACCGGCCGGCTCCCTCCCCGTCACCGCGTGGGTGGACAACGACCACGAGGCCGCCGTACTGGGCCTGCTCGACCACCTCGCCGCCGCCGGGGCCCGCAGGATCGGCCTGCTGACCGGCACCACCACCGATACCTACACCCGTCTCTCCACCACCGCCTACCTCAACTGGTGCGAGCGCGTGGGCCAGGACCCCGTCTACGAGTCCTACCCCGCCCACGACCCGTGCGCGGGCGCCGTCGCAGCCGACCGGCTGCTCGCCCGCCCCGACCGCCCGGACGCCGTCTACGGTCTCTTCGACCCCAACGGCACCGACCTGCTCGCCGCCGCGCGGCGCTACGGCCTGCGCGTCCCCGAGGACCTGCTGCTCGTGTGCTGCAGCGAGTCCACCGTGTACGCCAACACCGAACCGCCCATCACCACCCTCTCCCTCAAGCCCCGCCGCATCGGAACCGCCGTCGTCCAGCTGCTGATCGACGCCATCGAGGGAGTGGACACCGGACGTCCCGTCGAACAGGTCGTCCCGACCGAGCTGATCATCCGTACCTCCTCGCAGCGCAGGCAGCCCCGTACGACCGTCAGTCCACCCCGCTCCCCGGCGAAGGACTGACCGCCAGACCGCCCCCACCAGCCCGACTGAGGTCCCACTCAAGATTTCCGCAGCACCGATATCGGGAGAAAACGGCAGGAAGGAACGGCTCCGCAAAGGATTCACCACCCCTGGTGCGTCACAGAGCGCGAACCGCATTCCTATGATGGGCGCACGACATCACGGACCCTCCGCCCCGGAGGTCAGGAGGGTCCGCAGGTGTACGGCAGCGCGACGGTGGTGGAGGGGTCGATGACTCAGGGGGCCGGTCAGGGACCCGCGATGCGGACGGAGACGCTGCGGGACTTCCGGGTTCCGGTCAACGAACCCGCCCCGTACGCCGTATCCACCGGGCTTCCCGGCGAGGCGCCCGTGTACGGCGAGTACCCGGCGTACTACGAGGGCGCCCGGTCCGTACCCCCGCAGCCCCGCTATGCCCCGGAGACGAGCGCGCCCCCGGCACCTCCGGCTCCGCAGCCCGTCGCGGAACCGGTGCACGCAATGAGCCAGGACCCCGAGGAGAGCGACCCCGAGGGCTACACGCCGACCCAGCGCGACCTGCCCGTCATCGGCCGCGGCGCACTCGGCGGGCCCGGCGACACCGTCCAGGTCCAGTACGTCCCCCAGGAGGCGGAGGCGGCCGGTCCGGGTCCGCTGTACGTCGTCGGCGACGTCCACGGCTACCTCGACGAGCTCGTCACCGAACTCCACGCCCAGGGCCTCATCGACGCCGACCGGCGCTGGTCCGCCGGCAATGCCCGGCTCTGGTTCCTCGGCGACTTCACCGACCGCGGCCCCGACGGGATCGGCGTCATCGACCTCGTCATGCGGCTGTCCGCCGAGGCCGCCGCCGCCGGCGGCTACTGCAAGGCCCTCATGGGCAACCACGAACTGCTGCTCATCGGCGCCAAGCGGTTCGGCGACACCCCCGTCTCCTCCGGCGCCGGTACCGCCACCTTCCAGGCCGCCTGGCTCCTCAACGGCGGCCAGCGCACCGACATGGAGCGCCTCCAGGACGTGCACCTCCAGTGGATGTCCCGCCTGGACGCGGCCGTCCTGGTGGAGGGCCACCTGCTGCTGCACTCCGACACCACGGCCTACCTCGACTACGGCGACTCCGTCGAGGACGTCAACGACACCATCCACGAACTGCTCAACCGCAACGACGCCGACATCACCTGGGACCTCTTCCGCAAGTTCACCAAGCGGTTCGCCTTCCGCGACGAGGGCACCGGCCCGCAGGCCGTGCGCGAACTGCTCGGCACCTACGGCGGCAGCCGCGTGGTCCACGGGCACAGCCCCATCCCCTACCTGCTCGGCGAAGTGGGCACCGAGGACGGCGACGAGGCCCGCGGACCTGAGGCGGTGGACGGTCCTCACGTGTACGCGGAAGGGCTCGCCATCGCCATGGACGGCGGGGTCACGATGGCGGGCAAGCTGCTGGTCGTGCAACTTCCGCTGAACGACTGAGGATTACGCAGCGTTCTCACACGGGGCCAATTCCTGAAAGCCCCTGTCACCCTGTGGCGTGTGCGCTCTACCATCGCTCTATCCGTAGCAGGCTCTCCTCCGTTTGTGCCGGCGCCCGGGTCTACGCGGGCATACCGGCTTCTACGGAGCATCGGGGGATGCACATGACCAGCGCTCCGCACCTGCTGACCGAAGACCGGCCCGAGTTCGATCGGCTCCTCGACGAGGCGCTGCGCACCGCACCGGAAAGACCCGAGCTAGCCACCCTCGGGGAACGGCTCAACGCCGAACAGCTGCGCACGATGGCCATGGGGGCCAGTGCGCTGCTGACGGCTGCGGCCGCAGCCGAGTACGACCACTACGTGAAGGTCCGCGGAGAACGGCGCGACGGACTCCTGTCCACCCCTGGGACGACGGGGCAGGAGGACGGCGAGCAGGGCAGTGGCGGTGGTGCGGGTGTCAGCGCCGTGGTCGCGGTCCTCGCGCCGGTGCTGGCGGGCACCGCCATGCTGATCTTCCTGCTCGTGGGCTACATCCTGAAGATGGTGGAGCCCGAACCCGCCTTCGCCGACACCATGCTGACGGCCGGCTGGCTCTTCGGCGCACTCACCGCGGCCGCCCTGCTGTTCGCGGTGGTCGGGCTGCTGGTGACGGCCGTACGCAACAGTTCGACCGAGGTGGCGGCCGACGAGACGGAGGCGATACCCGACGAGGTCTCCCGCGCCCGGGAGGCCTGGCGGCACGCCCTGCTGGAACGGGGCATCATGCCGTTCCTGAGGGACGCCCTGGCCGACCCGAGCGCGGGTCCGGGATATCCGACGCCCCGTACGCCAGGGGCCGGGCGCATCCCCAACCTTGGATACTCCCGGCCCGACTTCACCAGCCCGGGGACCGCGTCATCCCAGGGTCACCGGCCCGGCTACTCCGCGCCGGACTTCACGAGCCCGGACTTCGGCGGCCCTGATCACGAGCCGGAGTGACGACCGCACTTCCCGGCCGAGTCCCCTGACGCCGCCCGCAGTCTGCGTGCGTACCGTATCTGCCGGTCTACGCTCCCGCCTGCCTGGGATGTTTCACGTGAAACACGCCTCGCTGTTTCACGTGAAACATCGGATCCCGCGTCGCGGGGCTACCCTGCGGCCCGGTCCCCCAAGGGCCGCCGCCGCAGCGCGGCATCGGTGAGAGCCGGCGGCTTCCAGGCCCCGTCCGGGTGGTAGACATTGTGGCCCGGCGGGACGATCTCGTCGATCCGGTCGAGCGTTGCATCGTCCAGAACCAGTCCGGCACCCTTGATCAGCGACTCCAGCTGATCCATGGTCCGCGGCCCGATGATCACCGAGGTGACGGCAGGGTGCGCCACCGGGAAGGCGACGGCCAGCTCCGGCAGGGAACAGCCGATGGAGTCGGCCACCTCGACGAGCTGCTCGACGGCCTCCAGCTTCGTCACGTTGCCCGGGATCGAGGGGTCGAAGCGGGCCGGCATCAGGGCCGCCCGTCCCCGGGTCATGTCCACGGGCTCGCCGAGCCGGTACTTGCCGCTGAGGAACCCGGACGCGAGGGGGCTCCAGGTCATCACGCCCATGCCGTAGCGCTGGGCCACCGGCAGTACGTCGGCCTCGATCCCACGGGCGAGGATCGAGTACGGGGGCTGTTCGGTCCGGAAGCGCGGCAGGGCCCGCCGCTCGGATACGCGGTGCGCCTCGACGATCTCTTCGGCGGGGAAGGTCGAACAGCCGAAGGCCCGGATCTTGCCCGCCCGCACCAGATCGCTGAGGACGGAGAGCGTCTCCTCGATGTCCGTGGCGTGGTCCGGCCGGTGTACCTGGTAGAGGTCGATCCACTCGGTATCGAGCCGACGCAGGCTCTCCTCGACGGCCTGCACGATCCACCGCCGCGAGTTCCCGCTGCGGTTGCGGCCCTGCCCCGGCTCCCCCTCGCCCATGTGGAAGTGCACCTTGGTGGCGAGTACGACCTCGTCCCGCCGCCCCTTGAGGGCCTTCCCGACGATCTCCTCGGACTCCCCGCCGGAGTACATGTCGGCGGTGTCCACGAAGTTGATGCCCTGATCGAGCGCGGCATGGATGATCCGCGCGCAGTCCTCGTGATCCGGGTTACCCACTGCCCCGAACATCATCGTGCCGAGGCAGTGCGCACTCACCTCGATGCCGGTCCCGCCCAGTATTCGGTATCGCATGGTCATGGGCCCGCACTCTATGACGCGAGCACGGGCCGGCAAAGCACCCGGCAACACCCTGCCAGATAGCGGATTCCGGCACCCGGCCGGAGGCCGGCCCTACCGGAGCACTGCCCTGGAAACCCCCCTCCAGTTCCCAGGACAGTGCTCGCCGGACGGGACGGTCAGTCGGCCAGCGGCAGGTACACCCGGTTGCCCGAGGCCGCGAACTCGGCGGACTTCTCCGCCATGCCCGCCTGGATCTCGTCGGCCTTCAGGTCACCGCCGTGCTCACGGCGGATGTCCTGCGAGATCTTCATCGAGCAGAACTTCGGGCCGCACATGGAGCAGAAGTGCGCGGTCTTGGCCGGCTCCGCGGGAAGCGTCTCGTCGTGGAACTCACGGGCCGTGACGGGGTCGAGGGCCAGGTTGAACTGGTCCTCCCAGCGGAACTCGAACCGCGCGTCGGACAGGGCGTCGTCCCACTCCTGGGCACCCGGGTGGCCCTTGGCCAGGTCGGCGGCGTGCGCGGCGATCTTGTACGTGATGACACCGGTCTTCACGTCGTCCCGGTTGGGCAGGCCCAGGTGCTCCTTGGGCGTGACGTAGCAGAGCATCGCGGTGCCCCACCAGGCGATCATCGCCGCGCCGATGCCCGAGGTGATGTGGTCGTACGCGGGCGCGACGTCCGTGGTCAGCGGGCCGAGCGTGTAGAACGGCGCCTCCTCGCAGATCTCCTGCTGGAGGTCGATGTTCTCCTTGATCTTGTGCATCGGGACGTGTCCCGGGCCCTCGATCATCGTCTGGACGTTGTGCCGCTTGGCGATGGTGTTCAGCTCGCCCAGCGTCTTCAGCTCCGCGAACTGCGCCGCGTCGTTGGCGTCCGCGATGGAGCCCGGGCGCAGGCCGTCACCCAGCGAGTACGTGACGTCGTACGTCGCGAGGATGTCGCAGAGCTCCTCGAAGTTCGTGTAGAGGAAGTTCTCCTTGTGGTGCGCCAGGCACCACGCGGCCATGATCGAACCGCCACGCGAGACGATGCCGGTCTTGCGGCGGGCCGTCAGGGGCACGTAGGGCAGCAGCACGCCGGCGTGGACCGTCATGTAGTCGACGCCCTGCTCGGCCTGCTCGATGACCGTGTCCTTGTAGATCTCCCAGGTCAGGTCCTCGGCACGGCCGTCGACCTTCTCCAGCGCCTGGTAGAGCGGAACGGTACCGATCGGGACGGGGGAGTTGCGCAGCACCCACTCGCGGGTGGTGTGGATGTTGCGGCCCGTCGAGAGGTCCATGACCGTGTCGGCGCCCCACTTGGTCGCCCAGGTCATCTTGTCGACCTCCTCCTCGATGGAGGAGGTGACCGCGGAGTTGCCGATGTTGGCGTTGACCTTCACCAGGAACCGCTTACCGATGATCATCGGCTCGATCTCCGGGTGGTTCACGTTCGCCGGAAGCACGGCCCGACCTGCGGCGATCTCCTCGCGGACGACCTCGGGGGAGACGTTCTCGCGGATCGCGACGTACTCCATCTCCGGGGTGATCTCGCCCCGGCGGGCGTACGCGAGCTGCGTGACGGCGGCGCCGCCACGGCCCCGGCGGGGCTGCCGGGGACGGCCCGGGAAGACCGCGTCGAGGTTCTTGAGGCCACCGCGCGGCGAGGTGTGCTTGATGCCATCGTCCTCGGGGCGCACGGGACGGCCCGCGTACTCCTCGGTGTCGCCGCGGCTGATGATCCAGTTCTCGCGCAGCGGGGCGAGGCCCCGGCGGACGTCCGTCTCGATCTGCGGGTCGGTGTACGGCCCGGACGTGTCGTAGAGCGTCACGTCCTTGCCGTTGGTGAGGTGGACCTGACGGACCGGCACCCGGAGGTCGGGGCGGGAGCCCGCCAGGTATCCCTTGTGCCAGCCCGGCTGGCGCTCGGTCTGGCCGTCGGCGTCCTGGCTGACGGCAGGCGTGCGTGCGTCCTGAATGGTCATGAGACCTGATCTCCCTACGCCGGCATTACCCGGTAACAGGTTCGGCGGTCGACGCAGCCTCTTCCCGTACGCATTTGTGATCGCGTACGGTGATCAGCGCCCTCTCAGCCCGGTGCTCCGAGCTCCCGCGTTGTGCAAAGGTGCCCCCACGCTAGCGTCATCTGTGGCGTGCTGAACAGTGGGCCCCCTCATCTCTTGCGATGATCTGCCAGTGACGTCCTCGCCGCAGCCCCCCACCGAGCCCAACGAGCCCACTGGCCACACGGGCCACGCACACTCAGGTCACGGACCTGCCTCAGGCCATTCCCACAGCCACAGCCACGGCCCGGCGGCACCCGTCTCGAAGCACCTGCGCAAGGTCATCGCGGCCGTACTGATCCCCTTCGCCACCGCCGTCCTCGTCGGCATGGTGGTGCTCTGGCCCGGCGGCGCCCCCGCACACGAGCGCAGCGGGGTCGGCTTCGACCGCCAGACGCAGCAGGGCAAGGTCGTCTCGCTCGAGCAGGTCGACTGCAAATCCGTGAACGCCGCGCAGGTGCCGCCCACCGGCGACACCTCCACTCCCGAGGGCCGTGAGGCCCAGGCCGCTCAGACGGGCGAGTGCAAGAAGGCCACCGTCGAGGTCGGCTCGGGTCCGGACAAGGGCCGCACCTTCGTCGAGATCGTCCAGCCGGGCGCACCACGGCAGTTGGAGAACGGGCAGGAGGTGGTGGTCGCCTTCGCACCGGACGCGCCGCGCGACCTCCAGTACTCCGTGGTCGACGTGAACCGCAAGCTCCCGTTGGCCCTGCTCGCCGCCATCTTCGCCGTCGCCGTCGTCCTCGTCGGCCGGATGCGCGGGCTGTTCGCGCTGATCGCGCTGATCATCAGTTTCGGAGTGCTGACCCTCTTCATCCTCCCGGCCATCCTGCAGGGTTCCAACCCACTGCTCGTGGCGGTCGTCGGAGCCAGTGCGATCATGCTCATCGCCCTGTACATGTGTCACGGCCTGACCGCCCGGACCTCTGTGGCGGTCCTCGGCACACTGGTCTCACTGCTGTTGATCGGCCTGCTGGGTTCCCTGTTCATCGACTGGGCCTTCCTCAGCGGCAACACCGACGACAACACCGGGCTGATCCACGGGCTCTACCCGGACATCGACATGAGCGGTTTGCTGCTCGCAGGCGTGATCATCGGATCGCTGGGCGTACTGGACGACGTGACGGTCACTCAGACCTCGGCGGTCTGGGAACTCCATCAGGCCGACCCGTCGATGGGGCCGCGCGCCCTGTACCGGGCAGCCATCCGGATCGGCCGGGACCACATCGCGTCGGTGGTCAACACCCTGGTCCTCGCCTATGCGGGAGCCGCCCTGCCCCTCCTCCTGCTGTTCTCGATCGCGAACAGCAGCATGGGTTCGGTGGCCAACAGCGAGCTGGTCGCGGAGGAGATCGTACGGACGCTCGTGGGCTCGATCGGGCTCGTGGCCTCGGTCCCCGTGACCACGGCGCTGGCCGCGCTGGTGGTCTCGGCCGACCGGCCGGGAGCCGCCGCCCCGGCCTCCGGGCCGGGGCGCGGCGGCCGGGGCCGGCGGCGCAAGCGCCGATAGGGGCGGCTCCGGCGCGAGGTTCGGGGCTCCCTCAGCCCGCGTTCTGCTCGTTCTGCCGGGAATCGGCGAGGATCTTGCCGAGCGCCTCGTCGAGGTTCTCCTCGAAGTCACCCAGATTGCGCTCCTGACCGAGCGGAACGATCCGGTCTGTGCGGTCGAGGAACGCGACGAGCGGCGCCGCGCTGGCGCGGAACAGGGCCCGGTCACCCCCGACCTGGAGCCGGATGTGGACATCGGACAGTTCCTCGGGCTGCGTGGGGGCGATGTGCACATCGCCGTCACCGCACGGCTTGTTGATGCCGTCGAGGAGGAGTTCCCGGCCGAACGCCCAGGTCACGGGCGCGTCTCCGGGCAGGTGGAACGTCAGGCGGACCGCGTAGGGATCACGGGCGTCGTACCGGAGTTCCACCGGGATTCGGAACGAGAGCTCCTCGGAAACGAGGAAGCTCATCATGACCTCTGCCTGTACCGACTCGCGCATTGCCTACCCCTAGTGGAAGTGGCCAGGAATGGTCCCCCAAGCCCTCTTGACAAGAGTGGTGGAAGCGCTAGCAGATCACAAGGAGTGAGTTTTCAGATACTGATAGAGAACGAGAGGGTGCTCAACAGCGCGCCTACTTCACTCCGTAGTCGATCGACCGCATAGCGCAATCGGTCTTCCTGGTGCAAAGGGAGTGAAATCGCCATAGTTGCGGCCACGTCGCCGGCAGTGATCGGGATGGCCGCACACACCGTCCCCAAGGAATACTCCTGACGCTCCGTAACCGGCTGCATCCGGCCAAGGGAGCTGATCCGCTCTTCCAGTGACCTCAGATCCGCGACGGTGTAAGGGGTGACGGCCTGGACCGGATACCGGTCGAAATGGTCCTTGCGCGACTCCTCGTCGAGCTGGCCGAGCAGGCACTGGCCGATGGCGTGCGCGTGGCCGGTCTCACGGAAGTCGGCCCACTCCTCGCAGGCCGGGGTGGACGGGGTGTCCGAGACACCCACGACCTCGATCTCACCCTCGCGGTAAACCGCGAAGTAGACGGGAGCCCCGACCGCGTCGCGGAAGTGCGCGAGGGAGTCGAGGATCATGCTGCGACGTTTCTGCTGGAGTCCCGCACCGGCCAGACGC
Organism: Streptomyces sp. NPDC048255; assembly: GCF_040652415.1. NCBI lineage: Bacteria > Bacillati > Actinomycetota > Actinomycetes > Kitasatosporales > Streptomycetaceae > Streptomyces > Streptomyces sp. NPDC048255. The sequence continues at coordinate 204,570 of NZ_JBEZMA010000001.1, forward strand.
CCAGCCGCGTCGCCGAGGAGGAAGACGCCGCTCTCGCGCCGCAGATAGCCCTCATGCGTCAGGGTGCGCAGTAGGTGGTACGCGGTGGGGAGCGGGAGCCCGGCTTCGCGCGCCAGTTGTTTCGCCGGGGCTCCCCCGCTATGGGAACCCACCGCTTCGAGCAGCCTCAGCGCCCGCTGCACCGACCCGATCAGCGTCGGCACACCGGCGTTGTGAACCGAAGACAAACCTCACCCCCAGGCGTGGCAGCAGGCCTCGGGGTGGCCCGCCCTGCGGGGGCCTCCCCCGCGCATGCCGTGGCTCCTGGGGGTCGTGCTCGGCAGTTGATCTGACATAACCGCAGGTCAGTGCGGTCTTACCGACATTCGGTGCCCAGGGGAAACGGCACAGATTGCCACTCTATCGGCCGGTTCCCGGAGAGTAGGCCGTTTCGGGCGTCACGTTCCCTCACCTGGCTCAACGGGAACACCCTCCGGCGCGAGGACCTACCAATCGCGGGACGAGGACTTCGAAGCGCCGCCGCTGAACTTCTTGACGACGAAGATCAGACCGCCGACGAGTCCGGCGAAGAGGAGCAGCTTGAAGACGAGCCCGATGAGGGCGCCGAGGATGGTGGTGATCACGCCGCCGAAGACGAACAGCGCCAGCAGTGGAACGGCGACCCACTTGACCCACCAGGGCATGCCCGCGAAAACCTGTCGGATGCCGTCCATGTCCTCAACCTCTTCCTCATCAGTGAGTTCCTGCTCTCGATGCTAGGAGCCCACCGCGTCGCACGGGGCCCCGCGAGCCCCCGGAGTCCCCTGATCCGACCCCTAGGGGGACCAGGGGCACGACCTCATCCGGCGGGTCCCCTCACCCCTCCGGCGGGGAGAAGACCACCATCACCCTCAAGTCCTCGGCGATGTGGTGGAACTTGTGCGGAACCCCGGCCGGGACGTAGACCACGCTGCCGCGCGCCACCATCGTGGTCTCCTCCCCGACGGTGATCGAGGCCCGCCCGCTCACGACGAAGTAGACCTCGTCCTGACGGTGCGGCTGCTGCGGGTCGCTCTGCCCCGCGTCGAGCGCGTACAGCCCGACTGACATGTTGCGCTCACGCACGAACTGCAGATACGCGCCGTCGTTGGCGACCCGCTCCGCTTCGAGCTCGTCCAGCCGGAAGGCCTTCATCGTCGTTGTGCCCCTTGTGCTCGGTCATGGCGCGGCATCCGCTGATCTGCTGATGTCCCACCGGGATCTTCTCTGCCACGATCAGACACATGACGAATTTCGTAGTCAAGACGCTCGCCAATGCCGCGGCCCTGGCCGTCGCCATCTGGCTGGTCTCCGGCATCACCCTCGACGACGGCAGCAGCCTCGGCAGCCGTACGCTCACCCTGATCCTGGTCGCACTGGTCTTCGGCCTGGTCAACTTCATCGTCAAGCCCGTGGTGAAGCTGCTCTCGCTGCCGCTGTTCATCATCACGCTCGGCCTGTTCACCCTCGTCGTGAACGCCCTGATGCTGCTGCTGACCTCGTGGCTGGCCGAGCAGTTCGACCTCAGCTTCCACGTCGACGGCTTCTGGACCGCGGTCATCGGCGGCCTGATCATCTCCATCGTCTCCTGGGCCGTGAACCTGGCCCTGCCCGACAAGAACTGAACGGGCAGCCCATGTACCGCGTGTGCTTCGTCTGCACGGGCAACATATGCCGCTCGCCCATGGCCGAGTCCGTCTTCCGCGCCCACGTGGCCGAGGCCAGACTCGACGCCCTGGTCGAGGTGGACAGCGCCGGCACCGGCGGCTGGCACGAGGGGGACGGCGCCGATCCGCGCACCGTCTCCGTCCTGGAGGCCGCCGGGTACGCGCAGGACCACAGGGCCCGGCAGTTCCGGCGCTCCTGGTTCGCCCGCCTCGACCTCGTCATCGCACTCGACGCCGGGCACCTGCGGGACCTGCGGGCGCTGGCGCCCACCCCCGAGGACGCCGCCAAGGTCCGGCTGCTGCGGTCCTACGACCCGACGGCCGGGGCCACGGAGGCCGACGTCCCGGATCCCTACTACGGGTCGCTCGACGGGTTCGAGGAGTGCCTGGAGCTGGTCGAGGCGGCGAGTCCCGGCCTGCTGGACGCCGTACGCGAAGCAGTGAAGGAGCACACCACGTGAACGAGTTCGACAACGGGGCGATCCGCCACGGCACGGCCGCGGCGGACCCGCTCGGTGACGGCACCCGGGCGGTGCGCGCCGGGCTGCCCGAACCCGTCAAGAACGAGCCGCCCCTGCCCGGGCCGGTCTTCGCCGCCCACTTCCACCTCCCCGGCGACGTCGAAGGCCCGTACACCTACGGCCGCGACACCAATCCCACCTGGACCCTGCTGGAGCGGGCCATCAGGGAACTGGAGGCCCCGGGCCAGGAGGTGCAGACGGTCGTCTTCGCCTCCGGCATGGCCGCGGTCTCCGCGGTCCTCCTCTCCCAGGCACGCACCGGTGACACCGTCGTCCTGCCCGACGACGGCTATCAGGCACTGCCACTGGTGCGCGAGCAGCTGGAGGCCTACGGAATCCACGTACGCACCGCCCCGACCGGCGACGACGCCCAGCTCACGGTCCTCGAAGGGGCCCGGCTGCTGTGGATCGAAACGCCCTCCAACCCGGGGCTGGACGTGTGCGACGTACGCCGCCTCGTGGACGCCGCGCACGCGGGCGGGACCCTGGTCGCCGTGGACAACACCCTCGCCACCCCGCTGGGGCAGCGGCCCCTGGAACTCGGCGCGGACTTCTCCGTCGCCAGCGGCACCAAGGGGCTGACGGGGCACGGCGATCTGCTGCTGGGGTACGTCGTCTGCCGCACCCCGGAGCTCGCCGCCCAGATCCGGCAGTGGCGCAAGATCGTCGGCGCGATCCCCGGTCCGATGGAGGCCTGGCTCGCCCACCGCTCACTGGCCACCATCCAGCTGCGCGCCCAGCGCCAGTGGGCCAACGCGCTGGCCGTCGCCGAGGCCCTGGCCGACCGCGCGGACGTGACCGGGCTGCGCTACCCCGGCCTGCCGGCGGACCCGTCCCACAAGACGGCCGCCCGCCAGATGCGGGGCTTCGGGTCGGTGGTCTCCTTCACCCTGCCCGACCGCGCGCACGCGGAGCGGTTCATGACCGCCCTGCGCCTCGTCGAGGACGCCACGAGTTTCGGTGGCGTGCGGTCCACCGCGGAGCGCCGCGGACGATGGGGCGGCGATGCCGTGGCGGAGGGCTTCATCCGGTTCTCCGCGGGCGCCGAAGACACCGAAGACCTGGTCGCGGATGTCCTGCGGGCCCTCGATTCCGCAGGTCGCAGGGGCTGAGCGGAACAAGGAAGGGCGGTCCGAGCCTCCCCCCTCGTGGCTCGGACCGCCCCGGGTTCCGCGCGCGAAGAACCACGCGCACAAGGCTAGTTGACTCTGTGTCAGAGTCCAATCACGGTAGAGACAGGGGCCTATCGGCATATTTATAGTTGAAGGCCCCCACCGAGAGGTGCCGCTATGGACCTGGCTCTGCTGCGCACCTTCGTCGCCGTGCACCGGGCCGGCTCGTTCACCCGGGCAGCCGCGCTGCTCGGCCTCTCCCAGCCCGCCGTCACCTCCCAGATCCGCACCCTCGAACGCCAGCTGGGACGGCCCCTCTTCCACCGCCGGGCCCGCGGCGTCACGCCCACCGCCGTGGGCGACGAACTCGCCCACAAGGCCGCCCCGCACCTCGACGCCCTGCTGCGGATCACCGAGGCCGAACGTGAGACCGCCGGCGCGTTACGCACCCTCCACGTCGCCGGGCCCCCCGAGTTCCTGTGCCTGCGCGTACTGCCCGCGCTCGCGCCCCTCGTCGGCCAGGGCCATACCCTGCGCACCACCCTCCAGACCGGCGCCGAGGAGGCTCTCGACGGCCTGGCCGCGGGCCACCACGACCTCGTCGTCACGACCGCCCGGCCCCGCGGGGGACTCTTCAACGCCACCGCGTTGTGCGACGAGGAGCACGTCCTGGTCGCCGCCCCGTACTGGGCGGCGCTCGTCGACCCGGACCGGCTGCGGGACAAAGGCCCCTGCGCCCTCGACGGGATCCCGCTCGTCGAGGTCCACGAGACCCTGCCGCTCGTCACCCGCTACTGGGCCGCCGTGTTCGACACCCGGCCCGACACCAGGCCCGCCGCCGCCACCGTGGTCGTGCCCGACCTGCGGGCCGTACTGGAGTGCGTCCGGGCCGGCGCCGGGCTCGCCGTACTGCCCCGCTACCTGTGCCGGCCCGCCCTCGAAAGCGGTCAGATCGTCGCGCTGCTGGAGCCCCCGGTCCCCCCGCTGCGCACGTGGTTCCTCGTGGTCCGGACCGGCGGCCTCGCCCTCGCACACGTCGCCCGGGCTCATGACCGGCTGCTGCGCGCCGCCTCGCACTGGTGAGTCCCCGCTCTTTCCCGGCTCTTGCGCGTTTCAGAAGCGGAGTCGCGGGCCACTCTTCTCCCATGACCGAACGTCCCGTGGTCAAACGCACCGCCCGCGCGATCCTGCTCGACGGTGACGACCTGATCCTCATCAAGCGCACCAAGCCCGGCGTCGATCCGTACTGGCTGACCCCCGGCGGTGGAGTGGAGCCCTCGGACGCCACCGTCGTCGACGCCCTCCATCGAGAGGTCCACGAAGAACTCGGCGCGAAGATCACCGATGTGGTGCCCTGTTTCGTCGACACCGTCGAGCACATCGCCGACGGGGGAGTGACCGGCGTGAAGGTGCAGCACTTCTTCGTCTGCCACCTCGAGTCGATGGACCCCAGCCAACGGCACGGCCCCGAGATCGACGAGCCCGAGGGCGAGTACGAGATCGTCCGCGTGCCCTTCAGCCGGGTCGGGATCGCCGCCGTCCACCTCGTCCCGCTGTCCCTGCGGCACTACCTCGACGGCAATATCGAAGGCGTACGCGCCATGCACGCCGCCGATCTGGGCTGACCGGACGGCCGCCCCCACCTGCGCCGACAAGGGCGCGGCTGAGACCGGCGGGTGACCCGGCGGTCTCAGCCCGCGACGCCCGCCAGCTCCTCCACGGCGTCGTGCCGGATGCGGTCACCGGGGATCCCGATCCGCTTGAGTTCGTCCACTCCGCTGCGGATCATCGCGGGCGGCCCCGAGATGAAGGCGTCGTACGTACTCCACGGCCCGTGTTCCCCGACCGCCTGCGGCAGCTGCCCGGACAGCCAGTCACCGACCACCGGCCGCACCGAGAGCCACGGGTGCGAGCGCTGGAGCCCCAGCAGCGTGTCCTTGTCGTAGAGGTCGTCATCGCTGCGCGCCCCGAAGAACACCTCCACCGGGCGCCGCTCTCCGTGCTCGGCCACGTCCTCGATCAGCGCCTTGATCGGAGCGATACCGGTGCCGCCGCCCAGGCAGAGCATCCCGTTGTCCGTGGTGTGGTCCACCACCATCGAGCCGGCCGGCGGCCCCAGGCGCAGTACGTCCCCCGGCCGGGCATGGCGCACCAGCGCGTTGGAGACCCACCCCGCGGGAACGGCCTTGACGTGGAAGGACAGCAGCCCGTCGGTGCGGGGTGCCGAGGCGAAGGAGTAGTGCCGCCACACCCGGGGCCACCACGGAGTCTCCAGGCTCGTGTACTGGCCCGCCAGGAAGGCGTACGGCTGGTCGGGGCGGACCGTCAGCACGGCGATGTCCGGCGTGCGCAGATCGTGGGAGACCACCTCCGCGTGCCACCACGCGGGGGCCTTCACCTCGTCCTCGGCCGCCGCGTCGATCATGATCTGTGAGATCGCGGTGTACGCCCGCACCCACGCGGCCTGCGCCTCCGGCCCCCACGTCCCCTGCGCGTACCGGGCCAGCGCTCCGAGGAGGGCCTCGCCCACGACCGGGTAATGCCCCGGCATGGTGCCGTACTTGCGGTGTCCGGTGCCCAGTCGGCGCAGGTAGGGGGTGAGTACGTCCGGATTGTCGATGTGCTCGGCGGCGGTCAGCAGCGCCTTCAGCAGCCGGTCGCGCTGCGCGTCCATGGCGGCGGGGAACAGGCCCCGCAGTTCAGGGTGACCGGTGAACACCAGGGCGTAGAAGTACGAGGTCACCTTGTCGGCGACGGGGGCGATCTCCGCGAGGGTCCGGCGGATCAGCACGGCGTCCGGAGAGGGCTCGGTCACACCGCCGCCCCCGGCGGGTATCCGGCCCGTCCCCCGTCTGGCCGATCTGTTGGGCGGAGCGTCCATGTGGTGCCTCGCTTCGAGCATCTCGGTCGGTCTGCACACGCCACGGCCTCAGAATCCGTGGTTCCGGGTTTCACAGCGTGCCAGCCGGCCCAGGACCCGGTGGGAAAACGCGGGAATTCGGCGTTTCGAGCCCACTTTCCTCTTAAGATGCCTCAATTCTCGGGCGTGCCACCGTGACGAGCTGGTATGCCTCACGCAGATCCCGGCCCTCGTAGACATGGGTGGCGCGCTCCGTCAGGACGGGCCGCGCGTTGACCGCCACGGACACCGGGACCGCCTCGAAGAGCACCATGTCCGTCGCCGAGTCCCCGTACGCGACACAGTCGCTGCGGCTCACGCCGAACCGCGCACACAGCCGGTCGGCCACCGTGACCTTGCCCGCCGGAGTCAGGATCCCGGCCTCCTCCACGGGCCGGGTGAACGGCACCGCGGGGAAGACCGAACCGTGCGCGGCATGCGCGCCCCACTCGAGCAGCAGCTCCACGAAGAACGACGGCGACAGCGAGACCACCGCGCAGTAGTCCCCGCGCTCCCGGATCTCCTGCCAGACCTCGCGGATGCCCGCGAGCCACGGGGACCCCTCGAACGCCGCCCTGACATGCGCGGGCGTCAGATCCGCCCACAGCGCGTGCGCGGCCACCGAGAACTGGTGCGGCCCGATCTCCCGGGCGCTGAAGGCCCGTTCCAGCTCGGCGATCTCCGCGCTCAGCCCTAGCTGGCGGGAGATCTCGACCGGCGCCGCCGAGCCGTACATCAGCGTCCCGTCGAGGTCGAAGAGGTGCAGGAGGGTCATAACCGCCGAGGCTAGTCCGTCCGTTTCCCGTCGAGCCGCATGTTTCACGTGAAACATCGGCTGTTTCACCTGAAACATCGGCTGTTTCACGTGAAACATCGGCCGGTTTCACGTGAAACATAGGCCGGTTTCGCGTGAAACATCGGCGCGGCCCACACGAGACTGCGGCTGGTTTCACGTGAAACATCCATCCCCCAAATCCCCTGGACGCCCCCGCGGCCGTGATCCAGTCTGATCAGGTGACACCACCAGATCTCACCGCACTGCCGATCCGCGCGCTGACCCCGGAAGACCTCCGCCACTGCGCCGACCTGTCAGAAGACCGCGGCTGGCCCCGTGAGGACCACAAATGGAGACTGCTCCTCGCGGCGGGGAGCGGCTACGGCATGGACGCCCCCGACGGACGGGGGCTCGCCGCAGCCTGCGTCGTCACCCGGTACGGCCAGACGCACGCCGGCCCGGAACTCGCCGCCATCGGGATGGTCCTCGTGGCCGAGCGCTACGCCCGGCGAGGCCTGGGCCGCCGCCTGATGACCCACGTCTGTGACGACGTCCTCAAAGGCGTCCCGCTCACGCTGCACGCCACCCCCTACGGCCGCCCCCTCTACGAGGAGCTGGGGTTCGAGACCACCGGCCGCGCCGAGATGCTCATTGGCACCTTCCGCCCTGATCCCGCCGCCTCCGTCTCCGACGGCGTCCGGCCCGCCACCGCCGAGGACCTGTCCCGGATCGTCCGCCTCGACACCGAGGTCTTCGGAACCGACCGGACCCACATGATCACTAGGCTCCCCGCCTTCGCGGACCGGCTCCTCGTCGCCGAGGACGCAGCGGGCAGCCTCACCGGCTACGCCGCCTTGTGGCCCAACATGGAGACCCATGTCGTCGGGCCGCTGATCGCTCGTGACACCGCCGGCGCCCGAGCACTCGTCACCGCCCTCGCCGCCGGCACCGAACGGCCGCTGCGCACCGATGTCGATGTACGCCACGAGGAGCTCCTCGACTGGCTCAAGGACCGCGGTCTCACCTCCGTGGCCTTCAACTCCGTCATGACCCGCGACACCCCCGGCCTGCCCGGAGACTGGACCCGGCGCTGGGCCCCGCTCACCGTGGCAGCGGGCTGAGACAAGGAACGTCCCACCATGAACGACACCACTGAACTGGCCATCCGTCCCGCCACCGCGGAAGATCTGCCCGCCATCGTCGCCATGCTCGCCGACGACCCGCTGGGCGCCTCCCGGGAATCCCCCGAAGACCTCACCCCGTACCTCGCCGCCTTCAAGCGCCTGGACGACGACCCGAACCAGCATCTGGTCGTCGCCGTGCGTGCGGACCGGGTCGTGGGCACCCTCCAGCTCACCATCGTGTCGGGGCTCTCCCGCAAGGGCACCACCCGTTCCATCATCGAAGGGGTGCGCGTCCACTCCGACGAGCGCGGCAGCGGACTGGGCACCCGGTTCGTCGAATGGGCGGTCGAGCAGTCCCGGCTCGAGAACTGCCAGCTCGTCCAGCTCACCTCGGACGTGACCCGGACCGACGCCCACCGCTTCTACGAGCGGCTGGGATTCACCGCCTCCCACGTCGGGTTCAAGCTCCAGCTCTGATCAGCCGCACGTGAGCAGGCCGGGCCGCCGTGTCGGTGGCCCGGCCTACGATCGCAAAATGAGCCCCAGCCTTCCTCTGGTCACCACCACCGAACGCCGCAACCGGCTCGGCAGGCGGCACCGCCTGGCCCCCTCGGCCCGCGCCGCCACGGTCAGTCAGGCAGCGGACGCCGTCGTCGCCCTGCACGCCACCGACGCAGCGACCGTCTTCCTGTCCGCCCGAGCCCGGCTCAGCGAGGGCGGGCCTGACACGATCGAGCGGGCGCTCTACGAGGACGTCGGCCTCGTCCGGCTGCTCAGCATGCGCAACACGCTCTTCGCGGTCTCCGCCGAACTCGCCCCGTACGTCGACTCCTCCACCGCCCGGGGCATCGCCGCCAAGGAACGCCGCACCCTGCTCAAGCACCTCGACGAGGACGGCCAGGGCCTCGATGCCGACTGGCTGGCCCGGGCCGAGGCCGCTGCCCTCGACGCCCTGGACTCCCGCGGCCCCTGCACCGGCAGCCAGCTGTCCGCGGCCGTGCCCGCCCTGCGCCAGAAGATCACCATCGGCCGGGGCAAGAAGTACGAGACGGAGACCGGGGTCGCCACCCGCGTCATCCGCCTGCTCGCCGCCGACGGGCGCATCCGCCGCGACCGGCCGCGTGGATCATGGACCTCCAGCCAGTTCCGCTGGGTCCACACCGACCCCTGGCCCGTCGTACCCGCCACAGAAGCCCGCGCGGAGATCGCCCGCCGCTGGCTCCGGGCCTACGGTCCGGCCACCGAGGCCGACCTGAAGTGGTGGACCGGCTGGTCCCTCACCGATGCACGCAAGGCCCTTGCCGCCGTGGGCCCCGACCAGGTCCGGCTCGAGGACGGCGGCACCGCCCTGGTCAGCCCCGGCGACACCGCACCCGAGCCGGCCCCGGAACCCTGGGCCGCGCTGCTTCCCGGCCTCGACCCCAGCGGCATGGGCTGGTCCGACCGCCGCTTCCACCTCGATCCCGCCCACCGGCCGGCCCTCTTCGACTACGCCGGCAACATCGGCCCCACCGTGTGGTGGAACGGGGAGATCGTCGGCGGCTGGGCCCAGCGCCCCGACGGAGAGATCGTCTGGCGGCTGCTCGGCAGCCCCGGCCGCGACGCCGAACAGGCGGTCTCCGCCGAGGCCGCCCGCCTCGCCGACTGGGTGGGCGGCGCCCGCATCACCCCGCGTTTCCGCACCCCGCTGGAGCGCGAACTCGTCGCATGAGCGGAGTCGTCGGCGTTCCTCAGCCGATGCCCCGCCAGCCCTGCGGGTCCACCCCGCCGGGTACCGGGGCCTGGGCGTCGTAGGGCTCCCGCGTGAAGACGAACGAGGCCAGGTCGAGGTGGCTCACCGTGCCGTCCGCACGGCGGACCGCCCTCAGCGTCTCCCCCGCGTAGTAGCCGGACAGACCGGTCCAGCTGCCGTCCGCCTCCGCCCGGAAGCGTGCCGAACGCCCGGCCCCGCCCACCGGTCCCAACTCCAGCGTCCCGTCCGCACACAGCCGCACCACGCTGGCCGAGGTGCCCCAGTACCAGGGGCCACAGAGCTCCAGGGCCACCGGATCGGCCTCCCGGAACGGCCGCCAGGGCTCCGGGAACCGCGGTTCCGCGTCGGCCACGATCGCCACCAGGTCCGCGGCCACCGCCGTGGACGGCAGGCCCGAGGTGCAGTTGGCCAGGACCACGGCCGCCACGTCGTCCGACTCGCTGACCCACAGCCCTGCGACGAACCCCGGCAGGGAACCACTGTGCCCGATGAGCCGGCGGCCGCCGTGAGCCATCAGCTGCACGCCCAGCCCGTAGCCCTGCTCGGCCAGGCCCGGCTCGGGCGGCGAGGACGGCGTACGCATCTCCCGTACGGTCCGCTCGCTCAGCACCCGCTCGTCACCTCGCAGCAGGAAGTCCGCGAACCGCCCCAAGTCCCGGGCCGTGGACCACAGCTGGCCTGCCGCGGCCATCAGACCGAGGTCCTCCAGGGGCTCCGGCATCATCACGTCCGCCCACGGGTGCACCGCCCAGCCGCCCGCGTGCGGTGCCTGCGGCAACCCGCTCGTCCGGTCCAGGCCCAGGGGCTCCAGTACCTCGGCACGCAGCACCTCCGACCACGGCTTGCCGCGCAGCTGCTCGACGAGCGAACCCAGCAGGGTGTAACCCGGGTTGGAGTAGTGGTGCCTGCTCCCCGGCACGTGCCGGAACGGCTGTTCGCCGAGTACGTCGGCCAGCTCCGGCCGCAGGTCACCAGGGGTCCGCTCCCACCAGGCGCCGGGGGTCTCGGCCGCCAGCCCGCCGGTGTGGGACAGCAGTTGGGCGATCGTCACGTGGCCGGCGGAGGTCCCCGGCAAGTGCTTCTCCAGCGGATCGGCGAGGTCGAGCAGCCCCTCGTCGCGCAGCCGCATCACCAGAACAGCGGTGAAGGTCTTGCTGATCGAGCCGATCCGGTACTGCACGTCCCCGTCCGGGCCGTGCCCCCCGACGGAGGTCCGGGAGCCCTCCCAGACCAGCTCACCGCCCCGCACGACGGCCGCCACCACCGACGGCGCGCGTCCTTCGCTCTGGGCGACAGCGATCCGGTGCCTCAGCGCACGTCGGGTGGCAGGGAGCAGTTCCAGGTCTTCAGAGAGCGCATCCATGATCGGATGCTATGTGTTGGCCATGTCCACGAACCGCGAATAGTGGCCCTGGAAGGCCACGGTGATCGTGGCGGTCGGGCCGTTACGGTGCTTGGCCACGATCAGGTCCGCCTCGCCGGCGCGGGGGGATTCCTTCTCGTACGCGTCCTCACGGTGCAGCAGGATCACCATGTCCGCGTCCTGCTCGATCGAGCCCGATTCACGCAGGTCGGAGACCATCGGCTTCTTGTCGGTGCGCTGCTCGGGACCACGGTTCAGCTGGGAGAGCGCGATCACGGGGACCTCGAGCTCCTTGGCCAGCAGCTTGAGGTTTCGCGACATGTCGGAGACCTCCTGCTGACGGCTCTCGGGACGGCGCGAGCCGCCCGACTGCATGAGCTGGAGGTAGTCGATGACGACGAGCGAGAGGTCGTTGCGCTGCTTGAGCCGGCGGCACTTGGCGCGGATCTCCATCATCGACAGGTTCGGGGAGTCGTCGATGTAGAGCGGGGCGGCCGAGACGTCGGGCATCCGGCGGGCGAGCCGGGTCCAGTCGTCGTCCGTCATCGTGCCGGAGCGCATGTGGTGCAGCGCGACCCGGGCCTCCGCCGAGAGCAGGCGCATCGCGATCTCGTTGCGCCCCATTTCGAGCGAGAAGATCACGCTCGGCAGGTTGCTCTTGATGGAGCAGGCCCGGGCGAAGTCCAGCGCCAGCGTGGACTTTCCCATCGCGGGACGGGCGGCGATGACGATCATCTGGCCCGGGTGCAGGCCGTTGGTCAGCGAGTCGAGGTCCGTGAAGCCGGTGGGGACGCCGGACATCTGGCCGCTGCGCGAGCCGATCGCCTCGATCTCGTCGAGGGCGCCCTCCATGATGTCGCCCAGCGGCAGGTAGTCCTCGGAGGTCCGCTGCTCGGTGACCGCGTAGATCTCGGCCTGGGCGCTGTTGACGATCTCGTCGACGTCGCCGTCCGCCGCGTATCCCATCTGCGTGATCTTCGTACCCGCGGCGACGAGGCGGCGCAGGACGGCTCTCTCGTGGACGATCTCCGCGTAGTACTCGGCGTTCGCCGCCGTCGGGACGGACTGCACGAGCGTGTGCAGGTACGAGGCCCCGCCGACCTTGCTGATCTCACCGCGCCGGGTCAGCTCGGCGCCGACGGTGATGGGGTCGGCCGGCTCGCCCTTGGCGTACAGGTCCAGGATGGCCTGGTAGATCGTTTCGTGCGAGGGCCGGTAGAAGTCGTGCCCCTTGAGGACCTCGACCACGTCGGCGATCGCGTCCTTGGAGAGCAGCATGCCGCCGAGCACCGACTGCTCGGCGTCGAGGTCCTGGGGCGGGACACGCTCGAAGCCGCCACCGCCGCCGTCCCAGGAGCCGCCCTCGCGGCCCCGGTCGTGCTGTTCGTCCCCGCGGCCGCGGCCTTCGCTGTTGCGGCGCGTACGGGCGGGCAGACGGTCACCTGGACCGCTGTCGGCCCAGGGGTCGTCCATGGGCTCGGGCATGCTCACCGGGCCGCCTCCTCCCGTCCGCAACGCGGACCTCGCCGTGCGACTCTTTCTTACGACACGGCTCTGACATTTGGGGCACCCGAATCGGCTGGCGGCGAGTCGGGCAACGCACCACGGTAGGGCCGGGAGCGGCGTCAGCCAATCTTGTTATCCACAGGCTGTGTGGATGAGATGTGGATGACGGCGCCAATGCTGTGGGTAACTCGCCTGAAGCTGTGCACGGACCGGGGGACGGCGCTGTGGACAAAATCACCTGCACCACCCCCACACCATGTCTGACCTGCTATTTCTTTCCCGACCGCCGTCGGGGGAGAAAAATCTTGGCCACTGTCTCAAGATCGCCTCCAACGGGTTGGAAAGAACGCCCAAGTCAGCGCGTTGGTAAGGACCTAAGGACTCTTGTGTCCATTACCTGTGGAAGATTAGATTGAGCGCATGACACAGGCCCCCGCAGCACCGAAGGCTGCGCCGAGGCGGCACGACCGCGAGATATTCGCACTCGCCGTTCCCGCCTTCGGCGCCCTCGTCGCCGAACCCCTCTTCGTGATGGCCGACAGCGCCATCGTGGGACACCTCGGCACCCCCCAGCTGGCCGGCCTCGGCATCGCCGCCGCCCTGCTCACCACCGCCGTGAGCGTGTTCGTCTTCCTCGCCTACGCCACCACCGCGGCCGTCTCCCGGCGGGTCGGAGCCGGCGACATGCAGGCAGCGATCCGGCAGGGCATGGACGGCATCTGGCTCGCCCTGCTGCTCGGTGCGGCCGTCATCACCGTGGTTCTGCCCGCGGCACCCTGGCTGGTCTCCCTCTTCGGAGCCTCCGACACCGTCGCTCCCCACGCGATCACCTACCTGAGGATCTCCTCCCTCGGCATCCCGGCCATGCTCATGGTCCTGGCCGCGACCGGTGTGATCAGGGGCCTCCAGGACACCCGTACCCCCCTGTACGTGGCCATCGGCGGCTTCGCGCTCAACGGGGCCCTCAACGTCGCCCTGGTCTACGGGGCAGGCCTCGGGATCGCCGGTTCGGCCTGGGGCACGGTCATCGCCCAGTGCGCCATGGCTGCCGCCTACCTCGTCGTCGTCGTACGGGGCGCCAGGCGCCACAACGCCTCCCTGCGCCCCGATGCCGCAGGAATCCGGGCCTGCGCCCAGGCCGGCGCGCCCCTGCTGGTCCGCACCCTCTCCCTGCGCGCGGTTCTGATGATCGCGACCGCCGTGGCCGCCAGGCTCGGCGACGCCGACATCGCCGCCCACCAGATCCTGCTCTCCTTGTGGTCCCTGCTCGCATTCGCCCTGGACGCGATCGCGATCGCCGGTCAGGCGATCATCGGGCGTTATCTCGGCGCGGGCGACACCGAAGGCGCGAAGGCCGTCTGCCGCCGCATGGTGCAGTGGGGGATCGTCGCGGGCGTCGTACTCGGCCTGCTGGTCGTTCTGGCCCGTCCGGTGTTCATCCCGCTGTTCACCAGCGATCCGGCGGTGGAAGACGCTCTGCTGCCCGCCCTCCTCGTCGTGGCCATCTCCCAGCCGGTCTCCGGCATCGTCTTCGTCCTCGACGGAGTCCTGATGGGCGCGGGCGACGGCCGGTACCTGGCCTGGGCCATGCTGCTGACCCTCGCCGTCTTCACCCCGGCAGCCCTGCTCGTTCCGACTGTGGGCGGCGGCCTGACGACCCTCTGGTGGGCCATGACGCTGATGATGCTGGTCCGCATGGTCACCCTCCAGCTGCGCGCCCGCTCGGGCCGGTGGCTGGTCGCCGGAGCCACTCGCTGACCGTCCGCCGGACGGTGGCGCCGAGATGTTTCACGTGAAACATGCCGAGGGGCCGGTCATGTTTCACGTGAAACATGACCGCAGAGCCGCCCTCCGGAAACGACGAAGGGCCGCACCCCAGCGGGGTGCGGCCCTTCGAAGGCAGCCCTTAGGCGGCGACGACCTCGATGCCCACGTTCGCGGCCACGTCGGCGTGCAGACGCACGGAGACCTGGTACGAACCGAGGGTCTTGATCGGGGAGCCCAGCTCGACGCGGCGCTTGTCGACCTTCGGACCGCCCGAGGACTCGATCGCCGTGGCGATGTCGGCCGGGGTCACGGAACCGAAGAGACGACCGGCGTCACCCGCGCGGGTGGCCAGACGGACCTTCACGCCCTCGAGCTTGGCCTTGACCTCGTTGGCCTGCTCGATGGTCGCGATCTCGTGGATCTTGCGGGCGCGGCGGATCTGCGCCACGTCCTTCTCGCCACCCTTGGTCCAGCGGATCGCGAAACCACGCGGGACCAGGTAGTTGCGAGCGTAACCGTCCTTGACGTCGACGACATCGCCGGCGGCACCGAGGCCAGAAACCTCGTGGGTCAGGATGATCTTCATTAGTCGGTCACCCTTTCCTTATCGCGCGGTGGACGTGTAGGGCAGCAGCGCCATCTCACGGCTGTTCTTCACGGCCGTGGCGACGTCACGCTGGTGCTGCGTGCAGTTGCCGGTAACGCGGCGGGCACGGATCTTGCCGCGGTCGGAAATGAACTTCCGCAGCATGTTCGTGTCCTTGTAGTCCACGTACGCGGTCTTGTCCTTGCAGAACGCGCAGACCTTCTTCTTAGGCTTGCGCACAGGCGGCTTCGCCATTGTGTCTCTCCTGTGTGATCAAGAAGTGGGGTTGCGAGCTGCCCTAGAAGGGCGGCTCGTCCGAGTAGCCACCGCCGGAGCCGCCGGAGCTTCCGCCCCAGCCGCCCCCGCCGCCGCCCTGCTGCTGGCCACCGGCCGGCGCGCTGGACGCCCACGGGTCGTCGGAGGGAGCTCCGCCGCCCTGCGGGGCACCGGCGCTGGGGGCTCCGCCCCAGTTACCGCCGCCGCCACCCTGCTGCTGACCGCCGCCGTATCCACCCTGGCCACCGCGGCCGGTGGTCTTGGTGACCTTGGCCGTGGCGTTCTTCAAGCTGGGGCCGACTTCCTCGACGTCCAGCTCGTAGACCGTGCGCTTGACACCCTCACGGTCCTCGTACGACCGCTGCCTCAGCCGGCCCTGCACGATGACGCGCATGCCCCGCTGAAGGGACTCGGCGACGTTCTCGGCCGCCTGCCGCCACACCGAGCAGGTCAGGAACAGGCTCTCGCCGTCCTTCCACTCGTTGGTCTGGCGGTCGAAGGTGCGGGGAGTGGACGCGACACGGAACTTCGCGACCGCCGCACCCGAGGGGGTGAAGCGCAGCTCGGGGTCGTCGACGAGATTGCCGACGACCGTGATGACGGTCTCGCCTGCCATGGATGAACCTCTCGGCGGGGATTGCTGCTGGGCTGCTGTGCTACTCGATCCCGATTACCGCTGAACCGAAGTTCAGTGGGTCTCGGGGCGAAGGACCTTGGTCCGGAGAACCGACTCGTTCAGGTTCATCTGTCGGTCAAGCTCCTTGACGACCGCAGGCTCGGCCTGAAGGTCGATGACCGAGTAGATGCCCTCGGGCTTCTTCTTGATCTCGTAAGCGAGACGACGACGGCCCCAGGTGTCGACCTTCTCGACCTTTCCGTTGCCCTCACGGACGACGGAGAGGAAGTTCTCGATCAGCGGGGAGACAGCGCGCTCCTCGAGATCGGGGTCGAGGATGACCATCACTTCGTAGTGACGCATGTGGAACCCACCTCCTTTGGACTCAGCGGCCACGGTCGTTCCGTGGCAGGAGGGTCGTGATGCGTGCCGCACGGTGCCTGAGAACAGACACCGCGCAGACCGTACAGACTACCCCGTCGACTCCTTCCGGTTGAAATCCGGCACCGGAGGGCCACAATCTGTATTCATCGGGTGTGCTCGGTGCTATGCCCCCGGCTCCTCCGGAGGCGGCCCCCCGCACCGCTCTGCTTCAGCCAGGAGGTGCCTTCCGATGGCACAGGCCATGCGACCCCAGTCCTCGATCTCGCTCTTCGCGACCGATGGCAAGCCCCACCCGCTGCAGGACACCCTGCTGGCGGTCACCCTGGTCCTCGGCGCCGTGGCGTTCATCACGGCGTTCTTCCACCATCTGCACCTGCTCAGCTCCTGGACCGGGCTGATCGGGATCCTGACCGGCGCGTACGGACAGTTCATCTCCGTCACGACACGCGAGCGCTTCGCGCTGATCATCGGCCTTGGCGCCTCTGCCTTCGGCTTCTTCCTCGGCATGGCGCACGGCGGCCTCTTCGGCGGCTGGCTGGGCTGACCGGGGGACCTCCGCGACGGGGCGCCGGCCGCACGCCGGCCCGGCCTCCGGCCTGTCCCCCAGATGGGTGGCGCCCCTGTCGCAGTAGGCTTCGCGCCATAGCCAGCGAAGCCGCCGGAGGAGACGCCCCGCATGAGCCTGTCCCTGAGGACCATCAGCCGAGAGCAGCATCTGGGATACCTCCAGAGCCTGCCCTCTGCTAGCCACTGCCAGGTCCCGGCGTGGGCCGACGTGAAGAACGAGTGGCGATCGGAGAACCTCGGTTGGTTCGACGGCTCCGGCGAACTCGTCGGAGCCGCCCTCGTGCTGTACCGGCAGCTGCCCAAGGTGAAGCGGTACCTCGCGTACCTTCCCGAGGGCCCGGTCATCAACTGGTACGCCCCGAACCTGGAGGAGTGGCTCCAGCCGATGCTGGCGCACCTCAAGCAGCAGGGCGCCTTCACCGTGAAGATGGGCCCGCCCGTCGTCATCCGCCGCTGGAACTCCGCCGCCATCAAGGCCGGAATCCAGGACCCGGACGTCAAGCGCCTGCGCGACGTGGAGGCCTCGGTCATCGAGCCCCGCGCCTTCGAGGTCTCCGACAAGCTGCGCCGCATGGGCTGGCAGCAGGCCGAGGACGGCGGAGCCGGTTTCGGTGACGTGCAGCCCCGCTACGTCTTCCAGGTACCGCTGGCCAACCGTTCGCTGGACGACGTCCTCAAGGGCTTCAACCAGCTGTGGCGCCGCAACATCAAGAAGGCCGAGAAGGCCGGCGTCGAGGTGGTCCAGGGCGGCTACGAGGACCTGCCGACCTGGCAGCACCTGTACGAGATCACGGCCGAGCGCGACAAGTTCCGCCCGCGCCCGCTCAGCTACTTCCAGCGCCAGTGGACGGCCCTCAACTCCGAGGACCCCAACCGGATGCGGCTCTACATCGCGAAGCACGAGGGGGAGCCGCTGGCCGCCGCCACGATGCTCACCGTCGGCCAGCACGTCTGGTACTCGTACGGCGCATCCGCCAACCACAAGCGCGAAGTGCGGCCGTCGAACGCGATGCAGTGGCGCATGCTGCGCGACTCGTACGCCCTCGGGGCCAGCGTCTACGACCTGCGCGGCATCTCTGACACCCTGGACGAGAACGATCACCTGTTCGGCTTGATCCAGTTCAAGGTCGGCACGGGCGGCGAGGCCGTGGAGTACGTCGGCGAGTGGGACTTCCCGCTGAACAAGGTGCTGCACAAGGCGCTCGACATCTACATGTCGCGCCGCTGACCCCACCCCTCACCCACCCACCCACGCACCGCTGCACCACGCAGCTTTTCAGGAGAGGTTCCGGACGGGCATGGCGCTCACGCTCTACGTCGACACCGCGCGCTGGCGTGCGCACCAGAAGCAGATCCAGGACCAGTTCCCCGGGTTGATCCCGGTCTGCAAGGGCAACGGCTACGGCTTCGGCCACGAGCGGCTGTGCGAGGAGGCGACCCGTATGGGCGCCGACGTCCTCGCCGTGGGGACGACCTACGAGGCCGCCAGCATCAAGGACTGGTTCGGCGGCGACCTGCTCGTCCTCACCCCGTTCCGGCGGGGCGAGGACCCGGTGCCGCTGCCCGACCGGGTCATCCGCTCGGTGGCCTCGCTGGACGGGGTCCGCGGGCTGGTGGGGGCCCGGGTGGTCATCGAGTGCATGAGCTCGATGCGCCGCCACGGCATCTCCGAGCAGGACCTCGGCCAGCTGCACGCGGCGATCGAGGACGTCCGGCTGGAGGGCTTCGCCCTCCACCTGCCGCTGGACCGCCCGGACGGCTCGGACGCCGTCGAGGAGGTCATCGGCTGGATGGACCGGCTGCGCGCGGCCCGGCTGCCGCTGCACACCATGTTCGTCAGCCACCTGCGGGCCGAGGAGCTGGCGCGGCTTCAGCAGCAGTTCCCGCAGACCCGGTTCCGGGCCCGCATCGGAACCCGCCTGTGGCTGGGCGACCACGACGCGACCCAGTACCGCGGCGCGGTCCTCGACGTCACGCGCGTCGCCAAGGGCGACCGGTTCGGCTACCGCCAGCAGAAGGCCGCCTCCGACGGCTGGCTGGTCGTGGTGGCCGGCGGTACCTCGCACGGTGTGGGCCTGGAGGCCCCCAAGGCCCTCCACGGCGTGATGCCGCGGGCCAAGGGTGTCGCCCGCGCGGGCCTGGCCACGGTCAACCGGAACCTGTCGCCGTTCGTCTGGGCGGGCAAGCAGCGCTGGTTCGCCGAGCCGCCGCACATGCAGGTGTCGATCCTGTTCGTGCCCTCGGACGCGACCGAGCCGAAGGTCGGCGACGAGCTGGTGGCGCACCTGCGCCACACCACCACGCAGTTCGACCGGGTGCTCGACGCCTGAACCCGGCGGGGCCGGGCCGCTCCGCCCGGCAGCCGACCCCCGGTCAGTCCTTGCGGGGCATGCCCCAGTCGACCCGCTGTTCCTCCGAGGGCGCCGCGTACCGCGGCGCCCTCGCGGCGTCCGACAGCACGAACACGTCCTCGGCCCCGTCCAGGACGCCGCCCGAGGGATCGTCCGCGCCGTCCCGGCGTACGACGTCACGCTCGGGCATCAGGACGTCCCGGACGATGACCGCGCACAGGTAGAGGGTGCACAGCAGGTGCGCGGCGATCGCCAGCTGGTATCCCTCCACGGGCAGCCCCTGGTGCTTGTCCCCGCTGGTCGTGTAGGCGAGGTAGAACCAGATCCCCAGGAAGTACACGACCTCGCCGGCCTGCCAGATCAGGAAGTCCCGCCAGCGCGGCCGGGCCAGCGCGGCGAGCGGGATGAGCCACAGCACGTACTGCGGCGAGTACACCTTGTTGGCCAGGATGAAGACGGCGACGACCAGGAAGGCCAGCTGCGCGAACCGGGGCCTGCGGGGCGCTGTCAGGGCGAGCAGCCCGATCGCTCCGCAGAGCAGGAGCGTCAGCCCTGTCGCGTAGGTGTTGGCGCCGTCCAGGGGGTTGCCCGAGCGCTGGGAGATCAGCAGCCACACGGAACCGAAGTCGATGGGCCGTTCCTGGCTGAAGGTGTAGAACTTCGTCCAGCCGTCCCAGGCGCCGACCATGACGGGCAGGTTCACCAGGAGCCAGGCGCCGGCCGTGCCGAGGACCGCGGCGCCGAAGGCGCGCCACTTCCCGGCCCGCCAGCAGAGCACGAACAGCGCCCCGAGCAGCAGTACGGGATAGAGCTTGGCCGCGGTGGCCAGGCCGATGAAGACACCGAAGAGCGCCGGACGGCCGCGGGACCACATGAGCATCCCGGCCGCGGTCAGGGCGATGGCCAGCAGGTCCCAGTTGATCGTCGCGGTGAGAGCGAAGGCCGGGGCGAGGGCGAAGAGCAGGGCGTCCCAGGGCCGGCGGCGGTGGGTGCGGGCGACGCACACGGCGATGACCGCGGCGCAGATCATCAACATGCCCGCGTTGACCATCCAGTACATCTGCTCGCGGTGCTGGAGGGATCCGCTGCTCGGGGTCAGCCAGGAGGCGACCTCCATGAAAAGCCCGGTGAGCACCGGGTACTCCAGGTACTCCATGTCGCCGGGGAGCCGGTCGAAGTAGGGCGTCAGGTTGTCGGCGAAGCCGCGTACCGCGTACAGGTGCGGGATGTCGGAGTAGCAGGCGTGGGTGTACTGGGAGCCCGCTCCCCGGAACCACGCCCAGTCGTAGCAGGGCAGTTTCTGCACCATGCCGAGGGCGAACAGGCCGAGGGCGACGAGGACCACGACGCGGACCGGCCCCAGCCAGTGGCCGCCGAGCCGGGCATAGCGGCCGAGGGGGCCGCCGATGAGCTCACTGCCGGCTGCGGCGACCTCGTCCTGCTGGGTGGGCAGTACGGGGCGGTCCTCGTGCACCTTGGTCATGCGCTCATCCTGCCGTACCGGGCCCGGCATAGGGGAAGCCCGTCGCACGGGGTGCGACGGGCTTCCTCGAGCTCGCTGGACGGGCCGGTCAGTCGTCCGGCATGCCGGTGGGCCATCCGGTGCTACCGCCCGGGCGGCCCGGTCTGCCGGAGCTCGACGGCGACGGTGATCCGCTGGCTCCGCCGTCGGCACCGGCGATGACCCCGCCGTTCGTGGTGCCCTCGTTGGTGGTGCCGCCGTTGGTGTTCCCGGACGTGTTGCCGGAGGTGGTCTCCGGGTCGCAGTACAGCTCCCACGGCTTGCAGGACGGCTTTCCGCCCTTGGAGGGGGTGGGGGACACCGTCGGCGGGGAGCTCGACGGCGACGGCGACGGGGAGGCGGACGGTGTCGGGAGAGCCGACGGCGTGGGCGAGGGGGCGCCCACGGAGTCCGCGGTGACGCCGAGGGGCTCCGCCTCCGGGAAGGGCTTGACCGGGGTGCCCTTGAGCGCCTCGCGCATGTACTCGGTCCAGATCACGGCGGGGATGTCACCACCGTGGATGGAGTCGGTACCGCCCACTCCGTTCATGGACATCAGCTTCTTGTCCGCCGAGTTGGGGTCGGTACGGAACAGGGTGACGGAGGTGGACAGCTCCGGGGTGTAGCCGACGAACCACGCCGACTTGTTCTCGTCGGTGGTACCCGTCTTGCCCGCCGCGGGCCGGCCCAGCGCCTTCGCCTTCTTGCCCGTGCCGTTCTGGATGACGTTCTCCAGGACCTTGGTGACGTTGTCGGCGACGGCGTTGTCCATCGCCCGCTGGTCCTTCGGGGGCTCGAAGCCGGACAGCTGCTCGCCGTTCTTCTCGACGCTGATCACCGAGTAGGGCTCGCGGTGCGTGCCGGAGGCCGCGAAGGTGGCGTAGGAGTCGGCCATCCGGATGGCGCTGGGGGTCGAGGTTCCCAGGGCGAACGAGGCGTCGTCGCCGACGCCCATCGACTCCTTGAGGATGCCGGTGGCCTTGGCCACGTCGCGGACCTTGCTGTGGCCGACGTCGAAGACGAGCTGGGCGAACGGCACGTTGATGGACTTCTCCATCGCCTCGTTGAGGGTCACGTAGCCGAAGGGGGTGGCGCTCTCGTTCTTCTGCTTGAACGGCTTGCCCGAGTTGTCCAGCAGGGGCTTGCCCTGGCGGTTCTTGATCACGGTGAGGTCGTCGGCCATGTACTTGCTGTCGACCGACAGCCCCTCGCCGTTCGTGTTCTGGGTGCCGTACTGCATCGCCGCCGCGAGTACGTACGGCTTCCAGGTCGAG
This sequence comes from Streptomyces sp. NPDC048255, assembly GCF_040652415.1. Taxonomy (NCBI): domain Bacteria; kingdom Bacillati; phylum Actinomycetota; class Actinomycetes; order Kitasatosporales; family Streptomycetaceae; genus Streptomyces; species Streptomyces sp. NPDC048255. The sequence continues at coordinate 226,630 of NZ_JBEZMA010000001.1, forward strand.
CCGACCGGGACACCGCTGGTGTTGGCGTTGTTGCTGAAGTACTTCTTGTCCATGCCGGGCCCGCCGTACAGGGCGACGATCGCACCGGTCTTCACGTCGACGGAGGCGGCACCGAACTGCACGAAGGTGTCGAGGTCGGGCCGCTTCTTCTCGTCGAGGAAGTCGTTGCGGGTCTCCTCGACGGCCTTGACCAGGGCGTCCACCTTCGGCTTCTGGAAGGTGGTCTTGATCCGGTAGCCGCCCAGGGCCATCTGCTCGACGGTGATGCCCTTGGTCTTCATCACGTACTGCTTGGCCGTCTCGACCAGGTAGCCGATCTGGCCGGACATGGCACGGGCCTGCTCGGACTCGACGCGCGCGGGGAACTCCGTGTACTTGGCCCGCTCGGCCTTGTCCATCCGGCCGACCTCGACCTCGCGGTCCAGGACCCAGGCCCAGCGCTTCCTGGCCCGGTCCTCGTTGGCGGCGGGAGTGGCCGCGGCGCCGATGCCGCCGTCCGGGTTGTAGAGGTTGGGGCCCTTGAGCACCGAGGCGAGGAACGCGCTCTCGGACGGGTTGAGGTCCTGGCAGTCCTTGCCGAAGTAGGCACGGGCCGCCGCCTGGATGCCGTACGCGTCCCGGCCGTAGTAAGCGGTGTTGAGGTAGCCCGCGAGGACCTTGTCCTTCTCCTCGGAGACACCCAGATTGATCGAGATGAAGAGCTCCGTGACCTTCCGCTTGAGCGTCTGCTCGGAGCCGAGGTAGGTGTTCTTCACGTACTGCTGCGTGATGGTCGAGCCGCCCTGGGTGGAGCCGCCCTTGGCCATGTTCCACACGGCCCGGGCGATGCCCATCGGGTCGACGCCCTTGTCCGTCTCGAAGGACTCGTTCTCCGCGGCGATCACCGCGTCCCTCATCGACCGGGGGATCTTGTCGATGGGCACGATCTGGCGGTTCATCGAACCGCCGGTCGCGACCATCTGGCTGCCGTCCTCCCAGTAGAAGACGTTGTTCTGCGCCTGTGCCGCCAGGTTCGGGTCGGGCTTGTTGACCATGGCGATGCCGATGCCCGCACCCGCGATGATGACCGCGAAGAAGCCCAGGGCCGTGCCGGAGACGAACTTCCAGGAGGGCACGAAGCGCTTCCAGCCGTCCCTGTCGGACCGCGGGTAGTTGATCATCCGCTTGTCCGGGCGGCGGCCCGGGCCGGAACCCCGGCCGTTCCTGGCCGCGCCGCGTCCCCGGCCCGCGGAGCCCCGCTGTGCGGCCCGCCGGGCGTCGGCGCGGCTGCCCTGGGCTGGCTGGTCTGCGTACGGGCCGCTGGGTGACGCCGTGGGGACGTCACGTCCGGCGCCGGTGCCCCTGCCGGGGCGCTGCTGGGCGGCCCGGCGGGCCGAAGCGCGTCCGCCACCTTGGGGCTGCGGCGGTTTGCGGCGGTGCTCGCTCATCGAACGACTACTCCTCGGGCAGGCGAGTGGCCTGGAAGCGGCAGGTGAGTTCCGGTTCCCCCGGTGTCCTGGCGCACAGACTACGCACGCTCAAAACCCAATCCATGCCGAAGTTCACCCCAAATCAGGCAACTTGCCTCGTACGAATTGGTGATGTGACGCCGGTCACCACCCCACCCCTTGTAGTGGAAGGCAGCCCGTTCTATCGTCTGGATGTATCGAGCCGATACATCAGCTCGGTATAAAGACTCAGGGCGGAGGAGAGGCAGGCGGATGAGCAGGCGCTCAGGCATCCTCGAATTCGCCGTCCTCGGCCTGCTCCGCGAATCCCCCATGCACGGCTATGAGCTGCGCAAGCGGCTCAACACCTCACTGGGGGTGTTCAGGGCCTTCAGCTACGGGACGCTCTATCCCTGCCTCAAGACGCTGGTCGCCAACGGCTGGTTGATCGAGGAACCGGGCAGCGCTCCGGAAGACGCCCTCGCCGCTTCACTCGCAGGGCGCCGCGCAAAGATCGTCTACCGGTTGACGGCGGCGGGTAAGGAGCACTTCGAGGAGTTGCTCTCCCACACCGGCCCCGATACCTGGGAGGACGAGTCCTTCGCCGCCCGCTTCGCCTTCTTCGGCCAGACCGAAAGAGACGTGCGGATGCGGGTACTGGAGGGCCGCCGTAGCCGGCTCGAGGAGCGCCTGGAGAAGATGCGCGCCTCACTCGCCCGTACGCGGGAGCGGCTCGACGACTACACGCTTGAGCTGCAGCGGCACGGCATGGAGTCCGTGGAGCGCGAAGTGCGCTGGCTGAACGAGCTCATCGAGAGCGAGCGGGCGGGACGGGATCGGAGACGACCCGGTCCGCCCGACGAAACTGCAAAATGAGGCCTGCATCTCGCATGCCTCGTCCGAGAACAAACAGGGAGCAACCGGAATGGGTTCGGTTCGCGTAGCCATCGTCGGCGTAGGCAACTGCGCCGCCTCGCTGGTGCAGGGCGTCGAGTACTACAAGGACGCCGACCCGGCGGCCAAGGTCCCCGGTCTGATGCACGTCCAGTTCGGCGACTACCACGTGCGTGACATCGAGTTCGTCGCCGCGTTCGACGTCGACGCGAAGAAGGTCGGCCTCGACCTTTCGGACGCCATCGGCGCCAGCGAGAACAACACCATCAAGATCTGCGACGTCCCGAACACGGGTGTGACCGTTCAGCGCGGCCACACCCTGGACGGTCTGGGCAAGTACTACCGCCTGACGATCGAGGAGTCCGCCGAGGCTCCGGTCGACGTGGTCCAGATCCTCAAGGACCGCCAGGTCGACGTCCTGATCTGCTACCTGCCCGTCGGCTCCGAGGACGCGGCGAAGTTCTACGCCCAGTGCGCCATCGACGCCAAGGTCGCGTTCGTCAACGCCCTCCCGGTCTTCATCGCCGGCACCAAGGAGTGGGCGGACAAGTTCACCGAGGCCGGTGTCCCGATCGTCGGCGACGACATCAAGTCGCAGGTCGGCGCCACCATCACGCACCGCGTGATGGCGAAGCTGTTCGAAGACCGCGGTGTCCGTCTCGAGCGCACCATGCAGCTCAACGTCGGCGGCAACATGGACTTCAAGAACATGCTCGAGCGTGACCGCCTCGAGTCGAAGAAGATCTCCAAGACGCAGGCCGTCACCTCGCAGATCCCCGACCGTGAGCTCGGCGAGAAGAACGTCCACATCGGCCCGTCCGACTACGTCGCGTGGCTCGACGACCGCAAGTGGGCCTACGTCCGCCTCGAAGGCCGTGCCTTCGGCGACGTCCCGCTGAACCTCGAGTACAAGCTCGAGGTGTGGGACTCCCCGAACTCCGCCGGTGTCATCATCGACGCCCTGCGCGCCGCGAAGATCGCCAAGGACCGCGGTATCGGCGGCCCGATCCTGTCGGCGTCCAGCTACTTCATGAAGTCCCCGCCGGTGCAGTACTTCGACGACGAGGCCTACGCGAACGTCGAGAAGTTCATCAAGGGCGAGGTCGAGCGCTAGTCGAGCCCCAAGGGTCCATAAGGACACCTGGACTTCGGCTGTTCTTCCGCGGAGGGTCCCCGGGCAATATGCCCGGGGACCCTCCGCGTATGTGACCCTTGCCCTCATGCCTGTCGTGCGTGATCTGCGCGTACTCCTGCGCCTCCGGGACTTCCGCAACCTGCTCGCCGTACGGCTGCTCTCCCAGGCCGCGGACGGTGTCTACCAGGTCGCGCTCGCCACCTACGTCGTGTTCTCCCCGGAGAAACAGACCTCCCCCGCGGCCATCGCCTCGGCCATGGCGGTACTGCTGCTGCCCTACTCGGTGGTCGGCCCCTTCGCCGGCGTGCTGCTCGACCGCTGGCGCCGCCGCCAGGTCTTCCTCTACGGCAACCTGCTGCGCGCCCTCCTCGCCTGTGTCACCGGCGTGCTGATCGTCGCGCACGTCCCGGACTGGCTGTTCTACGCCTCGGCGCTGTCGGTGACCGCCGTCAACCGCTTCGTCCTCGCCGGACTCTCCGCCTCCCTGCCCCACGTGGTCAGCCCCGGTCAGCTGGTCACCGCGAACGCGCTGTCCCCCACCGCCGGAACACTCGCGGCGGTCGCCGGCGGGGGACTGGCCTTCCTCGTCCGGCTGCTGGCCTCCGACTCCGACGCCGTCGTCGTCGTGCTGGGGGCCGGGTTGTACCTGTGCGCGGCGCTCGTCTCCCTGCGCCTGGCCATCGGCCTCCTCGGGCCGGACCACCCCGCGGGCCGGGCCCACCCCTCGGTCGCCGAGGGGGTCGCGCTCACGCTCCGGGGCATGGCCGAGGGCCTGCGGCATCTGGCGGAGCGGCGCGAGGCCGCCCGGGCGCTCACCGCCATGACGATGATGAGGTTCTGCTACGGGGCCCTGTTCGTCATGCTGCTCATGCTCTGCCGCTATTCCTGGTCGGACAACGAGGCCGACGGGCTGGCCCTGCTGGGCCTCGCTGTCGGCGTCTCGGGGGCCGGATTCTTCACGGCCGCCGTCATCACTCCTTGGCTGGTGGGCCGGCTGGGGACACTCGGCTCCATCACCGCCTGCGCCGCCGGCGCCGCCGTCCTGGTCCCGGCGCTCGGGCTGTTCTTCACCCCCGAGCCGATGCTGGCCGCCGCGTTCGTCCTCGGCCTGGCCACCCAGAGCGCCAAGATCTCCACCGACACCGTCGTGCAGTCCCGCGTGGACGACGAGTTCCGCGGCCGGGTCTTCTCGGTCTACGACGTGCTCTTCAACGTCGCCTTCGTCGGCGCCGCCGCGGTGGCCTCCCTCATGCTGCCCGCCGACGGGCGGTCCGTGACGCTCGTCCTGTGCGTGGCCACTCTCTACGCCGTGACCGCGGCACTGCTGAGCCGGCACGGGCGACGTTTCACGTGAAACATCGCCCGTGCCCGGTGCGTCGGCATCGATGTTTCACGTGAAACATCGATGCTGACGGCCGCGCGTCAGGCCTGAGCGGCCCACCACTCCTTGAGGGCGGCGACCGCCGCATCGTGTTCCATCGGACCGTTCTCCAGCCGCAGCTCCAGCAGGAAGGCGTACGCCTTGCCGATCACCGGGCCGGGGCCGACGTCCAGGACCTGCATGATCTCGTTACCGTCCAGGTCCGGCCGGATCGCGTCCAGCTCCTCCTGCTCCTGAAGCTGCGCGATGCGCTCCTCCAGGCCGTCATAGGTCCTGGAGAGGGCGTTGGCCTTGCGCTTGTTGCGCGTGGTGCAGTCGGAGCGGGTCAGCTTGTGCAGGCGCTCCAGCAGCGGACCGGCGTCACGGACGTAGCGGCGCACGGCGGAGTCGGTCCACTCGCCGTCGCCGTAGCCGTGGAAGCGCAGGTGCAGCTCCACGAGCCGGGACACGTCCTTGACCATGTCGTTGGAGTACTTCAGCGCGGTCATGCGCTTCTTGGTCATCTTCGCGCCCACCACCTCGTGGTGGTGGAAGGAGACCCGGCCGTCGCTCTCGAAGCGGCGGGTACGGGGCTTGCCGATGTCGTGCAGCAGGGCGGCGAGCCGCAGCACCAGGTCCGGGCCGTCCTCCTCCAGCGCGATCGCCTGCTCCAGAACGATCAGCGAGTGGTCGTACACGTCCTTGTGCCGGTGGTGCTCGTCACTCTCCAGCCGCAGGGCGGGCAGCTCGGGCAGCACCCGGTCGGCGAGCCCGGTGTCCACGAGCAGGCCGAGGCCCTTGCGCGGGTTGGGGGAGAGGACCAGCTTGTTCAGCTCCCCCTGCACCCGCTCCGCCGAAACGATCTCGATCCGCTCGGACATCGCCTTCATGGCCGCCACGACCTCGGGGGAGACCTCGAAGTCCAGCTGCGCCGCGAACCGCGCCGCCCGCAGCATGCGCAGCGGATCGTCGGAGAACGAGTCCTCGGGGGTGCCCGGGGTGCGCAGCACGCCCTGGGCCAGGTCCTCCAGGCCGCCGTGCGGATCGATGAACTCCTGCTCCGGCAGGGCCAGCGCCATCGCGTTGACCGTGAAGTCACGGCGGACCAGGTCGTCCTCGATCGAGTCGCCGTAGGAGACCTCGGGCTTGCGCGAGGTGCGGTCGTACGCCTCCGAGCGGTAGGTGGTCACCTCGATCTGGAAGCTCCGGTCGGCGCCCTCGACGCGGGCGCTCTTCTGCGCACCGACGGTGCCGAAGGCGATGCCGACGTCCCACACCGAGTCGGCCCACGGCCGGATGATCTTCAGGACGTCCTCGGGGCGGGCATCGGTGGTGAAGTCGAGGTCGTTGCCGAGACGCTCCAGCAGCGCGTCGCGGACGGACCCGCCGACCAGGGCGAGGCGGAAGCCCGCCTCCTGGAATCGGCGGCCGAGCTCGTCGGCGACAGGCGCGACCCGCAGCAGTTCACTCACTGCGCGGCGCTGCACCTGACTCAGGGCACTGGGGTTGTCTTCCTTGGCGTTCGGCACAACAGAAAAGGGTACGTGCCCGGCCCGGCGCGGGCTCCCCCGTTTCCAGCGACCCCGGCACACCGCGGTCCCGGTCCGGAGCCGATCATGTGGAGCAAGGCGCGGCACTCGCGCCCGGCGGGTCTCGTTACCATGCGTGGACGGACAGACGAAGACCACCGACACTTCGAGGGACGGGCTAGCGCGTGGCCGAGGCGGCAGAGAACCAGGGGGCGGCGCTCGTCCCTGTCCGACGCCGATGGCTGCGGCGGGCGGTCGTCCTGCTCGCCGGGACCCCGGTGCTCGCCGCACTGGTCTACTCGCCGGCACCGAGGGCCCAGGCTGCCGAGGCGGCCTCCGTCGACGTCCAGCTGGACTCGCTGGCCCCCACCGCGCCTGTGAAGGGCGACACACTCACCATCTCCGGCACGGTGGTCAACAACGGCCGGGAGACGATCACCGACGCCCACGTGGGCCTGCGGGTCGGGCCCGCTCTGGGGGACCGGGCATCCATCGACGAGGCGGCGGACCGCAACGGTTTCCGCGCCGGCGCCGATCCGGGCGAGATCGATTCGGCCTACGCCGTGAAGATCTCCTCGCTGCCGTCGAAGGTGAGCCAGGAATTCACCCTCACCGTTCCCGTGAACAAGCTGGAGCTGGACAAGGACGGTGTATACCAGCTCGGCGTCTCCCTGTCCGGGGCGACCGAGAGCCGCCCGTCCGAGCAGGTCCTCGGAATCAAGCGGACCTTCCTGCCCTGGCAGCCGGACGCCGCGGCCAAGAAGTCCCAGCTCACCTACGTGTGGCCGCTGATCTCCCGCACCCGGGTGACGGCGGAGACCGGCTCCGACGAGCTGCAGACCCCGGTCTTCCTCGACGACTCGCTCGCCGAAGAGCTCAAGCCGGAGGGCCGCCTGGGCCAGATGGTCACGCTCGGCAAGGAACTGCCGATCACCTGGGTCATCGACCCCGACCTGCTCTACACCGTCGACGCCATGACGAAGGGATACCGGGTCCGCAGCCCCGACGGGAAGACCGTCCAGGGCAAGAACAAGACCGTCGCCGAGCGGTGGCTGAGCTCCCTCGAGGGCGCGGTCCAGGGCAAGAAGGTCGTCGCGCTGCCCTTCGCCGACCCCGACCTCGCCTCCCTCGCCCACCACGGCAAGGACGTCTCGGGCACCCTGGGCCAGCTGCGGCCGGCCACCGACAAGGCGAAGCAGGCCGTCGAGACGGTCCTGCACGTCCCCGCGTCCACCGACTTCTCCTGGCCTGTGGACGGCGCCATCGATCCGTCGATCGTCAACGTCGCCACCTCGGCCGGCGCCCACCACGTGCTCACCCGCAGCGACAGCCTCACGGAGACCGGGTCGCTCGGCTACACCCCGTCGGCCGCCCGCCCGATCGGCGCGGGCACCACCGCCGTCGTCGCGGACGCAGAACTCTCCACCGCCTTCGACGGCGACATGCTCAACGCCGGGAACTCGGTCCTCGCCGTGCAGCGCTTCCTCGCGCACAGCCTGGCGCTGAACCTGCAGAAGACCAACGAGCAGCGCAGCTTCGTCGTCGCCCCGCAGCGGACGCCGTCCGTCAGCCAGGCCCACACGATGGCCGCCGCCATACGAGCCCTGCAGGCGGGCCGCTGGACCCTGCCCGGCGACCTCGAAGCCGCCGCCGCGGCCAAGCCCGACCCCGGCGCCGCAACCCAGGTCCCGGGCGCCGGGCAGTATCCCGAGGCCCTGCGCAAGCAGGAGCTTCCGGTGTCGGCCTTCGAGAAGATCCGCACCACCCAGAACACCCTCGACCACTTCAAGGTCATCCTCGCCGCTCCCGACCGCGTCGAGATCCCCTTCGGCAACACCACCAACCGGGAGATGTCCACCTCCTGGCGCGGCCGTCCCGATGAATCCCGGCTCTACCGGGACCAGGTGCAGGACTACCTGATCAGCCTGACCGAGAAGGTCAAGGTCATCCCCAAGTCCGACGCCACCCTGTCCGGACACAGCGCCACCATCCCGGTCAGTGTCCAGAACAGCCTCGTCCAGGACGTCCACGACCTCGTGCTCCGGGTGAAGTCCGCCAACCCCACCCGCCTGATGTTCGGCAAGAGCGGCCAGTCCGAGCAGGAGGTCACCGTCCAGGGCGGGCACAGCCAGACGGTCAAGTTCACCGCCAACGCCACCGCGAGCGGCCCCGTCGAGGTCACCGCGCAGCTCTTCACCAAGGACGGCGTCGCCTACGGGAAGGAACGCAAGTTCACCGTCGAGGCCACCGAGATCACCCCCACCGTCATGCTCGTGATCGCCGGTGGTGTGCTGCTCCTCGTCCTGGCAGGCATCAAGATGTACGCAAGCCGCAAGCGCGTCGCAGCTCGCGCGGCCGCCGAGGAGAGCACGCAGCAGAGTGACGAGTCCCCGGACACCGGACCGCAAAGCACCGACGGGTCCGGCACGGGTGAGACAGTGGACCGTTGAGCGATGCCGTGGCCGGTCGGCCTGGGGACGATGAGGTGGGGTTTCGATGAACGCGCCGTACGACGGTGACCGCGCGCAGGGCACTGGCGGGCCCGCGCCCTCCCAGGGCACTGCCCCGGGCGCCCCGGTGCCCGGGCAGGTTCCCGCGCCTGCGCCCGCGCCGGAGCGTGACCCGTATGTCCAGGAAGCCTACGACTACGACCCGTACCGGTCTCAGGACCTGTCCGCCCAGGACCCCGTCGCCGAGGTCCTCTACGACCGCGCCGCGCACCCGCCGCCGCCGCCGGGCACCTACCAGGAGCCCGGCCCGCTCTACGCGGCGCCGCTGGCGCCCTCCTACTCGCCCGACCCCCGGGTCTGGGCCCAGACCCCGCCGCCCGAGCCGGACGGCCCCTCCCGCCACCTCCCGTACGGGGACCGCGCGTCCACCACCGAGTTCGTCGGCGTGGACTCCCTCGTCACCAAGGCGGCGGAGGAGGAGCCCCAGCCGGACGCCTTCGCCCACCTCTACCGCGACCAGCAGGCGGCGCCCCGGACCCCCGCCGAGGAAGTCCCCGTCGCCGCCCCGGCACCGAGCAAGCCCGCCGGACGCGCCTCCAGCCTCCTCAAGTCCAGCGCCCTCATGGCCGCCGGAACGATCGTCTCCCGCATCACCGGCTTCCTGCGGACCCTGGTCATCGCCGGTGCCATCGGCGTCGGCACCTTCAACGACACGTACCAGATCGCCAACACCCTGCCGACGATGATCTACGTGCTGGTCGGCGGCGGCGCCCTCAACGCCGTCTTCATCCCGCAGCTGGTCCGGGCCATGAAGAACGACAGCGACGGCGGAGAGGCGTACGCCAACCGGCTGCTGACCCTCGTCGTGGTCCTGCTGGCCGGGATCACCACGATCTGCGTCCTCGCCGCACCGGTGTTCATCACGATGATGTCGCCGAAGATCGCCTCCGACCCCCAGCAGATGGACGTCGCGGTCGCCTTCGCCCGCTACTGCCTGCCCACCATGTTCTTCATGGGCGTCCACGTGGTCCTCGGTCAGATCCTCAACGCCCGCGGCCGCTTCGGCGCGATGATGTGGACCCCGGTCCTCAACAACATCGTCGTCATCGCCACCTTCGGCGCCTTCATCTGGGCCTTCGGCGGCTTCACCACCTCCGGCGTCAACGCCACCACCGTCACCGCCGACGGCGTGCGCCTGCTGGGCCTGGGCACCTTGCTCGGCCTCACCGTCCAGGCCCTCGCGATGCTGCCGTACCTGCGTGACGCGGGCTTCAAGCCGCGCCTGCGCTTCGACTGGAAGGGCCACGGCCTCGGCAAGGCCGCCGGCCTGGCGAAGTGGACGTTCTTCTTCGTCCTCGCCAACCAGATCGGCCTCGTCGTCGTCACCCAGCTGGCCACCTGGGCCGGGTCGGTCGCCGAGAAGCAGGGCCACTCCGGCACCGGCATCACCGCCTACAACTACGCGCTGCTGCTGTGGCAGATGCCCCAGGCCATCATCACCGTGTCCGTCATGACGGCCGTCCTGCCCCGCATTTCGCGCTCCGCCCACGACGGGGACGCCGCCGCCGTCCGCGACGACATCTCCTACGGGCTGCGCACGTCGGCCGTCGCGATCGTTCCCTGCGCCTTCGCGTTCCTCGCCCTCGGCGTCCCCATGGCGACGCTGCTCTACGCCGGCTCCGGGTCGGGCGCCCAGAACATCGGCTACATCCTGATGGCCTTCGGCCTCGGGCTGATCCCGTACTCCGTCCAGTACGTCGTCCTGCGCGGCTTCTACGCCTACGAGGACACCCGGACGCCCTTCTACAACACGGTCATCGTGGCCGCCGTCAACGCCGCGGTCTCCGCAGCCTCCTTCTTCGTGCTGCCGGCACGCTGGGCCGTCGTCGGCATGGCCGCCGCCTACGGCCTCGGCTACGCCGTCGGCGTCGGCGTGGCCTGGCGCCGCCTCAAGACCCGCCTGGGCGGCGACCTCGACGGCGCCCACGTGATGCGCACCTACGCCCGCCTCACCGGCGCCTGCGTCCCCGCCGCGGCCGTGGGTGGCGCCGCCGCCTACGCGGTCACGCAGTGGCTGGGCAGCGGGGTCCTCGGATCCGCCACCGCACTCGTGGCCGGCGGCATCGCCCTGGCCGCCGTCTTCCTCATCGCCGCCAAGCGGATGCGGATCGAAGAGCTCAACGCGATGGTCGGTATGGTCCGCGGACGTCTGGGGCGCTGATGCGCACGACCGGCAACTGCCCGCACCCCCTTCGTGTGTCGTGCACAGCGCCGGACTGTGGGCACAATTGGCTTGGCTTCGCAGACTGGCCGAAAGCGCGTAACGGATGGGGAGGCAGGAACGACGGTGGCGGAACGTAGCACGGCTGCCGTCGACGTGGCCGACAACAGCGGCGACGAGCCGCTGGCCGCGAAGGCGGCCAAGGCCACGGCCGACGGGGTGGACACCCAGAACGGACAAGCCGCGGACGGACCCATGCCCGAAAAGGACGGCGAACGCACGACGGCGGCCCCCGCGGCCGCACCCGAACTCCACAGCGGCCACAAGCTCGCCAGACGCTACCGGCTCGAAGAGTGCGTCACCCGTGTGGACGGATTCAGCAGCTGGCGTGCGATGGACGAGAAGCTGCGCCGGGCCGTCGGCGTCCACCTGCTCCCCGCCGACCACGCGCGGGCCCGCTCCGTCCTGGCCGCCGCCCGCTCCTCCGCCCTGCTCGGCGACCCCCGGTTCGTCCAGGTCCTCGACGCCGTCGAGGAGAACGACCTCGTCTACGTCGTCCACGAATGGCTGCCCGACGCCACCGAACTCACCGCCCTGCTCGCGGCGGGCCCGCTGGAAGCCCACGAGGCCTACCAGCTCGTCAGCCAGATCTCCCAGGCCATGGCCGCCGCACACCGTGAAGGCCTCGCCCATCTGCGCCTGACGCCCAGCGCGATACTGCGCACCTCCACGGGCCAGTACCGCATCCGCGGCCTCGCCGTGAACGCCGCCCTGCGCGGCATCACCAGCGAGACCCCGCAGCGCGCCGACACCGAGGCCATCGGCGCACTCCTCTACGCCGCCCTCACCCAGCGCTGGCCGTACGAGAGCGATGCCTACGGCCTGACCGGCCTGCCCAAGGGCGTGGGCCTCATCGCTCCCGACCAGGTCCGCGCCGGTGTGCACCGCGGGCTCGGTGAACTCGCCATGCGCGCCCTCGCCAACGACGGAGCCACCGCCTCCCGCCAGGAACCCGCCTGCACCACTCCGGAGGAACTAGCCAAGGCCGTCGCCGCGATGCCCCGCATCCGGCCGCCGGAGCCCGCGTTCACCGCCCCTCCGGAGTACCAGCAGACCACGTACCAGCAGGGCAGCTACGGCCGTCCCGCGGGCCCCGGCGCGAAGACCGTCCAGAACGTCCCGGTCGTCCCGCCGGCCCCGCTGCAGAGCCGTACCGGCAGGGTCCTCAAGTGGGGCGTCGCCGCCCTGCTGATCGCCGCCCTGGGCCTCGGCAGCTGGCAGCTCGCCGACACCCTCCTGGAACGCGTGAACCAGGGCAGCAACAGCGACACCGGCCCCTCCCAGCCCCCTGCCGACGACGCGCCCCAGAAGAAGGAGCCGAGCAAGGCCCTGCCCCTGTCCCAGGCCACGGTCCTCGCCATAGGCGGAGACCAGGTCAAGCCCGAGGACGCGGGCAAGGCCATCGACGGAAGCGCCGACACGGGCTGGATCACCCCCCACTACCTGAGGTACCCGAACTTCGGAAACCTCGATGGCCGCAGGGACGGCAGCGGCATCATCGTCGACCTCGGCAGTGTCCAGGACGTGACCGGAATCGACCTGGACCTCTACGTCGCCGGACAGAAGCTCCAGGTCCTCGCCGCGGCCCCGGACGCCTCCGCCCCGGACTCGCTCGGTGACTTCTCCCAGCAGCTCGTCAAGCTGGACATCGCGAAGAAGAAGCTGCAGGCGACGCTGGACGCCCCGGTCCGCACCCGGTACGTCCTCGTCCACATCACCGAGCTGCCCGCCGCCGACGACGGGAAGTACCGCGGCGGCATCAACGGCATCAAGGTCCTCGGTCAGAACTCCTGACCGTCCGGCCCCGGGGTCCGCTGCGCCACCGGCACGGCGGACCCTCGTGTTTCCCCCGCCCAAGCCGTAATCTCCCTGCGGGAGGCTAGGTGTGATGCACGACGCAGCGACCGGCGACAGCGACGCAGACCTGCTGGCCAGGCATGCCGCCGGAGACCCCGAGGCTTTCGGTGAGCTCGTACGCCGCCACCGCGACCGGCTGTGGGCCGTGGCCCTGCGCACGCTCGGCGACCGCGAGGAGGCCGCCGACGCCGTCCAGGACGCCCTCGTCTCCGCCTACCGGGCCGCCCACACCTTCCGCGGCGAATCCGCCGTCACCACCTGGCTGCACCGGATCACCGTCAACGCCTGCCTCGACCGCGCCCGCAAGGCCGCCTCCCGCAGGACCGCGCCCCTCGATGACACGGACCGCCTGGAGCGCCTCCTGGAGCCCCACGAGTCCGCGGAGGCCCCTGCGGAGCGCCAGGACCTCCACCGGCAGCTCCTGGCCGCCCTGAGCACCCTCCCGCCGGAACAGCGGGCCGCACTCGTCCTCGTCGACATGCAGGGATACCCCGTAGCCGAGGCCGCCCGCATGCTCGACGTCCCCACGGGCACCGTGAAGAGCCGGTGTGCGCGGGGCCGGGCGAAGCTCGTCCCGCTGCTCACTCATCTGCGCTCGAATGCCGGGGATAACACCGGCGCCGAGCGGGGAAGGAACCGGACGCCGGGGACAGCCGTCCCACCAGCGGCAGAACCCAGGCATCCAGACCCAGACGCTGTGAAGGGCGGAGGTGGACGACCGTGACTCCCCCTACTACTGGCGTGCCCGGCACGACCCGGCACCCGGATGTCTCCGAGATCTCCGACCTGGCCGAAGGGCTCCTCTCCCCGTCCCGCACCGCGGAAGTCCGCCGCCACCTGGGCGACTGCATCCTGTGCGCCGACGTCCGCGCCTCCCTGGAGGAGATCCGCTCGCTCCTCGGCACCCTGCCCGGACCGTCCCGGATGCCGGCCGACGTCGCGGGCCGCATCGACGCGGCCCTCGCCGCCGAGGCGCTCCTCGACGCCACCACACCGCGGGTTTCCGAGCAGCAGCGCCGCCTCGCACCGGACCCGCGACCGGGCGCCGCCGACCACGATGTTTCACGTGAAACATCGCCCAGCACGACGCCCCGGCCCGAGGGTCGCCGGCCCTCCGGTCACCCGGTCGGCCCAAGCGGTCCCGGGCGGCGGCGCGCCCGCCGCCGGATCGCCGTGCTGGCAGGACTGGCCGGGGCCGCCGCCTGCGCCCTGGGCGTCTTCCTGTTCGGCGACCTCACCGGCCCGTCCTCCCCTCAGAGCACCGCCCGCAACGACACCGCGGTCACGGACACCCAGCCCCGCACCGATGACGGCTCTTACACCGCACAGGGGCTCCAGAACAGCGTCCGGGAGCTCCTGGCCTCCGGGCAGGGCTCCAAGACCGTCCCTGGCGAGCAGAACAACACCTACGGCACGGAGAACACCCCGCCGGGCACCGAGGTGGCCCCCGGCAACCGCGGTGCGTCCTCCGTCCCGGCGTGTGTGCAGGACGCCACCGGCCGCGCCGAAGCCCCGCTCGCCGCCGAACGCGGCAGCTACCAGGGCACGGCCGTCCAGCTGCTCGTCCTGCCTCACCCCGGGGACCCGGCCCGGGTGGACGCCTACCTCGTGGACTCCAGCTGCGAGAGCGGCGCTTCGGCCACCCCCGGACGGCTGATGCTGAAGGGCACATACCCCCGAAGCTGACACGTCGCGGTCCGCACTCGGACAGGTGGGGAATGCGAGCGGCTTAGGATCCGTTGGGTGGGGTGAGAGTCCACACCGGCCCCCCGGTAGCCAGCACGCAGTCCGCAGAGACGAGGAAGAAACCCGTGAGCGACGTTCGAAACGTGATCATCATCGGCTCCGGGCCGGCCGGTTACACCGCCGCCCTGTACACCGCACGCGCTTCGCTCAAGCCGCTGGTCTTCGAAGGCGCCGTCACCGCCGGTGGCGCGCTGATGAACACCACCGAGGTCGAGAACTTCCCCGGTTTCCGGGACGGCATCATGGGGCCGGACCTCATGGACAACATGCGCGCGCAGGCCGAGCGTTTCGGCGCCGAGCTGGTCCCCGACGACATCGTGTCGGTCGACCTCGCCGGTGAGATCAAGACCGTCACCGACACCGCCGGCACCGTGCACCGCGCCAAGGCCGTCATCGTCACCACGGGCTCCCAGCACCGCAAGCTGGGCCTGCCCAACGAGGACGCACTGTCCGGCCGCGGTGTCTCCTGGTGCGCCACCTGCGACGGGTTCTTCTTCAAGGACCAGGACATCGCCGTCGTCGGCGGCGGCGACACCGCGATCGAGGAAGCCACCTTCCTCTCCCGGTTCGCCAAGTCGGTCACGATCGTCCACCGTCGCGACAGCCTCCGCGCCTCCAAGGCCATGCAGGACCGCGCCTTCGCCGACCCCAAGATCAAGTTCTCCTGGGACAGCGAGGTCGCCGAGATCCACGGTGAGCAGAAGCTCTCCGGCCTCACCCTGCGCAACACCAAGACGGGTGAGACCTTCGCGCTGCCCGTGACCGGCCTCTTCATCGCCGTCGGCCACGACCCGCGCACCGAGCTGTTCAAGGACCAGCTGGAACTCGACGACGAGGGCTACCTGAAGGTCGCCGCTCCGTCCACCCGGACCAACCTCTCCGGCGTGTTCGGCGCGGGCGACGTGGTGGACCACACGTACCGTCAGGCGATCACCGCCGCGGGCACGGGCTGCTCGGCCGCTCTCGACGCCGAGCGCTTCCTCGCCGCCCTCGCGGACTCCCAGCCCGCCCACGCGACTGTCTGACCCCTCTCCACCCCGTACCCCACACCCCACACCCCGCAGGAAAAGAAGGAGGCCGCAGTGGCCGGCACCCTCAAGAACGTGACCGACGCAGACTTCGACGCCGAGGTCCTCAGCAGCGACAAGCCCGTACTGGTGGACTTCTGGGCCGCCTGGTGCGGACCGTGCCGCCAGATCGCGCCCTCGCTCGAGGCCATCGCCGCCGAGCACGGCGACCAGATCGAGATCGTCAAGCTGAACATCGACGAGAACCCGGCCACGGCTGCCAAGTACGGCGTCATGTCCATCCCGACGCTGAACGTCTACCAGGGCGGCGAGGTCGTCAAGACCATCGTCGGGGCCAAGCCGAAGGCCGCCATCCTGCGCGACCTCGCGGACTTCGTCGAGGCCAAGACCGCCTGACGCTCCACACTTTTCCCGCAGCGCAGCTCACGTGAAACGGGGCCGCCCCCTCTCAGGGGGTGGCCCCGTTTCGCTGTCCGGCTCACAGCGGACGCAGCGCCGGCTCCTTACGGGCCGCACCCAGCAGCCGGTCCAGAGCCAGCTCCACGTCTTCCTTCCACGACAGCGTCGAGCGCAACTCCAGCCGCAAACGGGGATGCAGCGGGTGCGGCCGCACCGTCTTGAACCCCACCGCCAGCAGGTGGTCCGCCGGCAGCAGACACGCCGGACCTTCCCACCGGGCATCCCCGAAGGCCTCGATCGCCCGGAAGCCGCGCCGCAGCAGATCCTTGGCCACCGTCTGGACCATGACCCGCCCCAGCCCCTGCCCCTGATAGCCCGGTGTGATCCATGCCGTGATCAACTGCACCGCATCAGGAGAGACGGGACTCGTGGGGAACGCCGTGGCCCGCGGCACATAAGCCGGCGGCGCGTACAGCACGAAGCCCACCGGAACCTCGTCCACATAGACCACGCGGCCGCACGATCCCCACTCCAGCAGGACGGCGGAGATCCACGCCTCCTTCTCCAGGGCCGCGTTACCCGCCTTCACGGCGGCTTCGCCGCTGACGGGATCCAGCTCCCAGAACACACAGGAACGGCAACGGCGGGGCAAGTCCTGGAGGTTGTCCAGCGTGAGTGGTACCAGCCGACGACCCATGAACGCATCGTATCCACTGCCCCGCCTTTCTTCGACGGCGCAGCTCCACGACCGCAGACCGGATGAAACCCGGACAAAGCAAAAGGCGGACCGCCCCGGTTCACACCGGCACGATCCGCCCCTCAGCCCTCAGCTGTCCGGGATCACTCCCCGGAGAGCCCCTGCTCCAGCACCCGGCCCTCGCCGGGTGCCAGCGTGCCCAGAATCCGCTCCAGATCCTCCATCGAAGCGAACTCGACGGTGATCTTGCCCTTCTTCTGACCCAGATCGACCTTCACCCGCGTCTCGAACCGGTCCGAAAGGCGCGTCGCCAGCTCACTGAGCGCCGGAGCCACCCGGGCGCCCGCCCGCGGCCCCTTCGGCTTGACCACGCCGGAAGGCTCCGAAGCCATCAGCGTCACGATCTCCTCGACCGCACGCACCGACAGCCCCTCGGCCACGATGCGGTGCGCCAGCCGGTCCTGCTCCTCGGAGTCCTCAACGGACAGCAGCGCACGCGCATGCCCCGCCGACAGCACCCCCGCGGCCACCCGACGCTGCACCGAGGGCGACAGCTTCAGCAGACGCAGCGTGTTGGAGACCTGCGGCCGCGAGCGCCCGATCCGGTCCGCCAGCTGGTCGTGCGTGCAGTTGAAGTCCTGGAGCAGCTGATCGTAGGCCGCAGCCTCTTCCAGCGGGTTCAGCTGCGCCCGGTGCAGGTTCTCCAGCAAGGCGTCCAGCAGCAGCTTCTCGTCGTCCGTCGCCCGGATGATCGCCGGAATGCGCTCCAGGCCGGCCTCCCGGCACGCGCGCCACCGCCGCTCACCCATGATCAGCTCATAGCGCCCGGGAGCCGCCTGCCGCACGACCACCGGCTGGAGCAGACCCACCTCCTGGATGGAGGTCACCAGCTCCGCCAGCGCGTCCTCGTCGAACACCTCACGCGGCTGCCGCGGGTTCGGCGTGATCAC
Source organism: Streptomyces sp. NPDC048255 (assembly GCF_040652415.1). NCBI lineage: Bacteria > Bacillati > Actinomycetota > Actinomycetes > Kitasatosporales > Streptomycetaceae > Streptomyces > Streptomyces sp. NPDC048255. The sequence goes on from NZ_JBEZMA010000001.1 coordinate 244,383, forward strand.
GTCCATCGGCAGCTCGGCGAACGTGGCCCCGGCCACGCCCTGGGCCTCAGACCCGGCCGTCGGCTCCGGCACGGTCACCGTTCCGGCCGCGGGCGATGTTTCACGTGAAACATCGGCCTGCGCCAGCGCGGCGAGCTTCGCCGCCGCGACCCCGCGCTCCGAAGTCAACACCGGCACCGCTGACGGAGACGTCGACCCGCCACCCATCGCCGGAGGTGTCTTCTCCTGCGGGGCCGCGGGGATCAGTGCACCGAGCCCCCGCCCCAGACCTCTGCGTCGCTCACTCACTGGATCCCCTCCGCCACACTCTGCGTGCTGTTCATGCCCGGGCCCAGATGGGCCTGCTGGGCGTCGTACTGGATTCCGACCCCGCGATACGCGATCTCGCGCGCCGCCTCCAGATAGGAGAGGGAACCGCTGGAACCCGGGTCGTAGGTGAGCACCGTCTGCCCATAGCTCGGCGCTTCAGAAATACGCACGGACCTGGGGATGCTCGTCCGCAGCACCTCCTTGCCGAAGTGGCTGCGCACCTCCTCCGCCACCTGCGAGGCCAGCCGCGTCCTGCCGTCGTACATCGTCAGCAGGATCGTCGACACGTGCAGCGTCGGGTTCAGGTGGGCTCGCACCAGATCGACGTTGCGCAGCAGCTGCCCCAGCCCCTCCAGCGCGTAGTACTCGCACTGGATCGGGATGAGCACCTCCGCACCGGCCACCAGCGCGTTCACCGTCAGCAGTCCCAGCGAGGGCGGGCAGTCGATCAGGATGTAGTCGAGCGGCTGCTCGTACGCCTGGATCGCCCGCTGGAGCCGGCTCTCACGGGCCACCAGGGACACCAGCTCGATCTCCGCACCCGCGAGGTCGATCGTGGCCGGGGCACAGAAGAGGCCCTCCACGTCCACCACCGGCTGGACGACGTCCAGCAGCGGACGGCTGTCCACGAGGACGTCGTAGATCGACGGAACATCCGCGTGGTGGTCGATGCCCAGGGCTGTGGACGCGTTGCCCTGCGGGTCGAGGTCGACCACGAGGACCCGTGCGCCGTGCAGGGCCAGGGAGGCCGCCAGATTCACGGTCGTCGTGGTCTTGCCCACGCCGCCCTTCTGGTTGGCGACCACCATGACGCGGGTCTGCTCCGGCCTGGGCAAGCCCTCGCCGGCCCGTCCCAGCACCTCGACGGCCAGCTGGGCGGCTCGGCCGATGGGGGTGTCATTGTCCACAAGGGCGGGCGGCGATGTTTCACGTGAAACATCCTCACCCGCCGATTCAGAGCGGGGACCGGGGACCGGGTCGGCCATCGGCCCCGCGAGGTTGGCGTCGGACCGCACGGTGTCACTCTCCTCGACATCAGGCTCGCGATGAACAGAGCCTCCCATGTCACCAGGGTCGCGAACCAGCGGGGCCCGTACTCCTGTGGATGAATCCACCGATGTGGACAACTCCGTCCCCCTTGTCTCCTTGCGGTGACGGGGGGACGCAGCCGCACGACCGCGGCTGATGATTCCGTGCAGCAGAGAGCGACGTTTCACGTGAAACACGATGCCCGGGCGGAGTCTTCGCGCCGCTACGACACTCCGAAATCCATACCTATAGGGCCCAACGCACGCGAAATATCCGCCGCACCCCGTGGAACGGAAGGATCAGCGGCGCCGGCGCGTGCGGCTCACCCGGGCTGCCTTAGCCCGCTTGGCCGCGAACCTCACCCCACCGGGGCTCTCCCCGACCTCGACCCGCACCACCGTCGACATCGGGTCCACCACACCCTCGCCCACGTGGAGCACCGAGGTCTTCACCACACCGAGCTTGGTCAGCGCGGCCTTCGCCGCCACCAGCTCCTCCTCCGCGGTGTCGCCCTTCAGGGCGAGCATCTCCCCGTACGGGCGCAGCAGCGGCACGCCCCAGCCGGCCAGCCGGTCCAGCGGGGCGACGGCGCGCGCCGTCACCACGTGGACGGGCTGCACCTTGCCGAGAACCTCCTCGGCCCGACCGCGCACGACCGTCACGTGGTCCAGGCCCAGCAGCTCCACGGCCTCCTGAAGGAAGGTGGTCCGCCTGAGCAGCGGCTCCAGCAAAGTGATCTTGAGGTCGCGGCGCACCAGGGCCAGCGGGATTCCGGGCAGCCCCGCACCCGAGCCCACGTCGCACACGGTGACGCCCTGGGGCACCACCTCCGACAGGACCGCGCAGTTCAGCAGGTGCCGCTCCCACAAGCGAGGAACCTCACGCGGCCCGATGAGACCCCGCTTGACCCCCGCATCCGCCAGCAGCTCCGCATACCGCACAGCTTCCGGGAAAAACTCACCGAACACCGCGCGCGCCTCTTCAGGCGCCGGGGGAAGCTCCGCTGCCTCCGTCACGGGGACCGTCCTTCCGTACCGCAAGGTTTGTAAAACCACGTCGTTGAAATGCCGCTTTGTTCACTGGCCAGGCTGACAAACATCGGCCCCGCCTGCGAGACAGACGGGGCCGGACGCACTCGCTACCGGTCAGGCCGGGAGCACAACGACGAAGCGCTGCGGCTCCTCGCCCTCGGACTCGCTCCTCAGGCCGGCGGCCGCCACGGCGTCGTGGACGACCTTGCGCTCGAACGGGGTCATCGGCGCCAGCTTCAGCGGCTCGCCGGACGCCTTCACGTCCGCCGCGGCCTGGGCGCCCAGTGCTGCCAGCTCCTCACGCTTCTTCGCGCGGAACCCGGCGATGTCCAGCATCAGCCGGCTGCGGTCCCCGGTCTCGCGGTGCACGGCGAGACGGGTCAGCTCCTGCAGGGCTTCCAGGACCTCACCGTCGCGGCCCACGAGCTTCTGCAGGTCGCGGCTGGCGGAGTCGCTGACGATGGACACCGCGGCCCGGTCGGCCTCGACGTCCATGTCGATGTCGCCGTCCAGGTCGGCGATGTCCAGCAGACCCTCGAGGTAGTCGGCCGCGATCTCGCCCTCCTGCTCGAGGCGGGTCAGGGTGTCGCCACCCTCAGCGGCGGCGGTGGTGGTGCCTTCCGTCACGGGAGGGACTCCTTCTTACTTCTTGGGAGAGGGCTTGCTGGGCGTCTGACGCTTCGACTTCGGCTGCCGCTTGGGCTGCTGCCGCTTCGCGACACCGCCGCTCGCCGCATCCGCATCGGCCGTGGCCTCGGAACTCTTGGTGACAGAGCCGTCCGCCTGGGCGGCCAGGCCCTGCTTGGTGAGCGCGGTGATGAACTTGCGCTCGTTGTCGTTGCGGTCCGGGCCCTTGGCCACGATCGCCGCCACGACCCTCTTCTTGGCCCGCCCCTTGACGTCGCCGTGCGAGCTGATCGACTTGAGCAGACGGGTCAGGTACTGGTCCTGGGCCAGGCTGCCCGGCGTCGGGTTCTGGCTGATCACGTACATCTGCTGGCCCATGGTCCACACGTTGGTGGTCAGCCAGTAGACGAGGACACCGACGGGGAAGTTGATGCCCATGACCGCGAAGATCACGGGGAAGATGTACATCAGCATCTTCTGCTGCTGCATGAACGGCGTCTTGACCGAGAGGTCGACGTTCTTCTGCATCAGCTGACGCTGGGTGTAGAACTGCGACAGCGACATCAGGACGATCATGATCGCGGTCACGATGCGGACGTCCATCAGCGAGGCGCCCAGCGCCTCGACCTTGGCCGGGTCGTCCATGAACTTGGCGGCGATCGGCGCACCGAAGATGTGGGCCTCACGGGCGCTGTCGACCAGCTGCGGGGTGAGCGCGCCGATCTTCTTGCCGTCGGCGATGCTCGACAGCACGTGGTACAGCGCGAAGAAGAACGGGGACTGAGCCAGGATGGGAAGGCACGAGGAGAGCGGGTTGGTACCCGTCTCCTTGTACAGCTTCATCATCTCTTCGGACTGGCGCTGCTTGTCGTTCTTGTAGCGCTCCTGGATCGCCTTCATCTTCGGCTGGAGCGCCTGCATACCCCGCGTCGCCTTGATCTGCTTCACGAAGAGCGGGATCAGACAGATACGGATCAAGATCACCAGGGACACGATGGACAGGCCCCAGGCCCATCCACTGTCCGCTCCGAAGATCGCCCCGTACAGCTTGTGGAACTGGACGATGATCCACGAAACGGGTGTGGTGATAAAGCTGAACAGACTGGCAATCGTGTCCACTAATCAGGCTCCTTGAGCATTGCGAGATCTACGCAACGCACTGCGCAGCTGCTCGTGCCAACGCGGGCGTTTCCGGGGTGGGACATGATCCACACCACCCGGGGACCACGGATTGCACCGCAGGATCCGCCAGGCGGTCAGAACCGTCCCCTTCACCGCACCATGCCGGTCGATGGCCGTGTACCCGTAGTGCGAACACGAGGGGTAGTAACGGCACACCGGCCCGAGCAGCGGACTGATCGTCCACTGGTACAGCTTGATCAAAGCGAGCAGCGGGTACTTCATCGAGCCACGCCTCCCAGGAGCCGCACCAGCGCGGCATCCAGGTCCCGGGCCAGTTCGTCGGGGCCGGCGTCGCCCGACCCGGGCAACGCACGTACCACCACCAGGCTACCGGCGGGCAGCTGGGCCAGCCGGTCGCGGACCAGATGGCGCAGACGGCGCTTCACCCGGTTACGGACGACGGCACCGCCGACAGCCTTGCTGACGACGAAACCCGCACGCGTCGAGGGATCGATCTCCCCCGGCTCGTGCGGGTCCGTTGCACCGCTTGTACGTAGGTGGACGACGAGGAGCGGGCGACCAGCCCGACGACCTCGGCGTACCGCGCTCGCGAAGTCCTCGCGCCGCCTCAGCCGATTTTCGGGAGACAGCACGACGTCACGACCTGCGTGTTGTTACGCGGAAAGGGCGGCGCGGCCCTTGCCACGACGGTTCGCGAGGATCGCGCGACCGGCACGGGTACGCATCCGGAGACGGAAGCCGTGGGTCTTGGCACGACGGCGGTTGTTCGGCTGGAAGGTGCGCTTGCTCACTCGGGGGCTCCAGAGAATGAATCGTTGTGGCGGGACATCGCCTGGCTGTCACCGTGCGCCCACGAGGAAACTCGCGTGTTCGCCCGAGTGGCACCGCTAAACGATCACAACCAGTGATCTTCGCCCATCGGTAGGCAGGCGGCAGCAGCCATCGACAACTCGACCTCGTTACGGTACGCGCGGCTACGCCATCCGGTCAAACCGAGCAGTCGAGGCCGCACACTGTGCACAGGCTGTGGACAACGACTTGAACCGTACCCGTCGCGCTGACTACCGTTGTCCGACCCTGGATTTTTTGTCCCGACCGTCCCAAAGAACCACACATTCGTGGGACCCCCTGTGAGAGAGCGTGCTCTGTGGCTGACGTACCTGCCGATCTTGCCGCAGTGTGGCCAAGGGTGCTCGAAAAGCTCCTCGGGGAGGGACAGCCGGGCATCGAGCCCAAGGACAAGCAGTGGGTCGAGCGGTGTCAGCCCCTGGCGCTCGTCGCCGACACCGCGCTGCTGGCCGTACCCAACGAATGGGGCAAGCGCGTCCTCGAGGGCCGGCTGGCCCCGCTGATCAGCGACGCCCTCAGCCGCGAGTGCGGCCGCCCGATCCGGATCGCCATCACCGTGGACGACTCGGCCGGCGAGCCCGCGCCCCCGGCACCGTCCGCCCAGCAGCAGGGCGGGTACGAGCCCTACGGCGGCCAGCGCGGCGGCGGCCACACCGGCCCCGGCGGCGGCCCGTCCGACGAGCTCCCCAGCGCCCGCCCCGCCTACCCGGACTACCAGCAGCCGCGCCCCGAGCCCGGCGCCTGGCCCCGTGGCGGCCAGCAGGACGACTACGGCTGGCAGCAGCCGCGCCTCGGCGGGTTCCCCGAGCGCGACCCCTACGCCTCCCCGCAGCCGGGCTACCTCCAGCAGTCCGAGCCCTCCGGCTACGACCAGAGCTCCTACGAACAGCAGAAGTACGAGCAGCAGAAGTACGAGCAGTCCCCGTACGAGCCCCAGCAGTCCCATCAGTACGAGCAGCCCGCGCCCCGCCCGGCGACCGGCCGGCCCGCCTCGGCCCCGGCCCCGTCCGGCGGCTCCACCTCGGGCCCGCTGGAGCCGACCGCCCGGCTGAACCCCAAGTACCTCTTCGACACCTTCGTCATCGGCGCCTCCAACCGCTTCGCGCACGCCGCAGCGGTGGCCGTCGCCGAGGCGCCGGCGAAGGCGTACAACCCCCTCTTCATCTATGGGGAGTCGGGCCTCGGCAAGACGCACCTGCTGCACGCCATCGGGCACTACGCGCGGAGCCTGTACCCCGGCACCCGCGTGCGCTACGTGAGCTCCGAGGAGTTCACCAACGAGTTCATCAACTCCATCCGCGACGGCAAGGGCGACGCGTTCCGCAAGCGCTACCGCGAGATGGACATCCTGCTCGTCGACGACATCCAGTTCCTCGCGAGCAAGGAGTCGACGCAGGAGGAGTTCTTCCACACCTTCAACACGCTCCACAACGCCAACAAGCAGATCGTGCTCTCGTCCGACCGGCCGCCCAAGCAGCTCGTCACCCTCGAGGACCGGCTCCGGAACCGCTTCGAGTGGGGCCTGATCACCGATGTCCAGCCGCCCGAGCTGGAGACCCGCATCGCGATCCTGCGCAAGAAGGCCGTCCAGGAGCAGCTCAACGCCCCGCCGGAGGTACTGGAGTTCATCGCCTCCCGCATCTCGCGCAACATCCGCGAGCTGGAAGGGGCGCTGATCCGGGTCACGGCCTTCGCGAGCCTGAACCGGCAGCCGGTGGACCTGGGCCTGACCGAGGACGTGCTGAAGAACCTGATCCCGGGCGGCGAGGACAGCGCGCCCGAGATCACCGCCTCCGACATCATGGCGGCCACCGCGGACTACTTCGGGCTCACCGTGGACGACCTGTGCGGCTCCTCGCGCAGCCGGGTCCTGGTCACCGCCCGGCAGATCGCCATGTACCTGTGCCGGGAGCTCACCGACCTCTCCCTGCCCAAGATCGGGGCCCAGTTCGGCGGCCGCGACCACACCACCGTGATGCACGCGGACCGCAAGATCCGCGCCCTGATGGCCGAGCGCCGCTCCATCTACAACCAGGTCACGGAGCTCACCAACCGCATCAAGAACGCCTGAGGCGGCCTGCGTCCGCAGCTCCGGTGGCTTCCTGTGGAGCCGCTCCAGGACCGGCGCAGGAGCGCTCCAGGACCGGCGCAGGCCCGCGCCAGGGCACCCGTAAACCACTTTCAGAGGGCGCTCCCGGACTGCACCGGGGGCGCTCTTCTTCGTTCGCGCGCCCCTGACCTGTTCGAATACGCCCCCTGAAGAGCAACTCATCCACAGATTGGGGGACTTTCTTCCGTCCACACCCTGGGGACGGCTCCCGTCACCCACAAACCTGTCCACAGGGGTGCCGGGTGAGTAACCATCAGTCCAGGTCAGACCCCTGTGGAATTGTGCGCAACCGTTGTCCACAGGCTGTGGACAAATATTTCATCCACAGCCTCCTCCACCCCTTTGTCCACCACTGACCCACAGGTTGCCGCATCCTGTGCACAGGATCCGACGAGTTCTCCACACCGTTGTCCACTGTTCGGCAACCGGAAGCCCCCTCTCACCGCCCCGAGTGAAAGCGGTCACACCGATGTGGACGTTTGGCCTGTGGAGTACTGGGGAAAAGCTGGGGACGCACCTGTGGAGTACCGGGGGTCACCTGGGGACGGCCTGTGCAGAACTTTTTGTTCTCCACAGACACACGGGGTTGTCCACCGGTGTCACCCACAGGGCCGGTGGATAAAAAACGCTGGGTGACCTGCGGAAACGGGGTTATCCACCGTATCCACAGGCCCTACTACTACCCCCATAGAGAGTTAGCCCGGATTCGGTTTTCAAGCGGGTCCTGTGCACAACTCGGTGGGCGGCCTCCCCGACACCTCGCTCCCGACTTGACCGCCAGCCGCACCGACTGTCGGCGCCGTACGTCAGACTGGTCCCCGGCATCGGTCGAGGCATCGACGAGCCGACGACGAAGGCCGGCAGACGAGCGAGCAACAGCAGGAGGCGGTTCCGGTGAAGATCCGGGTGGAGCGCGACGTACTCGCGGAGGCGGTGGCCTGGGCGGCCCGTAGCCTCCCGGCCCGGCCGCCGGTGCCCGTTCTCGCGGGCCTTCTGCTGAAGGCGGAGGAGGGCAAGCTGAGCCTCTCCGGCTTCGACTACGAGGTCTCGGCCCGCGTCTCCGTCGAGGCGGACGTCGAGGAGGACGGCACCGTCCTGGTCTCCGGCCGGCTGCTCGCCGACATCTGCCGCGCCCTCCCCAACCGGCCGGTGGAGATTTCCACAGACGGTGTACGGGCGACCGTGGTCTGCGGCTCCTCGCGGTTCACACTCCACACCCTGCCTGTGGAGGAATACCCGGCGCTGCCGCAGATGCCGACCGCGACCGGCACCGTGCCCGGTGAGGTCTTCGCCTCCGCCGCCGCCCAGGTCGCCATCGCCGCCGGCCGCGACGACACGCTGCCCGTGCTGACCGGTGTCCGCATCGAGATCGAGGGCGACCGCGTCACCCTGGCCTCCACCGACCGCTACCGCTTCGCGGTCCGCGAGTTCCTGTGGAAGCCCGAGGACCCCGAGGCCTCCGCCGTGGCCCTGGTGCCCGCGAAGACCCTGCTGGACACCGCCAAGTCCCTGACCAGCGGTGACACCGTGACCCTGGCGCTCTCCGGCTCCGGCCAGGGCGAGGGCCTGATCGGTTTCGAGGGCGCCGGCCGCCGCACCACCACCCGCCTCCTCGAGGGCGACCTGCCGAAGTACCGCACGCTCTTCCCGACCGAGTTCAACTCCGTCGCCGTGATCGAGACCGCCCCGTTCGTCGAGGCCGTCAAGCGCGTGGCGCTCGTCGCCGAGCGGAACACGCCGGTCCGGCTGAGCTTCGAGCAGGGCGTGCTGATCCTGGAAGCCGGTTCCAGCGACGATGCACAGGCTGTGGAGCGTGTGGACGCGAAGCTGGAGGGCGACGACATCTCGATCGCCTTCAACCCGACCTTCCTGCTGGACGGCCTGAGCGCGATCGACTCGCCCGCCGCCCAGCTCAGCTTCACCACCTCCACCAAGCCGGCGCTGCTCAGCGGCCGTCCGGCGGTCGACGCGGAAGCGGACGAGGCCTACAAGTACCTGATCATGCCGGTACGCCTCTCCGGTTGATTCTTCGCAGGTCAGGCCCGGTCTCGCAGCTGCGGGACCGGGCCTGACCACGTTCGGCCGAGAGGTGCCGGCATTCCGCGCCCCGTGGCGCCGCGCCGCACGGCCGGGCGTAGGCTCGGGGCCTGGGGTGTCCCCGGGAAGCACGGGACCCCGGCAAAGACGGCCACAACGCTTAAGGAACCACCTGATGGAGCTTGGTCTCGTCGGTCTCGGCAAGATGGGCGGCAACATGCGCGAGCGCATCCGCCGCGCAGGCCACACCGTCATCGGATACGACCGCAACCCGGACCTTGCCGATGTCCACAGCCTGCGGGAACTTGTGGACAGTCTGCAGGCCCCCCGCGTCGTGTGGGTGATGGTCCCGGCAGGTGCGGCGACGCAGTCCACCATCGACGAGCTCGCGGAGCTGCTCTCGATCGGCGACATCGTCGTCGACGGCGGAAACTCCCGCTGGACCGATGACGAGAAGCACGCCGCCGAGCTGGCCACCAAGGGCATCGGCTTCGTCGACTGCGGCGTCTCCGGTGGTGTCTGGGGCCTGGAGAACGGCTACGCGCTGATGTACGGCGGCGCGAAGGACCACGTCGCGCGGGTCCAGCCGGTCTTCGACGCCCTCAAGCCCGAGGGAGAGTTCGGCGCCGTGCACGCGGGCAAGGTCGGCGCGGGCCACTTCGCGAAGATGGTCCACAACGGCATCGAGTACGCCATGATGCAGGCCTACGCCGAGGGCTGGGAGCTCCTGGAGAAGGTGGACTCGGTCACCGACGTCCGCGAGGTCTTCCGCTCCTGGCAGGAGGGGACGGTCATCCGCTCCTGGCTGCTGGACCTGGCCGTGAACGCCCTCGACGAGGACGAGCACCTGGAGCAGCTGCGCGGCTTCGCGCAGGACTCGGGCGAGGGCCGCTGGACGGTGGAGGCGGCGATCGACAACGCCGTGCCGCTGCCCGCGATCACCGCCTCGCTGTTCGCGCGGTTCGCCTCGCGCCAGGACGACTCCCCGCAGATGAAGATGATCGCCGCGCTGCGCAACCAGTTCGGCGGCCACGCGGTCGAGAAGAAGTAGCAGCTCACCGGCCGCACCGCAGCAGGAGCGGCACGGAGCAGCGGCAGTACTGAAGCAAGAAGCAGAGAAGCAGAGAAGAAGAAGGAAGCCGGGGGAGGTCGGCGCCGTATGCACGTTTCGCATCTCTCATTGGCCGACTTCCGCTCGTACGCCCGGGCCGAGGTCCCCCTCGACCCGGGCGTCACGGCTTTCGTGGGCCCGAACGGCCAGGGCAAGACCAACCTCGTCGAGGCGATCGGCTACCTGGCGACGCTGGGCAGCCACCGGGTCTCCTCGGACGCCCCGCTCGTACGGATGGGCGCGGACCGGGCGATCGTCCGTGCCGCCGTCACCCAGGGCGAGCGCCAGCAGCTGGTGGAGCTGGAGCTCAATCCGGGCCGGGCGAACCGGGCCCGGATCAACCGCTCCTCGCAGGTCCGGCCGAGGGACGTGCTGGGCATCGTCCGCACGGTCCTGTTCGCGCCGGAGGACCTGGCCCTGGTGAAGGGCGACCCGGGCGAGCGGCGCCGCTTCCTCGACGAGCTCGTCACGGCGCGCTCGCCCCGGATGGCGGCCGTCCGCTCCGACTACGAGCGGGTGCTCAAGCAGCGCAACACCCTGCTGAAGTCCGCGGCGATGGCCCGCAGGCACGGCGGCCGCTCGATGGACCTGTCCACCCTTGACGTGTGGGACCAGCACCTCGCCCGCGCGGGCGCGGAGCTGCTGGCGCAGCGCCTCGACCTGATCGCGACCCTGCTGCCGCTGGCGGACAAGGCCTACGAGCAGCTCGCGCCCGGCGGCGGCCCGCTGGGGCTCGCGTACCGCTCCTCGGCGGGCGAGCCGGTGGACAGCGGGGAGGCGCGCACCCGCGAGGCGCTGTACGAGGCGCTGCTGGCGGCCCTGTCGGAGGTGCGCAAGCAGGAGATCGAGCGGGGCGTGACCCTGGTCGGCCCGCACCGCGACGACGTACTGCTGCGGCTGGGCGAGCTGCCGGCGAAGGGGTACGCGAGCCACGGCGAGTCCTGGTCGTACGCGCTGGCGCTGCGGCTGGCCTCGTACGAGTTGCTGCGCTCCGAGGGCAGCGAGCCGGTGCTGATCCTGGACGACGTGTTCGCGGAGCTGGACGCGCGGCGCCGGGAGCGGCTGGCGGAGCTGGTGGCACCGGGCGAGCAGGTCCTGGTCACGGCGGCTGTGGACGACGACGTCCCGGGCGTGCTGGCGGGGGCGCGGTTCGGGGTGTCCGGTGGTGAGGTGACCCGGCTGTGAGCGACCAGGAGAAGGAACCGCGCAAGGCCCCGGAGGTCTCCGGAGTGGACCTCGCGCGGCAGGCCCTCGCGGCGGCGCGGGAGCAGGCGCGGGCCCGTGGCAACGCGGCGGCCGGCCGCAAGCGGCAGCAGCCGGGGCTGCGCTCCGGCGCGCGGGCGGACGGCCGTGACCCCATGCCGCTGATGGCGGCCCTGGACCGGCTGCGCACCGAGCGCGGCTGGGAGATGCCGATGGCGGTGGCGGGCGTGATGGAGCGCTGGCCGGAGATCGTCGGCCCGGACATCGCGGCGCACTGTGAACCGGAGCGGTACGAGGACCGTGAACTGGTAGTCCGGTGCGATTCCTCGGCATGGGCCGCGCAGCTGAAGCTGCTCGCTCCGCAGCTGGTCGCGCGGCTGAACGCGGATCTGGGCCAGGGCACGGTCCGGCTGATCAAGGTCCAGGGACCGGGCGGCCAGCCCAAGCGGTACGGGGCCTGGCGGGCGCCGGGCAGCACGGGGCCCGGGGACACGTACGGCTGAGCCGGGCCCCCTGCGGGGTCGCCCGGTGGTCCAGCTGGGCGGAGCCCCGGCTCCGCCGGGGCCCGGGGCTCCGCCCCGGGCCCGCGCCTGGCCGGGACGGTGCGCGGACGTCGGCGGGGCCGAAGGCGGGTGGTGTCCCTCACGGTAGCGGGAGGTTGACAGGCCGAAGCGCTGGACGCCCGCGTGAGCCTCTTTGAGCCCCTTCCCGGATATGGGGAGTCGGAGAGAGGAGGTTCAGGGCGGCACATGCGGACTCAGGTACCGGCAAACCCCCATTCATGTCGGTGGTACCGGTAGACTGAAGCGAATCCCGCCCACTTGCGGGATCGCAGTCTCAGTACCGCTGACAAAAGCTGACAACGCAGATCGACGCAGCCGCTCCTGCTTGCATGCCTGCTGGCCCGGAGTACGGCCTGTGCTGTGCCAGAAAGGGCGCTTCGTGGCCGATTCCGGCAACCCCAACGAGAAGAACGAGTCCACAGTCGACGGCGAGGCCGGTGAGGCGAACCAGTCCTCGTACACCGGCAGCAACATCCAGGTCCTGGAGGGCCTGGACGCGGTCCGCAAGCGGCCCGGCATGTACATCGGATCGACGGGTGAGCGCGGTCTGCACCACCTCGTCTACGAGGTGGTCGACAACTCGGTCGACGAGGCGCTGGCCGGGCACGCGGACACCATCGACGTGACGATCCTCGCCGACGGCGGGGTGCGCGTGGTCGACAACGGCCGAGGCATCCCCGTCGACATCGTGCCGTCCGAGGGCAAGCCGGCCGTCGAGGTCGTGCTCACCGTCCTGCACGCGGGCGGCAAGTTCGGCGGCGGCGGCTACGCGGTCTCCGGCGGTCTGCACGGTGTGGGTGTCTCCGTCGTGAACGCCCTGTCGACGAAGGTCGCGGTCGAGGTCCGGCGTGACGGCTACCGCTGGACCCAGGACTACAAGCTCGGCGCTCCGACCGCTGCCCTGCAGCGCAACGAGCAGACCGACGCGAGCGGCACCACGGTGACGTTCTGGGCCGACGGCGACATCTTCGAGACGACCGAGTACTCCTTCGAGACGCTCTCGCGGCGCTTCCAGGAGATGGCCTTCCTGAACAAGGGCCTGACCCTGTCGCTGACGGACGAGCGCGAGTCGGCGAAGGCCACCATGGGCGCCGACTCGGCCGACGAGGCCGACGACAACCAGGCGCGCACGGTCCGGTACTACTACGAGGGCGGCATCGTCGACTTCGTGAAGTACCTGAACTCGCGCAAGGGCGAGATGATCCACCCGACGGTCATCGACGTCGAGGCCGAGGACAAGGAGCGGATGCTCTCGGTCGAGATCGCGATGCAGTGGAACTCGCAGTACACGGAGGGCGTGTACTCCTTCGCGAACACGATCCACACGCACGAGGGCGGTACGCACGAAGAGGGCTTCCGTGCGGCGCTGACCGGTCTGGTCAACCGCTACGCGCGCGAGAAGAAGCTGCTGCGCGAGAAGGACGACAACCTCGCCGGCGAGGACGTCCGCGAGGGTCTGACGGCGATCATCTCGGTGAAGCTGGGCGAGCCGCAGTTCGAGGGCCAGACGAAGACCAAGCTGGGCAACACGGAGGCCAAGACCTTCGTGCAGAAGGTCGTCCACGAGCACCTCAACGACTGGTTCGACCGGAACCCGAACGAGGCCGCGGACATCGTCCGCAAGTCGATCCAGGCGGCCACCGCCCGCGTCGCGGCCCGCAAGGCCCGTGACCTGACCCGTCGCAAGGGCCTCCTGGAGAGCGCCTCGCTGCCGGGCAAGCTGAGCGACTGCCAGTCGAACGACCCGACGAAGTGCGAGATCTTCATCGTCGAGGGCGACTCGGCCGGCGGTTCCGCCAAGTCCGGCCGCAACCCGATGTACCAGGCCATCCTGCCGATCCGCGGCAAGATCCTGAACGTCGAGAAGGCCCGTATCGACAAGATCCTCCAGAACACCGAGGTCCAGGCGCTGATCAGTGCCTTCGGCACGGGTGTGCACGAGGACTTCGACATCGAGAAGCTCCGCTATCACAAGATCATCTTGATGGCGGACGCCGACGTCGACGGCCAGCACATCAACACCCTGCTGCTGACCTTCCTGTTCCGCTTCATGCGGCCGCTGGTCGAGGCCGGGCACGTGTACCTGTCGCGCCCCCCGCTGTACAAGATCAAGTGGGGCCGGGACGACTTCGAGTACGCGTACTCCGACCGCGAGCGCGACGCCCTGGTGGAGCTCGGCAAGCAGAACGGCAAGCGGATCAAGGAAGACTCGATCCAGCGCTTCAAGGGTCTGGGCGAGATGAACGCCGAGGAACTGCGCATCACCACGATGGACGTCGACCACCGCGTGCTCGGCCAGGTCACCCTGGACGACGCGGCGCAGGCCGACGACCTGTTCTCGGTGCTGATGGGTGAGGACGTCGAAGCACGGCGCTCCTTCATTCAGCGCAACGCCAAGGACGTTCGGTTCCTCGACATCTGAGTCGGCTCTGATGGCCGCCTGAAAGGACTTCTGACCAGCAATGGCCGACGAAACCACCCCTACCGCAGAGAATCCCGCGGAGGAGCAGCCCGTGGTGCGCATCGAGCCCGTCGGGCTCGAGACGGAGATGCAGCGCTCCTACCTCGACTACGCGATGTCCGTCATCGTGTCCCGCGCCCTGCCGGACGTACGGGACGGCCTCAAGCCGGTCCACCGGCGCGTGCTGTACGCGATGTACGACGGCGGCTACCGGCCCGAGAAGGGCTTCTACAAGTGCGCCCGCGTCGTCGGTGACGTCATGGGCACCTACCACCCGCACGGTGACTCCTCGATCTACGACGCCCTGGTCCGCCTGGCCCAGCCGTGGTCGATGCGGATGCCGCTGGTGGACAGCAACGGCAACTTCGGCTCCCCGGGCAACGACCCGGCCGCCGCGATGCGCTACACCGAGTGCAAGCTGATGCCGCTGGCCATGGAGATGCTCCGGGACATCGACGAGGAGACCGTCGACTTCACGGACAACTACGACGGCCGCAACCAGGAGCCCACGGTCCTGCCGGCCCGCTTCCCGAACCTGCTGGTCAACGGCAGCGCCGGCATCGCGGTCGGCATGGCCACCAACATCCCGCCGCACAACCTCCGCGAGGTCGCGGCCGGCGCGCAGTGGGCGCTGGAGCACCCGGAGGCCTCGCACGAGGAGCTGCTCGACGCGCTCCTCGAGCGGATCAAGGGCCCCGACTTCCCGTCCGGCGCCCTCGTCGTGGGCCGCAAGGGCATCGAGGAGGCGTACCGGACCGGGCGCGGCTCCATCACGATGCGCGCGGTGGTGGCGGTCGAGGAGATCCAGAACCGCCAGTGCCTGGTGGTCACGGAGCTCCCGTACCAGACCAACCCCGACAACCTCGCGCAGAAGATCGCGGACCTGGTCAAGGACGGGAAGGTCGGCGGCATCGCCGACGTCCGCGACGAGACCTCCTCGCGGACCGGCCAGCGCCTGGTCATCGTCCTCAAGCGGGACGCGGTCGCCAAGGTCGTGCTGAACAACCTGTACAAGCACACCGACCTGCAGACGAACTTCGGCGCGAACATGCTGGCGCTCGTCGACGGCGTGCCGCGCACGCTGTCCATCGACGCCTTCATCCGCCACTGGGTGCAGCACCAGATCGAGGTCATCGTCCGGCGTACGCGCTTCCGCCTGCGCAAGGCGGAGGAGCGCGCGCACATCCTGCGCGGCCTGCTCAAGGCGCTGGACGCGATCGACGAGGTCATCGCGCTGATCCGGCGCAGCAACACCGTCGAGATCGCGCGCGAGGGCCTGATGGGCCTCCTGGAGATCGACGAGATCCAGGCGAACGCCATCCTCGAGATGCAGCTGCGACGCCTCGCGGCCCTGGAGCGGCAGAAGATCGTCGCCGAGCACGACGAGCTCCAGGCGAAGATCAACGAGTACAACGCCATCCTGGCTTCGGAGGCCCGCCAGCGGTCCATCGTCAGCGAGGAACTGGCGGCGATCGTCGAGAAGTTCGGCGACGACCGGCGCTCCAAGCTGGTGCCCTTCGACGGTGACATGTCCATCGAGGACCTGATCGCCGAAGAGGACATCGTCGTCACGATCACCCACGGCGGCTACGTCAAGCGGACCAAGACCGAGGACTACCGCTCGCAGAAGCGCGGCGGCAAGGGCGTGCGCGGTACGAAGCTGAAGCAGGACGACCTGGTCGACCACTTCTTCGTCTCCACCACGCACCACTGGCTGCTGTTCTTCACGAACAAGGGCCGGGTCTACCGGTCCAAGGCGTACGAGCTCCCGGACGCCGGCCGCGACGCCCGCGGGCAGCACGTGGCGAACCTGCTGGCCTTCCAGCCGGACGAGAAGATCGCGCAGATCCTCGCGGTCCGCGACTACGACGTGGCGCCCTACCTGATCCTGGCCACCAAGGGCGGCCTGGTGAAGAAGACGGCGCTCAAGGACTACGACTCGCCCCGTTCGGGTGGTGTCATCGCGATCAACCTCCGGGAGACGGAGGACGGCAGCGACGACGAGCTGATCGGCGCCGAGCTGGTGTCCGCCGAGGACGACCTGCTGCTGATCAGCAAGAAGGCGCAGTCGATCCGCTTCACGGCGACCGACGACGCGCTGCGCCCGATGGGCCGCGCGACCTCGGGCGTGAAGGGCATGAGTTTCCGTGAGGGTGACGAACTGCTCTCCATGAGCGTGGTCCGGCCCGGTACGTTCGTCTTCACCGCGACCGACGGCGGCTACGCCAAGCGGACGCCGGTCGACGAGTACCGGGTCCAGGGCCGTGGCGGTCTGGGCATCAAGGCCGCCAAGATCGTGGAGGACCGCGGATCCCTCGTCGGGGCGCTCGTGGTGGACGAAACGGACGAAATCCTTGCCATCACGCTCAGCGGTGGTGTGATTCGTACGCGCGTCAACGAAGTCAGGGAGACCGGCCGTGACACCATGGGCGTCCAGCTGATCAACCTGGGCAAGCGCGATGCCGTGGTGGGCATCGCTCGTAACGCCGAGGCCGGTCAGGAAGCTGACGAGGCCGACGAGATCGAGTCAGAGATCGGGACCGAGGCAGCCGACGGACAGGCCGCCGAGGCCGCCGAGGGCACGCAGCCTTCGGCGGGGGAGCACGAGGAGTAAGTCGTGAGTGGAGCCACGGGCGCCGGACCGGCCGAGACTGGAGCGAACGGTGCCCGTGGCCCCGCCGCGGACTCCCAGGGGGGAACCGTGACGGATACCCGAGAACCGGAGCGCCAGGCCGGTGCGGAAACCGACCAGGACCGGACGGCGCAGCCGTACCAGCCGCCGCAGGCCTACGCGGCCCCCTCGGGCCCGGGGGCGCCGCGCGGCGGCTCGGCGGCCTCCGCGCAGCGCAAGCCGCGTACGGGAGCCCGTACGGCGCCCAGGACGCGCAAGGCGCGGCTGCGGGTGGCCAAGGCCGACCCGTGGTCGGTGATGAAGGTCAGCTTCCTGCTGTCGATCGCGCTGGGCATCTGCACGGTCGTGGCGGCCGCGGTGCTGTGGATGGTCATGGACGCGATGAGCGTCTTCTCGACCGTCGGCGGCACGATCAGCGAGGCGACCGGATCGAACGAGAGCAACGGCTTCGACCTCCAGTCGTTCCTGTCGCTGCCGCGCGTACTGATCTTCACGTCGGTGATCGCGGTGATCGACGTGGTGCTGGCGACGGCGCTGGCGACGCTGGGCGCGTTCATCTACAACCTGTCGGCGGGCTTCGTCGGCGGTGTGGAGCTGACGCTCGCGGAGGACGAGTGACCGGCTGACTGACCTGCGGGGACGTCGGCGGGGAACGGATTTTGGCTGGACCCGCTCCGTGCGCTAACCTTCAGGAGTCAGCGCGCAGCGCGGATGGGGCTATAGCTCAGTTGGTTAGAGCGCATCCCTGATAAGGATGAGGCCACAGGTTCAAATCCTGTTAGCCCCACAGTGTCGAAGACCCCCAGGCCAAGGCCTGGGGGTCTTCGTCGTACGGTCACCTGACGGCCAAGTGTCGGTCTATGAGCGCCGATCGGATATCGGCCGGTGTGTATTGTTGGGCGCCAGAAGTCCCCTACGTCAACGAAAGACGAGGTCGCGCGGTGAAGAAGCTGCTCCTGGTCGCACTGGCCGCCATCGGCGGGCTCCTCGTGTACCGCCAGATCCAGGCGGACCGCGCCGAGCAGGACCTGTGGACGGAGGCAACTGACTCCGTGCCCTCTGGTTCCGGTGTGTGAGACCGAAGGCTGATCCCATGAAGCCCCGGCTGCCGCTGCGGCCGGGGCTTTGTGCTGTTCTGTGACAAAAAGTTACGTTATGCAAAGATTTGGCTTGCGCTAGCAAAGTCGGGGTGGACGTGATGGGTCGGGTACGGACGTCAGTGCGGGTGGGCGCCGTGGCGGGGGCGGCGGCCCTGGGTCTGGCAGCCGGTCTGCCGGGGACGGCGAGCGCGGAGGGCACGGCGCCGAAGCCGGTCCCGACCTACCGCGCCGCGGACGATGCGAAGGCGATCGAGGGCAAGCCCTCCACCGCGGACGCCCCGCAGATCGAGGCGGGCAGCGTCTACAAGGACACGATCGCCCCGGGGGAGCGCGTGTACCGGCTCGTCCTGGAGAAGGACGAGTCCAACGTCTACGTCTCCGCCGTGGTCAACCCCGCCCTGGGCGCGAAGGTGACCGGCAGCGACGGCATCGAGGTGGAGATCATGACCACCGCGGGGCGCTCCTGTCCGGGCAGCACCGGCCGGGCGAGCTTCGGCTACGACCCCGTGCCCATCAGCGCCGCCGGTGTCCGGTGGGGCTCGGAGGACGCCGACTGCGCGCCCGCCGGCATCTACTACGCCAAGGTGACCCGCACCGCGGCCAAGGGCTCCGACCAGAGCCCCTGGCCGCTCGAGATCAAGGTCCAGCGGGAGCCCGGCCGCGGCGCGGGCGTCCCCACCACCGCACCCAGCGCCTGGCCTTCGGGGGCCCCGGCCCTGCCCGGCACCGAGCCGGTGGCCCGTACCGGCGGCACCGGCTTCAACGACGCCCGCGCCCTGGGCGCCGGGGTATGGCGCGACGAGATGCGGCCCGGGCAGACCCGCTTCTACCGGGTCCCGGTGGACTGGGGCCAGCAGCTGGGCCTGAGCGCCGAACTGGCCACCGCCAAGGTAACCAAGCAGTACTCCTCCGCCTCCAACGGGCTCACCGTGTCCCTGTACAGCCCCTACCGCAGCCTGGTCTCGTACGAGGACGTCTCCTACGACGGCAAGCAGGCCGGGGTCACCCTGGAGAAGACCCCGCCCGTCGCGTACGAGAACCGTTTCTCCACCGACCGGGACCTCCAGCAGGTGGGGATCGCCGGCTGGTACTACGTCGCGGTGACGATGGGCGGCAAGGTCGCCGAGTTCACCGAGGACGCGGTCCCCGTGCCGCTGACCCTGCGGCTGGACCTCGCCAACACCCCCGCCAAGGCGCCCGCGTACAAGGGCAGTCCGGCCGCCGGAGGGTTCGGGGTCGACGAGCGGGACCGGGCCGCCGCGAAGGAGGGCCTCACGGCGCCGGAGGCCGCCGAGGCCGCGGACGAGCAGTCCGTGATGCGCGTCGTGGCCGTGGCCGGGTTCTCCGCGGGGACCCTGCTGCTGCTCGTACTCGGCGGCTGGATCCTGCTCGCGCGGCGCGGCCGGGGCGCTACAGCTGGGTGAGGGCCCAGGTGCCCACGGCGAAGCAGAGCAGCGCCAGGGCCAGGATCCCGGCCGTCACCTTCGCCGGGGGCGGGGTGACGCCGCCCGTGCGGGCCACGGGGTGCGCGGCGGTGACGGGCTCGGGGAGCGGGGCCGCCGGGCCGGGCGCCACTGGCGGTGGCAGGTGGAAACTGCCCGTCTCCGAAGGCCCGAACGCGCCCGCCGGGGCGGGGGCGGCCGGGTACACGGGAACCGTGGCGCCCGCGGCGGGACCGCCCTGGCCCCCGGCCGTCGTCGCGCCCGTGCCGCGCGGATCGGTACGGGTGGCCTCGGCCGAGAACCCCGGCGCGGACGCTCCCGGGGCCGTGGGAACGCCCGGCACGACGGCGGCCGTCGGCGCCTCGGGAGTCACCGCGGCCGTGCTCTGGGGCCCCTGAGGGCCGAAACCGGCAGGGAGCGGGCCGAGTTGGTCGAACACCTCCACCGGTCCCTCGTCCGGAGCGGGCGGCGGCAGCAGCTCCACCGCCTCGGCGAGGGCCTTGCGCGCGCCCGTGGCCGTACGGAACCGGCTCTGCGGGTCCGGCTGGAGGAGACCGGCCAGGACGTCCCACAGCGGCGCGGGGACGCCTTCCGGGGCGCCGGGGGTGCCGTGGGCGAGGAAATGCTCCACCAGGGCCTGGGAGTCGGGCTTACGGCCTTGTAGGAGGTACAGGGCGACCAGTCCGACGGCGAAGAGGTCCGCGGGGAAGTCCGGTTCGGCGCCCATGAGTTGTTCGGGGGCGAAATAACCGGGCGTGCCCACCACGTAGTTGGTCTCGGTCAGCCGGGGCTCACCCTTGCGCATCGAGATGCCGAAGTCGGACAGCCGCAGGTGCGGCCGTCCGGTTCCGGTGGCCTCCATCAGGATGTTGGCCGGTTTGATGTCGCGGTGGACGACGCCCTCCGCGTGAACCGCCGCCAGCCCCGACAGGAGCTGGTCGAGCAGCGCGCACACGAAACGGGGCGGCAGCGGGCCGTAGTCCCCGATCACGTGGCCGAGGGAACCGCCGGCGACCAGGTCCATCGTGAAGAGGACCTTGTCGTCGTCCGCCGCCCAGCTGGCCGGGGCCAGCACGTGCGGGTGGTCGATGCGCAGGGCTTGCTCCCGCACGAAGCGCAGGAGCGTGTGGGCGTCGCTCTGCAGGAGGACCTTGGCGGCCACGTACCGGCGTCGCCGGTGGTCCCAGGCGCGCCAGACGGCGCCCGCGCCACCGCGCCCGATCGGATCGATCAGCTCGTACCGACCGGCGAAGACCTCACCCATCGCTGTGCCCGTCCCCCGTCACCCGTTGTCCGCTTTCCTGCGTGTCAGTTCTGGTGGGCCTCGTAGTGGGCGACCGCGTCGGCGGTGCGGCCCGCGCCGTACACCCGGAGGAACTCTGCCAGTTCCGGGTGGCTGGGGGCGAGGGTGTCCGCCGCGTCGATGATGTCACCGGCCGCGGAGACCGAGCGCAGCAGCGACTGGATCTCACGGACGACGCGCTTGACGGTGGGGGCGCCGGAGCTGGTGGGGGTCTGTCCGCTGTTGCTGAGGACGGAGCCCCCCTGGGTCTTCTTGATCTCGTCCATCCGGTCGGTCGCCTCCGCCGCGCTGACGCTCCCGTCGGCCACCTGGCCGGCGAGGTCCTGGAGGGCCTGGACGCGCTGGACCACGGCAGGATTGCCGATCTTGGCGCGCTGGCCGCTCATCAGCTGGGACAGCATGGGCGCCGACAGTCCGAGGACGGCAGCGAGGCGGGCCTGGTTCAGACCGAGATCATCTATGAGCCGGCGGAAGAGCGCTCCGAGAGGCTCCCCGTACCAACTGCGCTGAAGCTCTCTGGCTCTGGCCGTAGCCTCTTGCTGTACTGCGTCCACGCTTACTACTCCCCTTCGCTGGTGCGAACCTCGCGAGCATCTTACGGAGCGTGGTCGCAGGGCGGGAGTCCCTATCATTTTGCGGGATGAGGGGGTACACCCGGTACTCTGTTCTGCGGAACGACCACTCCCCGGCCGGGGTACGGTCACGCCCGTTTCACGGGGCCTTAGCTCAGTTGGTAGAGCGCTGCCTTTGCAAGGCAGATGTCAGGAGTTCGAATCTCCTAGGCTCCACTCTCAATGACCCCCCTGACCTGCGTAAACGCGGTCAGGGGGGTCATTTTTTCATGTCGCGCGGTGGGTCTGCGGCCTCATCGAGACCTCACTCTGGGGCCCATCGGCGGCTCATCGGCGGGCTGTTGGGGCCCCGGCCCGCAGCAGGGTCGCCGTCAGGGCGATCGCCGTCAGGAGGAGTGCGGCTCCGATGGCGAAGGCCAGGTGGTAGCCGCCGGTGAGGGCTTCGGCGGGGGTGGCGCCGGTGCGGGCGAGGGACTCGGTGCGGGAGGCCGCGAGGGTGGACAGGACGGCCACGCCGAGGGCCATGCCGATCTGCTGGGTGGTGTTGAACAGGCCCGAGGCGAGTCCCGCGTCCTCCTGGTCGGCGCCGGACATGCCCAGCGTCGTGAGGGCCGGCAGGGCCAGGCCGAAGCCGGCCGCCAGGAGCATCACGGGGAGCAGGTCGGTGACGTAGTCGGCGTCCACCGGCAGCCGGGTCAGCAGGCCCAGGGCCAGGGCGAGCAGGGCGAGGCCGGCCAGCAGGACCCGGTGTTCGCCGAAACGGGAGTTCAGCCGGGCCGAGACGCCGAGGGAGACCGCGCCGATCACCAGGGCGGCGGGGAGCATCGCCAGACCCGTTTCGGCGGCTCCGTAGCCCTTGACCTTCTGGAGGTAGAGGGCGACCAGGATCTGGAAGGAGAAGAGCGCGGCCACCATCAGCATCTGGACCAGGTTCGCCCCCACCACCGTCCGCGAACGGAAGATCCGCAGCGGCACCAGCGGGGTGCGGGCCTTCGCCTGACGGAGGGTGAAGGCGGCCAGCAGGGCGAGGGAGAGGGCTCCGAGGCCGAGGGTGTGCGGGGAGGTCCAGCCGTACTGCTCCACCTCGACCACGGTGTAGATGCCCAGCATCAGCCCGGCGGTGACGAGGGCCGCGCCGAGTACGTCGGCACCCGCGCGCGGTCCCGGTCCGCCGCGGGCGCCGTCGGCGGGGAGCGCGGGGCGGGCCAGCAGGAGGGCGGCGAGCCCGATCGGCAGGTTGATGAAGAAGATCCAGTGCCAGTCGAGGGCGTCGGTGAGGACCCCGCCGAGGACCTGGCCGAGGGAGGCCCCGGCCGCGCCGGTGAAGGAGAACACGGCGATCGCCTTGGCGCGTTCACGGGGTGCGGTGAACAAGGTGACCAGGATGCCCAGGCTGACGGCGGAGGCCATCGCGCTGCCGATGCCCTGGAGGAAGCGGGCGGCGATCAGGACGGCGGGGGAGGCGGCGAAGCCCGCGAGCACCGAGGCGGCGGTGAAGACGGTGGTCCCGGCCAGGAACATCCGCTTGCGGCCGATGAGGTCGCCGAGGCGTCCGGCCAGGAGCAGCAGGCTGCCGAAGGCGATCAGGTAGGCGTTGACCACCCAGCTCAGACCGGCGGGGGTGAAGCCGAGGTCGCTCTGGATGGCGGGCATCGCGACGGTGACGATGCTGCCGTCGAGGATCGTCATCAGCATGCCCGTGGAGAGCACGGTGAGGGCGGTCCAGCGGGAGCGCAGTCCGCGCTGTTCGCGCCCGGCCGGGGCGGGGGCGGAAGAGGAGGAAGGGGTTGCGGTGGCGGAGGGGGAAGCGGCAGGCATCGGTCTCTCCAGTCAGTGAGGGCGACTGATGTGACCGTAGCAGATAGTTTCGTTGCAGATCATATTTTTCGGATCGAAGATTAGAGTGGAGTCATGACCGCCATGGCGCCCACCCGGACCGAACCCGACCTCTCCTTCCTCCTGGACCACACCAGCCATGTACTGCGCACCCGCATGGCAGCCGCGCTGGACGAGATCGGGCTCACCGCCCGCATGCACTGCGTCCTCGTCCACGCACTGGAGGAGGAGCGCACCCAGATCCAGCTCGCGGAGATCGGCGACATGGACAAGACGACGATGGTCGTCACCGTGGACGCCCTGGAGAAGGCCGGACTGGCCGAGCGCCGGCCCTCGACCAAGGACCGCCGGGCCCGGATCATCGCCGTCACCGACAAGGGCGCGGCCGTCGCGGAGCAGAGCAGCCGGATCGTCGACCAGGTGCACGCCGACGCCCTCGCCTCCCTCACCGACGCCGACCGCACGACCCTGCTGCGCGTCCTCGGCCTCCTCGCCGAAGGCGGCCTGGGGACCCCCTCCGACAGCCCCCGCCCGGCGCGCCGCGCCCGCCAGTGACCGGCCGGTGAGCCGCTGACGAGCCTCCGGTGAGCCGATGGTGAGCCCTCGGCGGTCCCCCGGATGGCGCAGTCACTGGGCCGCCCGGGGCCCGGTGGCCGACAGTGGGAGAAGGCATCGCGCCAGGGGGGCAACACACGCCGGAGGCGTACAGACATGGGAATCTTCGACTTCCTCAAGTCCGACAAGCAGAAGCGTCAAGAGGCCGCCGAGAAGGCGAAGGAGCAGGTCCAGCAGCAGGCTTCGGCGGCGGCGAAGCCTCCCGCGAGCCCGGCGGCCGACGCCGCCTCGGCCACCCGGGCGGCCGCCGAACGCATGGCGGCGGCCGCGCCGCCCAAGCCCGCGCCCAAGGCGGCGCCCGCGATGCCGACCCCCTCGTCCGCCGCCCACAAGGCCGTGCCCGCCGCCCCCCAGCGGGCCGGGATGCCGCCGAAGCCCGCCGCGGCCGCCTCCGCCCGGCCCGGAGCCGCGCACACCCCGACGCCCGGCTCGGCGGCGCACAAGGCCGTGCCCGCGGCTCCGGTCAAGCCGGCGCCCGCCGCGAAGAAGCGCACGTACACCGTCAGGCCCGGCGACTCGCTCTCCGCGATCGCCCGCCGCGAGCTCGGCAACGAGGCCCGCTGGCGCGAGCTCTACGCCATGAACAAGCAGGTGGTCGGCCCCAACCCGGACCTCATCCGCCCGGGCATGGTCCTCACCCTCCCCTAGTGCTGTGACCGGAAAGGTTCCGCAGGCTCACGCAGAAGGGGCCCGGATCCAGTGGGATCCGGGCCCCTTCTCGGGCCGCACGCCTCAGAGTTGCTTGTCCTCCGCCGTGCCGTTGCCCGCCTCGCGCTCCTTCGCCGCCAGCTCGTCGTCGAAGCTCGCCGGCTCGGCGTCCTGCGAGGACAGCTCGGTGGCCGCCGGCGGCTCGACGAGCCAGTCCGGGTTCGACTGCTGGTCCCACCACTTCCAGGCCGCGTACGCGCCGCCCGCCAGCAGTCCGACCAGCGCCACGCCCTTCAGCAGCCGTCCCGTACGGGCCCGCCGCTCGTGTCGGCGCACCAGCCGCCGGATCTCCTTCGGCGTCACCTGGCCGCGCAGCGCCGCCACCGCAGCCGTCGACCGGGACGCGGCCTCCTCGGCCACCGGCTGAGCCGCCGCCAGCGCGCTCTCGATCCGCGGCTGGGTGTACTCGGCCGCCTGCCGCGCGGCCTGGCGCGTCTGCCTCACCGCCTTCGTCGCCGCCCGGTCCACATTCGGCGGCACGTGCGTGCGCGCCGCCTTCAGCCGGGGATGCACATGGCAGTCGTAGGTCGTTCGGGCCTGCCGTGCGGCCTCGTTGGCCGCGTACGACATCTTCGGCGCCAGCCGCTCATTCGCCTCATGCGCGTAATGCACCGCGGCATCCTTGGCGGACTCTGCGTACGGCGCCACCACTTCCGCCGCGTGCCTCACACTCTCCCTGGCGCTCTCGGCTGCCAGGCGCACGCTGTCCTTGCCGGTCACGGGATCCTCCTCCTCGGTGGCGGACACAGTTCACCTTTCCACCCTTTGTCGGATCATGCCTGCCATACGGCTGCCGGGCATGCGTGACAGGGCATACGGGTGGACGATTTTCTGTGCGTCGCAGCGCTCCGTGCGAGGATCTGGACCGACAGTGATGACTATGGAAGGCAGATCCGTGGCCGAGAAGCTCTACGCCACCCTGAAGACCAACAAGGGCGACATCGAGATCGAGCTGCTGGCGAACTTCGCTCCGAAGACCGTCCGGAACTTCGTCGAGCTCGCCACGGGCACCCGCGAGTGGACCCGTCCCACCGACGGCCAGAAGACCACGGACCCGCTCTACGACGGCACCGTCTTCCACCGCGTCATCAGCGGGTTCATGATCCAGGGCGGCGACCCGCTCGGCAACGGGACCGGCGGCCCGGGCTACCAGTTCGCCGACGAGTTCCACCCCGACCTGGCCTTCACCAAGCCCTACCTGCTGGCCATGGCCAACGCCGGCCCGGGCACCAACGGCTCGCAGTTCTTCATCACCGTCGCCCCCACCGCCTGGCTGACGCGCAAGCACACCATCTTCGGCGAGGTCACCGACAAGGCCAGCCGGGCGGTGGTGGACGCCATCGCCGGCAGCCCCACCAACCCGCGCACCGAACGCCCCCTCGACGACGTGGTCATCCACTCCGTGGCCGTCGAGAAGCGCTGACGCCCGGGGCCCGGTCCGGTGCCGGGAACCTTCCGCCCCGCCCGTCCGTCCTCGATACGTACCGGATCCGACCGAGGGGACCGATGGACACCGACCGTCTGCCGGGCTGCTACCGCCACCCGGACCGCGACACGGGCATCAGCTGCACCCGCTGCGACCGCCCGATCTGCACCCAGTGCATGATCAGCGCCTCGGTGGGCTTCCAGTGCCCCGAGTGCGTCCGGGAGGGATCGGGTACGGGGCACCGGCCGGTCGCCAACGCGCCGCGCACCCTCGCGGGCGGGGTGGTGGCCGAGGATCCCCACCTGGTCACCAAGATCCTCATCGGGATCAACGCCGCGGTGTTCTTCGTGGGCCTGGTCGCCCCGGCCGTCGTGGTCCAGCTGGAGCTGCTCGGCCGCTACCGCGAGTTCATCGGCGGCCCCATCGAGGGGGTCTCCACCGGCGAGTACCACCGCCTGCTGACCTCGGTGTTCCTGCACGTCGAGTGGTGGCACATCATCGGCAACATGATCGGCCTGTGGGTCATCGGCGGCCCGCTGGAGGCGGCGCTGGGCCGCGCCCGCTACCTCGCCGTCTACCTGCTGTCGGGCCTGGGCGGAAGCGCCCTCGTCTATCTGCTGACCGCGCCGAACACCCCGACCCTCGGCGCGTCGGGGGCCGTCTTCGGGCTCCTCGGCGCCACCGTCGTGCTGGCCCGCCGGCTGCGCTACGAGATGCGGCCGGTGGTCATCATGGTCGTACTGATGCTCGTACTGACCTTCGTGCCGCTCGGCGGCGGGGCGCTGACCGTGTCCTGGCAGGCCCATGTCGGCGGTCTGATCACCGGTGCACTGGTGGGGGCGGGCATGCTCCGGCCCGCCACCGGCAGGAACCGCGCGCTGATCCAGTGGGGTACCTGTGTGGTGGTGTTCCTGCTGGTGGCAGCGGTGATCGTGACGCGGACCGTGGAACTCGCGGCACTCACCTGATCACACCGGCGTCAACTCTCCACAGAGTTATCCACAGATCTTCTGTCTTTTCCTCAGGTGTGGATGACGCTGTGGATAACTCATGGGGAGAGCTTCCGTCAGGGGCCGGTCGGTGCTACTTCCACTGCGTGGACACGCCGAATCCCGCCGCGATGAAGCCGAAACCGACCACGATGTTCCAATTGCCCAGCGCCTCGATGGGCAGCTGGGTATCGGTCACGTAGAAGACGACGATCCAGGCGAGTCCGATCAGGAAGAACGCCAGCATGACCGGGGCGACCCAGCTGCGGTTCGTCAGCCTGATCGTCTGCGCCTGCTTCGCCGGCGGCGGCGTGTAGTCGTCCTTCTTGCGGATACGTGACTTCGGCACGAGGGGCTCTCCTGTCGATGCGCTGGGGACCTTGCCTGCCCCGGGCGTCCGTTAGCGTAGTGGACCTGTGGCGTTGAAGGAGAAGGGTACGTTGAGCGATTCCGACGACTCCTCCGCGGGTCCCCGTCGCCGGGCCAGGCCGGTCCGGCTGCTGACGGCCGCCGTCTTCGCCCTGGCGGGCCTCATCTTCGTCACCAGTTTCAACACCTCCAAGGGTACGAACATCCGCACGGACGCGTCACTCCTCAAGCTGTCCGACCTGATCGAGGAGCGCAGTCAGAGCAACGCGGAGCTGGAGGAGAGCCTCGGGCCGGTCCGCACCCGGGTGGACGCCCTCGCCGAGCGCGACGACGGCCGGACCAAGGCCGAGGACGCCAAGATGGCAGCCCTGCGCGCCGCCGCCGGCACCGAGGAACTGTCCGGCAAGGGGCTGAGCGTCACCCTCAACGACGCCCCGCCGAACGCCACCGCCCGCATCCCCAACGTGCCCGAGCCGCAGCCCAACGACCTGGTGATCCACCAGCAGGACCTCCAGGCCGTGGTGAACGCACTGTGGCAGGGCGGCGCCGAGGGCATCCAGGTCATGGACCAGCGGCTGATCTCCACCAGCGCCGTGCGCTGCGTGGGCAACACCCTGATCCTCCAGGGCCGGGTGTACTCGCCCCCGTACAAGATCTCGGCCGTCGGCGACCCGGGCGCGCTGCGCAAGGCCCTCGCCGCCTCCCCCGCCCTGCAGAACTACCAGCTGTACGTCAATGCGTACGGCCTCGGCTGGAAAGTGGACGAGCACAAGGCGCTGACACTTCCCGGCTACTCCGGCACAGTGGACCTCCACTATGCGAAGCCGGTGGCGGCCACGCCCTGAACGCCCACGCCCTGACGTCGTACTGCGCCTGGTGGTACGGACGTTCAGCGAGGTGTGCCTGACGGCGGGCACGCTGATCGTGCTGTTCGTGGCGTACGTACTGCTGTGGACCGGGGTCAAGGCGGACCGGGCCATGGACGGGGAGATGGAGCGGCTGCGCGACCGCTGGTCGGCGGCGCCCGCGGCCGCCCCGCAGCCGGCGCCCCCGCAGCCGCAGCCCGTGCCGGAGCCGGCGGCGTACCCCGCGGGCCGGGCCTTCGCCGAGATGTACATCCCGCGCTTCGGCCCGGACTGGAACAAGCCCGTCCTGGAGGGCACGGGCACCGAGCTGCTGAAGAAGGGCCTCGGCCACTACGAGGGCACCGCGCGCCTCGGCGCCACCGGGAACTTCTCGGTCGCGGGCCACCGGCGGACCTACGGAGACCCCTTCAAGGACTTCCCCCGGCTGCGCGCGGGCGACGCGGTGATCCTCAAGGACGCGACGACCTGGTACACGTACACGATCAGGGGCGGCCCGCTGCGCACGCTGCCGACCGAGGTCGGGGTGGTCGACCCGGTTCCGCTCAAATCCCCGTTCACCGCCCCCGGCCGGTACCTGACGCTGACGACCTGCGATCCCGAGTGGGGCCACAGCCACCGGCTGGTCGTCTGGGCCGAGCTGACCGGGACCCGGTCCGCGGCGCAGGGCCGGCCGGAGGGTTTGCCGAGCTGACCCACCTGCCCGGGCCGCTGCCTTTAGTCTGTTCGCGTACCGCCCCTGCGGTGCGGGAACGATCGTGGACGGAAAAGGGAAACAGACGGAATGTACGGCTGGATCTGGCGGCATCTGCCGGGCAACGCGTGGGTTCGCGCGCTGATCTCACTCGTACTGGTCCTCGCGGTGGTGTACGTGCTGTTCCAGTACGTCTTCCCGTGGGCCGAGCCGCTCCTCCCGTTCAACGATGTGACGGTGGACGAGGGATCGGGAGTCACTCCGTGAGCGCGCGCATTCTGGTTGTGGACAACTACGACAGCTTTGTCTTCAACCTGGTCCAGTACCTCTACCAGCTCGGCGCCGAATGCGAGGTGCTGCGCAACGACGAGGTGGAACTCTCGCACGCGCAGGACGGCTTCGACGGCGTCCTGCTGTCCCCGGGCCCGGGCACGCCGGAAGAGGCGGGCGTCTGTGTCGACATGGTCCGGCACTGCGCGGAGACGGGCGTCCCGGTCTTCGGCGTGTGCCTCGGCATGCAGTCGATGGCCGTCGCCTACGGAGGGGTCGTGGGCCGGGCCCCCGAGCTGCTCCACGGCAAGACCTCGCCCGTGGTGCACGAGGGGCTGGGGGTCTTCGAGGGACTGCCCTCCCCGTTCACCGCCACCCGCTACCACTCCCTCGCCGCCGAGCCGCAGACCCTCCCCGACGCGCTGGAGGTCACGGCGCGGACGGAGGACGGGATCATCATGGGGCTGCGCCACCGGGAGCACGACGTGGAGGGCGTGCAGTTCCACCCCGAGTCGGTGCTGACCGAATGGGGCCACCGGATGCTCGCGAACTGGCTGGTGCGGTGCGGTGACGCGGGTGCCGTGGAGCGCTCGGTGGGGCTGGCCCCGGTGGTGGGCAAGGCCGTCGCGTGACGGCGGTCGCGCCGTCCGCGCCCACCCAGGGCCGGGCCGCGCGGCGCAGGGCGGCCCAGGAGGCCGCGAAACGGGCCGCCAGGCGAACGCGCAGGCGGGGCGGGCGGCGGCGCAGGCGGCCCGTGTCGGGCGGCCCGCTGGTCGTCGCGAGCAGGCTGGGCGGGGAACTGTTCATCACGCTGGGCCTGGTGATGCTGCTGTTCGTCGCCTACCAGCTCTGGTACACGAACCTCCTGGCGGAGCGGACGGCGAACGGGGCGGCCGGCTCGCTCCAGCAGACGTGGGAGCGCGACCCGGGCGGCGCGGCGGGCGCGCCGCCGGTGTCGGCGTTCGAGCCGGGGCAGGGGTTCGCGATCCTGCACATCCCCAAGCTGGACGTGAAGGTGCCCGTGGCGGAGGGGATCAGCAAGCCGAAGGTGCTGGACCGCGGGCTGGTCGGGCACTACGGCGAGGGTGCGCTGAAGACGGCGATGCCGGCGGACCCGCAGGGGAACTTCGCGGTGGCGGGGCACCGGAACACGCACGGTGAACCCTTCCGCTACATCAACCGGCTGGTGCCCGGGGACCCCGTCGTGGTCGAGACGCGGGACGCCTACTACACCTACGAGATGACCTCGGCGCTGGCGCAGACGCCGCCGACCAACGTGGCGGTGCTCAAGCCGGTGCCGGAGGGGTCGGGGTTCACGGCTCCGGGCCGGTACATCACGCTGACGACCTGCACCCCCGAGTTCACCAGCACCTATCGGATGATCGTATGGGGCAGGATGGCCGACGAACGCCCCCGCAGCCAGGGCCCGCCGCCCGCGCTGGACAGCCCGTAGCCCTCGTAAGGACGAATCAGCAGTGTCTCGTGCCCGCCGCCGCGCCGCCGCGCCGCCTCCTCACCGCAGTGTGCTCGCCGGCTTCCTGAGCCTGCTGGGCGAGGTCCTGATCACGGTGGGCCTGGTACTGGCCCTGTTCGTGGCCTACTCCCTGTGGTGGACGAACGTGCTCGCCGACCGGAACGCGTCGGCCCGGGGCGACCAGGTCCGCCAGCAGTGGCAGACGCCCTCCGCGGACTCCGGGCCGGTCCAGCCGGGAGCGCTGGACACCGGGGACGGCGTCGGCTTCCTGCACGTACCGGCCATGAAGAACGGCGAGGTGCTGGTCAAGGCGGGCACGGCGCCGGACGTCCTCGACGACGGGGTGGCGGGGTACTACACGGAGCCGGTGAAGTCGGCGCTGCCGTGGGACGAGAAGGGCAACTTCTCCCTCGCCGCGCACCGGGACGGACACGGGGCCAAGTTCCACAACATCGACAAGGTGAAGAACGGCGACGCGATCGTCTTCGAGACGCGGGACACCTGGTACGTGTACAAGGTCTTCGCCGAGCTGCGCCAGACGTCCAAGTACAACGTGGACGTGATCAACCCGGTCCCGAAGGAGTCGGGCAAGACGGCTCCGGGCCGGTACATCACGCTGACGACCTGCACCCCGGTGTACACCTCGAAGTACCGGTACATCGTGTGGGGCGAGCTGGTGCGGACGGACAAGGTGGACGCGCAGCGCACGCTGCCCCCCGAACTGCGCTGACCCGGGCCTTCCGGGTTTCCCGGAAGGCCCCGCGAGGCCCCTGGGGGCGGCTGTGGCGCCCCACGCAAAAGGTCCGGCACCCGAGGAGGGGCCGGACCTTTTCCGTGTGCGGGGCGGGCGCTAGCGGCCGCCGCCGGTGAGGCCTCCGAAGAAGCCGCCGTTGCCGCCGTTCCCGCCGTTGTTCCCGCCGTCCGGGCCCGCCATGGTGGTCACGTTGACCGCCTGGCCCGTGTTGACCGGGGTACCGACGGGCGGGTCGGAGGCGACCACGATCGCCTTGTCGTCCGTCGGACCCCCGAGGACCGCGCCGAAGGTCAGGTTGGCGCGCCGGAGCTCGTCCTTCGCCTGGCCGACGGTCTTGCCCGCCAGCAGCGGAACCTGGGTCTGCTGGGCGGCCTTGGCGATCGTGATGTTGACCGTCTTGCCCACCTCCAGCTGCTCACCCGCCGCGAACTGCTGCGCGATGACCGTCTTCGGGGCGGCCCCGGGAGACTCGGTCTCGGTGGTGCTGCCGAGCTTGAGCTTGACGTCCGAGAGCAGCTTGGCCGCCTGCTCCTTCGTCTTGCCCATCAGGTCCGGGACCTGCGCCTTCGACTGCTCCTTGGCGACGGTCAGCGTGATGAGGGAGCCCTCTTCCGCCTCGGTGCCGCTCTTGGGGTTCTGGTCGATGACGGTCCCGGGGGTCCGCTCGGACTCCTGGGGCTTGCGCTCGACCTGGAAGCCCTTGTCCTTCAGGAGCTTCTCGGCCTCTTCGTACTTCATGGTGAGCACGTCACCGACCGACACCTTGGGCGAGCCGGAGGAGATCTTCACCTTGACCGGGGAGCCCTCGTCGACCTTGGTGCCGGCCTCCGGGTTCTGCGAGCAGACGTTGCCCTTGGGCTGGCCCTTGCAGGGGACGTCGGCTTCCTTCTCGATCTTGAGCCCGACGTTCTCGCCGCTCTTCTGCGCCTGCTCGAGGGTCTGGCCGACGAGCTTGGGCACGGCGGGCCGGTTGTCGGCGCCTCCGGTGGACAGGGAGCGGCCGATCAGGATCGCGCCGACGAGGACGAGGATGCCGGCCGCCACGAGCAGGATCGTGGACGCCTTGCTCTTCTTCTGGCGGCGGTGCGGGCCCTGGTCGTAGCCGCCGTGGCCCTGCTCGCCGTACCCGTAGCCGCCGTCGCCCGGGGGCATGGGCGGCATCATCGAGGTCTGGCCGGAGTCGGCGGTGCGCAGGGCGGTGGTGGGCTGGTCGTAGCCCTGGTGTCCGTAGCCGTGGCCCTGGTCGGGGTAGCCGTAGCCGGCCGCCCCCATGGACGCGGTGGCGGCGACGGGCTGGCCGTCGAGGCAGGCCTCGATGTCGGCGCGCATCTCGTCGGCGGACTGGTAGCGGTAGTCGGGGTCCTTGACCAGGGCCTTGAGGACGATGGCGTCCATCTCGGGCGTGATCTCGGGGTCGAAGTTCGAGGGCGGCTGCGGTTCTTCCCGTACGTGCTGGTAGGCGACGGCCACGGGGGAGTCGCCGACGAACGGGGGCCGGACGCTGAGGAGCTCGTAGAGCAGGCAGCCGGCGGAGTACAGGTCGGAGCGTGCGTCGACCTGTTCGCCCTTGGCCTGCTCGGGGGAGAGGTACTGCGCCGTGCCGATGACGGCCGCGGTCTGCGTCATGGTCATGCCGGAGTCGCCCATGGCCCGGGCGATGCCGAAGTCCATGACCTTGACCTGGCCGGTGCGGGTCAGCATGACGTTGGCCGGCTTGATGTCGCGGTGGACGATGCCGGCGCGGTGGGAGTACTCCAGGGCCTGGAGGATGCCGATGCACATCTCCAGGGTCCGCTCGGGCAGCAGCTTGCGGCCGGAGTGCAGGAGTTCGCGCAGGGTGGAGCCGTCGACGTACTCCATCACGATGTACGGGATGGAGATGTTGTCGACGTAGTCCTCGCCGGTGTCGTAGACGGCGACGATCGCCGGGTGGTTCAGCGACGCGGCCGACTGGGCCTCGCGGCGGAACCGGGCCTGGAAGGACGGGTCGCGGGCGAGGTCGGCGCGCAGGGTCTTGACGGCGACGGTACGGCCGAGCCGGGTGTCGTGGGCGAGGTAGACCTCGGCCATGCCACCACGGCCGAGCACGTGGCTCAGCTCGTACCGGCCGCCGAGGCGACGCGGCTCTTCCATAACGTGCAGCCCTCTCCGTCAGTCCCGACCGCACCTGTGTGTGGTCCGGCGGTGTGCTGTTCGCGCAAAGGCTACCGGCCGATCGTCAGTGATCGGTTCGCGACCACAGGCTGATACCGGACCGGTACCGTACGCTCGGATCCGGACGGGAGCAGTGATGCAGGTCACTTGTGGGTCGCCCCACTGCTCGCCTCCGGTCCCTCGGTCATCCCTGGTTCTTGAGTACGGCTTCCATGACGGCCTGGGCGACGGGGGCGGCGAGGCCGCCGCCGCTGATGTCCTCGCGGTCCGCGCCGCTGTCCTCGATGACGACGGCGACGGCGACGGGCGAGGTGCCGTCGGGGTTCTCCGCGTAGGAGATGAACCAGGCGTACGGGCGCTTCTTGTTGCCCTCGCCGTGCTGGGCGGTGCCCGTCTTTCCGCCGACCTTGGTGCCCTTGATCTTGGCGTTGGTGCCGGTGCCCTTCTCGACGACGTTGACCATCATCTCCTGGACCTTCTGCGCGTTGGCGGCGGAGAGGGGCCGGCTCATCTCCTGCGGGTCGTGCTTCTCGATCACGTCGAGGTTCGGGGCGGTGAGCTGGTCGACCATGTACGGCTTCATCAGCTTGCCGTCGTTGGCGATCGCGGCGGTGACCATGGCCATCTGGAGCGGGGTGGCGGCGGTGTTGAACTGGCCGATGGCGCTCTGGGCGTTGCCGTCCTTGGCCATCTTCTTGTCGTAGACGCTGGCGAAGGCGCGGACCGGAGTGTCGATCTTGTCGTTGTTGAAGCCGAACTTCTCGGCGGTCTGCACCATCTTGTCGCGGGTCACCTTGTCGCCCAGGTTCGCGAAGACGGAGTTGCAGGAGACGCGCAGGGCGTCGTTGAGGCTGGCCTTCTCGCAGCCGGACGCGTGGTTGACCATCGGGGTCTGCGTGCCGGGCAGCAGGTACGGCTCGGGGGTGTCCGTCGGCGCGTTGATGTCGGTGACGACGCCGTGCTCCAGGGCCGCGGCGGCGGTGACCACCTTGAAGGTGGAGCCGGGCGGGTAGGTCTCGCGCAGGGCCCGGTTGACGAGGTTCTTGTCCTCGCTGTCCCTCAGCGAGACCCAGGCCTTCTCGTCGTTCTTGGAGTTGCCCGCGAAGCTGGACGGGTCGTACGAGGGGGTGGAGACCAGGGCGAGGATGGCGCCGGTGCGCGGGTCGATCGCGGCGACCGCGCCCTTCTTGTCGCCGAGCTTGGCGAAGGCGGCCTTCTGGGCGGCGGGGTTGAGCGTGGTGACGACGTTGCCGCCCTGCTTCTTCTCGCCGGTGAACATGCCGATCGTGCGGTCGAAGAAGAGCCGGTCGTCGTTGCCGGTGAGGATCTGGTCTTCGAGGGACTCGAGCTGGGTTGCGCCGTAGGCCTGCGAGGCGTAGCCGGTGACGGGGGCCCAGAGGGGGCCGTCGATGTACGTCCGCTTGTACTTGTAGTCGCTGCCGTCGGTGACCGCCGAGCCGGTGATCGGCTCGCCCCCCTTGACGATGATGTTGCCGCGCTCGGTGGCGTACTGGGCGATCTGGACCCGGCGGTTCTCCTTGCGGGTGCTGAGTTCCTCGGCCTGGACGTACTGCAGCCAGTTGGTCCGGATCAGCAGCGCGAGGACGAGCAGCCCGCAGAACAGCGAGATGCGGCGCAGGGGCTTGTTCATGACGGGCGGACCACCTGGGTCATCTCGGAGTCGGGGGACGGGGCGGGGGCCGGGGCAGGTCGGCGTGCGGTGTCGCTGATCCGGATGAGGACGGCGACGAGGATCCAGTTCGCGAGGACGGAGGAGCCGCCGGAGGCGAGGAAGGGCATCGTCATGCCGGTGAGGGGGATGAGGCCCATGACTCCGCCGGCGACGACGAAGATCTGGAGCGCGAAGGCGCCGGAGAGGCCGATGGCGAAGAGCTTGCCGAAGGGGTCGCGCGCGGCGAGGGCGGTGCGGACGCCCCGCTCGATGATCAGGCCGTAGAGCAGCAGGAAGGCCATCACGCCCGTGAGGCCCAGTTCCTCGCCGACGGTGGAGAAGATGAAGTCGGAGTTGGCGGCGAAGCCGATGAGGTCGGAGTTGCCCTGGCCCCAGCCGGCGCCGAGGACTCCGCCGGAGCCGAAGCTCATGATCGACTGGGCGATCTGCTCGCAGGCGCCGGCGTCGAGGCCGTTGCGCTGCCAGCAGCCGAAGGGGTCCAGCCAGGCGCTGACCCGGGCTCCGACGTGGCTGGAGAAGGAAGCGACCACGACGGCGCCACCGACCGACATCAGCAGGCCGATGACGATCCAGCTGGTCCGCTCGGTGGCCACGTACAGCATGATCACGAAAATGCCGAAGAACAGCAGCGAGGAACCGAGGTCGTTCTCGAAGATCAGGATGAGCAGGCTCATCGCCCAGATCACCAGGATCGGGCCGAGGTCGCGGCCGCGCGGCAGGTAGAGGCCCATGAACCGGCGGGAGGCCAGGGCCAGGGCGTCGCGCTTGACCATCAGGTAGCCGGCGAAGAACACCGCGAGGACGATCTTCGCGAACTCACCGGGCTGGATGGAGAATCCGGCCACGCGGATCCAGATCTTGGCGCCGAAGACGTCCGCGCCGAGGCCGGGGACCAGCGGCAGGAGGAGCAGCACCAGGGCCGCGACCATCGAGATGTAGGTGAACCGCTGCAGGACGCGGTGGTCCTTGAGGACCAGCAGGACGGCCGCGAACAGGGCGATGGCCAGCGCCGTGTAGAGCATCTGGTTGGGCGCGGAGGGGGAGAACGCGCCGTACGAACGCTTGGCGAGGTTCTGGAGCCGCTCGGACTGGTCGAGCCGCCAGATGAGGACGAGCCCGAGGCCGTTGAGCAGCGTGGCCAGCGGCAGCAGCAGCGGGTCCGCGTACTTGGCGTACCGGCGCACGACGAGGTGCGCGACCCCGGCCAGGGCGCCGAGGCCGAGGCCGTACAGGAGCATGCCGGGCGGCAGGCTGCCGTTGATCGCGAGACCCACGTTGGCGTAGGCGAAGATCGGGATGACCACGGCGAAGCCGAGCAGCATCAGCTCGGTGTTCCGCCGGCTCGGCAGCTCGATGGCGCCGATGGTGGTCGTGTTGGTGACAACGCTCATGGTGTGGCAGGCCCCCTGTGCCCGCGGGTGTCTACTGCTTTCCGCAGAAACTGACCACTTGCTGCTCCTGGGGAGACAGCGTGGTGCCGGGTGTCTGGCCCTGCGCCTCGGCGTTGCGGCGTTCCTCGTCCTTCTTGCACGCGGAAACCTGGAGGCCGAGGCCGTCGAGCTTCTCACGGGCGGCGTCGAGGCTGCTCTCGCTGATGGTGTCCTCGACGAGCTTGCGCTTGAAGGGCGGCAGGTACTTCAGTTCGATGTCGGGGCGGTCGGTCTCCACCTTGGAGAGCTCCAGCGGCCCCAGCTTCTGGCTGATGCCGCGGAAGAGCGCCACGTGCTCGCCCTTGACCCCGACGTAGAACTGCGTCTGGGTCCAGCGCCAGCCCGCGTAGAGGCCGCCGCCGACGACGCCGACGACGAGGAGCAGGGTCAGGGTGCGGGTGGTCCACTTGCGCCCTTTGCTACGGCGCCTTCGGGGCTTGTCGTACGTGTCCTCGTAGCCGCCGTCGGAGTCGTAGGCGTGCGCGTCGGCTTCGCCGAAGCTGCCGTATCCGCCGCCGCCCTGTCCCTGGTCCCCGTAGCCGTAGCCGGGGGACTCGCCGCTGCCGGGAGGGCCGAAGGCACCGGCGGGCGGCGGGGCCTGGCGGCCCAGGCCCGAGGCGCGGCCGGCCGGGGTCTGCATGGCGTTGCCGTCGAAGAGCTGGTGCTGGTTCTCGGCGACCGCGCCGACGACGACCGGGGTGTCGTTCAGCTGGGCGGCCAGGGTGTCGCCGCTGTCGGTGTTGAGGACGTCCGCGACGATGCAGGTGATGTTGTCGGGGCCGCCGCCGCGCAGGGCGAGCTGGATGAGTGCCTGCACGGTCTCGTGGGGGCCGTGGTAGTCGGCGAGGGTCTCTTCCAGGGTCTGGTGGGAGACGACGCCGGAGAGCCCGTCGGAGCAGATCAGGTAGCGGTCACCGGCGCGGACCTCGCGGATGGAGAGGTCGGGCTCGACGATGTCGCCGCTGCCCAGCGCGCGCATCAGCAGGGAGCGCTGCGGGTGGGTGGTGGCTTCCTCTTCGGTGATGCGGCCCTCGTCGACGAGCCGCTGCACCCAGGTGTGGTCCTGGGTGATCTGCGTGAGGACGCCGTCGCGCAGCAGGTAGGCGCGGGAGTCGCCGACGTGGACGAGGCCGAGGCGCTGACCGGTCCACAGCAGGGCGGTCAGGGTGGTGCCCATGCCTTCGAGCTGTGGGTCCTCCTCGACCATGACGCGCAACTGGTCGTTGGCGCGCTGCACGGCCGTGGCGAGGGAGGTGAGGATGTCGGAGCCCGGGACGTCGTCGTCGAGCTGCACGAGGGTGGAGATCACCTCGGAGCTCGCGACCTCACCGGCGGCCTGGCCTCCCATGCCGTCGGCGATCGCGAGGAGACGGGGGCCGGCGTAGCCGGAATCCTCGTTGCCCTCGCGGATCATGCCCTTGTGCGATCCGGCGGCGAACCGCAGGGACAGACTCATGTGTACCTGCCCTGTCGACGCTGCTGCCTCCGGGTACAACCGGTCTCGAGCCACACTGCCCACCCTCCGGTCGGGAGCGCGCTCGGGTCCGTGTCCTCGGTGGGACGGATCGCCGCGGCTCGCTCGCTCCGCTCGCTCATTCTCGTACTACTTCCGCAGCTCGATGACGGTCTTGCCGATGCGGATCGGGGCGCCCGGCGGAATGGGCGTCGGGGTGGTCAGCCGGGTCCGGTCGAGATACGTGCCGTTGGTGGACCCGAGATCCTCGACGATCCACTGGCCGTCACGGTCGGGATAGATCCTGGCATGGCGGCTGGACGCGTAGTCGTCGTCCAGCACGATCGTGGAGTCGTGGGCCCGGCCCAGGGTGATCGTCTGGCCGGCGAGGGCCACCGTGGTTCCCGTGAGGGTGCCCTCGGACACGACCAGCTTGGTGGGCGCACCGCGGCGCTGGCGCTGCTGCGGTGGCGCGGCGGCCTGGCGCCCCGGCTGCTGCGGGGTGCCCGCGCCCGCGCTGCCGCGGCGGGAGCCGCGCTGCGTGACGCGCGTTCCGAAGAGGTCACTACGGATGACCTGGACGGCCACGATGACGAACAGCCACAGAACGGCTAGGAAACCCAACCGCATGACCGTCAGGGTCAGCTCTGACATTGCCCCCGCTTCACCCTTCGGCTTGCCGGTAAATGATGGTGGTGCTGCCCACGACGATCCGCGAGCCGTCGCGGAGCGTAGCGCGGGTGGTGTGCTGCCCGTCCACCACGATGCCGTTGGTGGACCCGAGATCCTGGATCGTCGAGGGCGTTCCGGTCCGGATCTCACAGTGCCGGCGCGATACGCCGGGGTCGTCGATCCGCACGTCGGCTTCGGTGCTTCGGCCGAGTACGAGCGTGGGGCGTGAGATCTGGTGGCGGGTGCCGTTGATCTCGATCCAGTGGCGCCGGGTGGCGCCCGCGCTGGATACGGGTGCGGGGCCGGCCGGAGCCGGCCTGCGCCCGGCGGGTCCGCCCGGAGGCGGACCGGCGGGCATCGGCGGGGCGGCGACGGGGGGGTACCCGTATCCGCCCTGCGGGGACTGTGGGGCCTGGCCGTGGGCCGGTTGCGGCGCCTGCGGCTGGGAGGTGCTGGAGGCGAGTGTACGGCTGCGGACCCGGTAGAGGCCGGTGTCGAGGTCCTCGGCCTTCTCCAGGTGGACCTTGATCGGGCCCATGAAGCTGTAGCGCTGCTGCTTGGCGTAGTCGCGGACGAGGCCCGCGAGCTCGTCGCCGAGCTGGCCGGAGTACGGGCTCAGGCGGTCGTAGTCGCCCGCGCTGAGCTCGACGATGAAGTCGTTGGGGACGACGGTGCGCTCGCGGTTCCAGATCGTGGCGTTGTTGTCGCACTCCCGCTGGAGCGCGCCTGCGATCTCGACCGGCTGGACCTCGGACTTGAACACCTTGGCGAAGGTGCCGTTCACCAGACCTTCGAGTCGCTGCTCGAACCGCTTCAGGACTCCCATGGGGCACCTCCTCCGTCG
This sequence comes from Streptomyces sp. NPDC048255, assembly GCF_040652415.1. Lineage (NCBI taxonomy): Bacteria > Bacillati > Actinomycetota > Actinomycetes > Kitasatosporales > Streptomycetaceae > Streptomyces > Streptomyces sp. NPDC048255. Next base: position 284,149 of record NZ_JBEZMA010000001.1, read on the forward strand.
TTGTCGCCCTGTACTGCTTACTGATCGTATCCACGCGTGGCGGATTCGGCTGGTTCCCCATCGGTCCCGTGCTGAGGAGTGTTGGTCCTCACAAGCGATCGTAGGGGGGCTCCAGGGACAGTGTCCCGCACCGGGGGCGGAGTGCGGGAGGGGCAGTCGTGGCCGGGGTGGGGGGTGCGGGGAAAGGGATGTGAATCCACCCCGTCCGACGTGCTAATGTTTCGACGTCGCCAGGGGAACGGCCCGAAAGGGAAGAACCACTGGGGAGCTGCTCGGGCGAGTGGCGGAACGGCAGACGCGCTGGCTTCAGGTGCCAGTGTCCTTCGGGACGTGGGGGTTCAAATCCCCCCTCGCCCACATCGACGAAACGGTCGTCATCGCGAAAGCGGTGGCGGCCGTTTCGTGTTTCCCGCCCGCGGGTGCCCACTCTCCCCCTCTTCATCTCTTCCTCTCCCCATCTCCTCCCCTTCTCTCTACTTTCGTCGGGCGGGGCGCGACGAAAGAGGGCAGTGCGGGAGGAGGGCGGGTGTCTAGGGTCGGTCGCGTGGATGCGACGGCGAAGATGCGTGCGGGCCGGGACTGGCTGATGGGGCCGGAGCCCTGGACGCGGCGGACGCTGGCCGGGGACCTGCTGATCGCCTTGGTGCTGGCCCTCCTCGGCCTGGGCGTCGAGGAGCTCGACAACGGCTCCGGGCAGCGGATGGCGGCGGGCGCCGTGGCCGTGCTGGTACTGACCCTGCTGCGGCGCAGGCTGCCCGCGACGACGCTCGTCGTGGGATCCGCGGCGGGGGTGTTCCTGCCCGGCGCGTTCCTGGTCTCGGCCCTGCTGGGCTGGTCGGCGGGGCGCCGGATCGTCGGGGTGGGACGGGCCCTGGCCGCATTCGTCGGGGCGTTCCTCGCGGTGATCGGCTCCAGCCTGGTTCACGAGTGGGGGCAGACGCGGCTCCTGCTGGTGATCGTCTTCTCCACGCTGATGTTCCTGGCGACGACGGTCATGCCCGGCCTGGCCAGCCGCTATTGGCACCAGCGCCGTACGCTGCTGCGCGCGCTCCAGGAGCGCAACGCGCAGCTGATGCGGGAGCGGGCGATGGTCGCGGGCCAGGCCCGGCTGCGCGAACGGCAGCGGATCGCCCAGGACATGCACGACAGCCTCGGCCACCAGCTGGCGCTGATCTCGGTGCACACCGGTGCGCTGGAGGTGGATCCGCAGCTCACCGACCGTCAGCGCGAGGGTGTGGGGGTGCTGCGGCAGGCCTCGGTGGCGGCCATGCACGAGCTGCGCGAGGTCGTCGGGATCCTGCGGGACGGGGTCGAGGCACCCCTCCCGGTGGAGGAGGCGGCGCAGCCGGCGGCGCGCGGGGTGGCCGGGATCGCGGGGGTCGTGGAGGCGGCGCGGGCCGCGGGGACCGACGTACGGCTGAGGAGTTCGGGGCAGCCGAGGCCGCTGGTGGCGGCCTGCGACCACGCGGCGTACCGGATCGTGCAGGAGGCGCTGACGAACGCGTACAAGCACGCTCCGGGCTCGGCGATCTCGGTGGAACTGCGGTACGAGGACGACTCGCTGGTGGTGGAGATCGCCAACGGGCCCGCGGCCGGGGCGGGTGCCGGCGAGGTGGTGTCGGGCGGCCAGGGGCTGACGGGACTGCGCGAGCGGGCGCGGCTCGTCGGCGGGATGGTGCACGCCGGGGCCACCGAGGGCGGCGGGTTCCGGGTGGCGGGGGTGCTGCCGTACGGGGCCGAGCCGGCCGGGGTGGAGGACGTCGCGGACGACTTCGGCCAACAGGCCCGGGCACAGGCCCTGGCGCTGCAGGGCGCGCCGCCCATGGACTGGGCCGCGGTCGACCGGGAACTGGCGGTCCGGGGGCGCAGCCGGACCGGCGGCGTCGTCCTGGGCTGCGGGATCGCGGTGGCGGCGGTGGTCTTCCTGGTGGTCGTGCTCGGGGCGGTCGTGGTGCTGATGCTGGGCTCGGTGAACGACTCGATGATCGACCGGGCCGACTACGACGCCGTCCAGGTCGGCGAGAGCGAGCAGGCGGTGCGCGAGCGGCTGCCGGACGGAGACAGCATCCTGACCTCGGGCCTGGACCGGAAGGGGCCGCAGCGGCCGGAGGGTTCGCAGTGTCTGGCCCTGATGTCCACGGAGGCTTCGGGGGAGTTCACCACCGACACCGTTTTCCGGTTCTGCTTCAAGGACGGCAAGCTCGTCGACAAGCAGGTCTACGAGGTCAAGCAGTAGGAGCGCGGGTGACGGCCAGAATGATCAGAGTGGTGATCGCCGACGACGAGCCGCTGATCCGGGCCGGGATCAGGATGATCCTGACCTCGGCGCCGGACATCGAGGTCGTCGCGGAAGCGGCGAACGGCCGGGAGGCGGTGGAACTGGCTCTCGCGCACGCCCCGGACGTGGTGCTGCTGGACATCCAGATGCCGGTCATGGACGGGCTGACCGCGCTCGGGGAGCTGAAGCGGGCGGCCCCGGAGGCCCGGGCGCTGATCCTGACGACCTTCGGGGAGCGGGAGAACGTCCTGCGGGCGCTGGGCCAGGGCGGTGCGGGCTTCCTGCTGAAGGACTCGGCGCCGGGTGAGCTGATCGGAGCGGTCCGCGCGGCGATGGCCGGGGACGCGTACCTCTCGCCGGCGGCGACCCGGCACGTGGTGGACCTGCTGGCGTCGGGGAAGGCCGCGGCGCGCGGCGAGGAGGCCCGGCGGCAGGTGGCGGAGCTGAGCGAGCGGGAGCGCGGGGTGCTGGCCCTGCTGGGGGAGGGCCTGTCCAACGCGGACGCGGGCCGGCGGCTCCACATGAGCGAGGCGACCGTGAAGACGTACGTGAGCCGGATCCTGGCGAAGCTGGGGTGCGAGAACCGGGTGCAGGCCGCCCTGCTGGCCAGGGACGCCGGGCTGTAGATACGGTCACCCCGTTCGACAGGTGATCGATCCACAGGTGGGGGCGGCGTCCATGGTGACGGTAGTGGGACAGCGGATACCGGACGTGACGGGCTTCGGGCCGCGGGTGGCGGCCGGCTCGCCCAGGCAGGAGGGCAAGGCCCTGCGGGTGCGCGTGCCGCGGGCGGCGCACGCCCGCTTCGAGGCGCCGGCCGGGCGCCCGGACGCGGTGCGCGCGGTCGAGGAGTCCAACGTCGGCCGGGTGGCCGAGCTGGCGCCGATACGCGTGGGCAGGATGGCCGCGAACCCCTTCGCTTTCCTGCGCGGGGCGGCCGGGCTGATGGCGCACGACCTGTCCGGCGGGCCGGTGACCGGGATAGGCGCGCAGCTCTGCGGGGACGCGCACGCGGCGAACTTCGGGCTGTACGGGGACGTGCGCGGCCGGCTCGTCATCGACCTGAACGACTTCGACGAGACCGTCTTCGGGCCGTGGGAGTGGGACGTGAAGCGGCTGGCGGCCTCGCTGGTGCTGGCCGGGCGGGTGGCGGGCGCGGACGAGGACACCTGCCGGGAGGCGGCGCTGGACGCGGTGGGCGCGTACCGGCGGACCATGCGCCTGCTGTCCAAGCTGCCGTCCATGGACGCGTGGAACGCCATCGCCGACGAGGAGCTGGCCTCGCACAGCGATGTGCGGGACCTGGTCGGCACCCTGGAGCGGGTCATGGAAAAGGCCCGCAACAACACCTCCGCGCGGTTCGCCGCCAAGTCGACCGAGCCCACGCCGGAGGGCGGACGGCGCTTCGTGGACGCGCTGCCCGTGCTGCGCCGGGTCGGGGACGAGGAGGCCGCGGCCGTGGCCTCCTCCCTGGGCCCGTACCTCCACACCCTCCAGGGCGACCGGCTGCCGCTGCTGGCCCGCTACGCGATCCACGACGTGGCCTTCCGCGTGGTGGGGACCGGGAGCGTCGGCACCCGCTCGTACGTGGTGCTGCTGCTGGACCACCGGGGCGAGTCGCTGGTGCTCCAGGTGAAGGAGGCGCGACCCTCGGTGCTGCTGCCGTACCTGCCCGCGCTGGGCTTCGCCTCGCCGCCGCCGGAGCACGAGGGGCGCCGGGTGGTGGCCGGGCAGAAGCAGATGCAGGTGGTCTCGGACATCATGCTGGGCTGGACCACGGTGGAGGGACGGCCCTTCCAGGTGCGGCAGTTCCGCAACCGCAAGGGCAGCGTGGACCCGGCGGCGCTGGCCGCCGAGCAGTTCGACGACTACGGGCGGATGACCGGGGCCCTGCTGGCCCGGGCGCACGCGCACAGTGCCGATCCGCGGCTGCTGTCCGGGTACTGCGGGAAGAGCGGGGAGCTGGACGAGGCGATGGCCGACTTCGCGGTGGCCTACGCCGACCGGACCGAGGCCGACCACGCCGACCTGGTGGCGGCGGTGCGGGCGGGCCGGATCGCGGCGGAGACCGGGGTCTGACCAGCCGGATCGCGGCCGGGACCGGGGGCTGACCAGCCGGATCGCGTCCGGGACCGGGGGTTGACCGGCCGTCTCGTGGCGGGCGATGTTTCACGTGAAACAGCGCCCCGGGCGGCGGGCCGTAGGCTGGCCGGGTGAGCGAGCAGACCGAGCAGCCTGAGCAGCCCGAGCAGACAGTCCCCGGCGACTCCGGCGCCCCCGGCGAGGAGCGCCCCGAGGCGCGCCTGGAGCGGGCCGTACGGGCCGCCGAGCAGGCGTTGATCGAGTTCGAGATCGCGGTGGAGACCTTCCGGGTGGAGGTGGAGAACTTCTCCCGCCTTCACCACCAGAAGCTCGGCCCGATGTACTCGCGGCTCGACGAGCTGGACGCGCTGATCGCCGAGGCGAAGGCGGCGCGTACCGGCGACCCCGAGGACCTGCGGCGGGCGCGGGACGCGCGCGCCCTGGTCATGCCGATGCCCGGGGTGGACGAGCTGTTCCACGACTGGCTCGGCTCCGACGGGATCTCCGACGACGCGTCCGCGATGCTCACCGACCGGCCCGTGCGGCCGCCGGAGCGGGTGCGGCCCTCGGAGGAGGTCCGCCGGCTCTACCGCGAGCTGGTCCGCAAGGCCCACCCGGACCTCGCCCAGGACGAGGTGGAGCGCGAGCGGCGCGACGCGTTCATCGCGCGGGTCAATGCCGCGTACGGGCGGGGCGAGGAGCAGCTGTTGCGCGAGCTGGCCGAGGAGTGGGCGGCCGGTCCGGCGCCGGAGGCGCCTGGGCACGGTGAGAGCGAGGAGCTGTACGCGCGGCTGGAGTGGCTGGCGCGGCGCAAGGAGCTGCTGTCGCTCGTGGCCCGGGAGCTGGAGGACAGCGCGATCGGGTCCATGCTGAGGATGGCCCCCGAGGACCCGGACCGGCTGCTGGAGGAGATCGCCGAGCAGCTGCTGGCGCAGGTGTCCGAGCGCGAGGCGGAGCTGGCGGCCCTCGCCGCTCCGTGAGGGGCGGGCGGTTTCCGATAGGTTGGCCGCAGATCTGCGAAGAGAGAAGGCGACAGCTATGAACTTCGGACTGCTTCCCTCGGTGGACGCCGCCGCGGTGCCCTCCGAAGGCTTTGTCCTCGACGTCCGCGAGGACGACGAGTGGGCGGCCGGCCACGTCGAGGGCGCCCTGCACATTCCGATGAGCGACTTCGTGGCGCGCTTCGGTGAGCTGACGGAGGCGGTCGACGACGGCCGCCGGGTGCACGTGATGTGCCGGGTGGGCGGGCGTTCCGCGCAGGTCACCCAGTACTTGGTGCGCCAGGAGATCGACGCCGTCAACATCGACGGCGGGATGCAGGCCTGGGAGCGCGCGGGCCGCCCGATGGTGACGGACAACGGCACCCAGGCCTTCGTCCTCTAGACCCGCCGAACCTGACCCGGCCTGGCCGGGCCCGGTGCGGCCTGGTGGGGCAGCCCGGCTTGCGTCAGGCCAGGGGGTGGGCGGCCAGCAGGTCGCCCAGGGCCTCCTCGTGCGCCGCGGCGGGGCCGAGCTGGAGCTCCAGCTGCTTGGCCCAGGCGTGGTACCGGTGCAGCGGGTAGTCGGTGTCGGCGCCGAACCCGCCGTGCAGGTGTTGCGCGGTCTGCACGACCCGGCGCACGCCCTCGGCGGCCCAGATCTTGGCGACGGCGACGTCCCCCGCGCTCGGCAGCGGTCCCCCGGCGCCGCCGGTGGCGGCGTCGAGCCGCCAGGCGGCCTGCCAGAGGGTGACCTCCATGGCGCGCAGGTCGATGTAGCGGTCGGCGGCCTGCATGGCCACGGCCTGGAATGTGGCGACCGGGAAGCCGAACTGCTCGCGCTTGCTCGTGTACCGGCTGGTCATGGTGAGGACCCCCTCGCCGAGCCCGAGCGCGAGTGCGCAGGTCCCGGTGGCGAGGAGCTGGCGGAGCCGGTCCCAGGCGCCGGGGGCGTCGATGAGGTGCGTCGCGGGCACCCGTACGCCGTCCAGGGCGAGTTCGGCGAGCCGCTCCCCGGTGGTGGAGTACTGCTCGGCGAGGGTGAGCCCGCCCGCGGTGCGCGGGATCAGAGCGAGGACGGCCTCTCCTTCCCCGGTGTGGGCCGGTACGGCGATCCAGTCGGCGCTCTGGGCCCAGGCAACGGCGGTCTGCGTGCCGTCCAGGACCCAGTCCCCGCCCGGGCTCTCGCGGCGGGCGGTGACGGCGAGTTCGGCCGGGTCGTGCCCGCTGCGGCCGTGCGCGGCGGCGGTGAGCACGAGCGTCCCGCGTCCGGCGCCGGGCAGCAGGGCGGCGGCCAGTTCGGGGCCGCCGTGGGTCTGGACGGCCATGGCGGTGGCGCAGTGCTCCAGCAGCGGCACCCGGGCCAGCACCTTGGCCGCCTCGCGCAGCACCAGGCACAGGGCGATGGCGTCCAGGCCCGCGCCGCCGTGCTCCTCGGCGAGGACCAGGCTCAGCAGGTCGGACCCGGCGAGCTTGGCCCACAGCGGGCGGTCGAAGTCGTCGGCGACGGCCCCCGGGGTGAGTGCCGGGCTCGGCACGCTGTCGGGAGCGACGTCCGCGAACACGGCCTTCGCCGCCTCGACGGCGGCCTGCTGCTCCTCGGTGAAGGTGAAGTCCACTGCCTGTCCTCCCGCGCACACCCGGTCCATCCTGTCCTGACGGTGCGTCAAGATAGAACACGTTCCTGAAATTGGACAGGGGGCGGGGAGGGCAGCCCGCTCAGCGGTCGAAGTCGATCTCCACTTCCTCCGTCACGGGGTGCGACTGGCAGGCCAGCACGAACCCGGCCTCCGTCTCCTCGGACTCCAGCGCGAAATTGCGGTCCATCCGCACCTCGCCCGTCACCAGGAAGGCCCTGCAGGTACCGCACACCCCGCCCTTGCAGGCGTACGGGGCGTCCGCGCGGTTGCGCAGCACCGCGTCCAGCAGGGACTCCCCGTCCTGGACCGGCCAGGTGCCCGAGCGCCCGTCGAGCCGGGCGGTGACCCGCCCGTGCGCGGGGGCCGCCGCGGTCGCGGGGCGGACCGGGGCGGCAGTGTCCTCGACGTGGAAGATCTCCTCGTGCACCCGGGTCCGTACGACGCCGAGCGCGTTCAGCGCCCGCTCCGCGCCCTGCACCAGGCCGTACGGGCCGCACAGGAACCAGCCGGTCACCTCGGCGACGGGCAGCAGCGCGGGCAGCAGGGCGGCCAGCCGCTCCTCGTCGAGCCGGCCGGACGGCAGCCCGGCTTCCTGCTCCTCCCGGGAGAGGACCGTGACCAGCTGGAACCGCGCGGGATAGCGGTCCTTCAGGTCGGCGACCTCCTCCAGGAACATCGTCGAGGCCGCCGTACGGTCGCTGCGCACGAGGCAGAACCGGGCGTCGGGGCGGGCGGCGAGCAGGCTCGCGGCGATCGACAGCACGGGGGTGATGCCGCTGCCTCCGACGATCGCCGCGTAGTGCCCGTCGGCCGGGGCGGCCGCCGGGTCCAGGACGAACCGTCCGGCCGGGACCATCACGTCCAGTACGTCCCCGGCGGCGATCTCCTTGTGCGCGAACGTGGAGAACTCCCCGCCCTCCACCAGCCGCACCCCGACCCGCAGCAGCTCCGGGCCCGGAGCGTCCGCCGCCGGGGCGGGGGAGCAGATCGAGTAGGTGCGCCGGATCTCGGCCCCTTCGAGGACGGACCGGCGCAGGGTGAGGTGCTGCCCGGGGGCGTGCCGGTACTCGGCGCGCAGCTCCGGCGGCACCCGCAGGGTCAGCGCCACCGCGTCGTCGGTGAGCCGGTCGACCGCCGCCACCGTCAGGGGGTGGAAGGCGCCGTGGCGCGCGGGGCGCGCGGCGGCGGATGGCACCGAGGACACCGACGGCACAGACGGCGGGGACACGGCCATCTACAGCTCCTTGAAGTGGTCGAACGGTTCGCGGCAGGAGGTGCAGCGGCGCAGCGCCTTGCACGCGGTGGAGGAGAACCGGCTGAGCAGCTCGGTGTCGGTGGAGCCGCAGTTCGGGCAGCGGACCGACAGGGTCAGCGGGACCGGTCCGCCGGCGGAGTGCGGACGCGGAGGCGCGATGCCGAACTCGGAGAGCTTGCGGCGGCCCTCGGCGCTGATGTCGTCCGTCGACCAGGCGGGGGCCAGCACGGTGTTCACCCGCACCTCGCGGATGCCGTGGGCGGTCAGGACCCGCTCGATGTCGGCGGCCATGGCCTCGATGGCCGGGCAGCCGGTGTAGGTCGGGGTGAGGGTGACCTCGGCGTGCCCGTCCTCGTGCATCCGCACGCCGCGCATCACGCCGAGCTCGGCGAGGGTGAGCACGGGCAGCTCGGGGTCCGGGACGGACCCGGCGAGCACGGCCAGCTCCGCCTCCAGGCGGGTCGCGCCGGTGTCGGTCACCATGACGCCCCCGGGTGGCTGCGGTGCAGGTGCTGCATCTCGGCGATGAGCCGGCCGAACGGCTCGGTGTGCAGGCCCTGGCGCCCGGCGCCGGCCGCCCAGGCCCCGGTGCGCGGGCCCTCGGGCAGCGCGAGCCCGGCCCGCTCCAGTACGCCGGTCACCGCGGCCAGCCAGCGCCCCTCCAGGGCGGCCCAGTCCACCTCGTCGAGCCCTTCCACCGGCTGGAACATCTCACCGGTGTACTTCCACAGGGCGTCCAGGCCGGCCCGCATGCGCTCGTGGCTCTCCGGGGTGCCGTCGCCGAGCCGCAGGGTCCACTGCTCGGCGTGGTCGCGGTGGTACGCGGTCTCCTTGACGGCCTTGGCCGCCAGGGGCGCGAACGGGCCGTCCCCGCGCGCGAGTTCCCCGTAGAGCTCGTGCTGGTAGAAGGAGAAGAAGAGCTGCCGGGCGATGGTGTGGGCGAAGTCCCCGTTCGGCTGCTCGACCAGCTGGAGGTTGCGGAAGGACCGCTCCTCGCGCAGGAAGGCCAGCTCGTCCTCGTCGCCGACCAGGGACAGCAGGATGCGGGCCTGGCCGAGCAGGTCGAGGGCGATGTTGGCGAGGGCGACCTCCTCCTCCAGCACGGGCGCGTGGCCCGCCCACTCGCCGAGGCGGTGGGAGAGGATCAGCGCGTCGTCGCCGAGGGCGAGGGCGGCCGCGGTGACGGCGGTGCTGCTCGTGGTGTCGGTGGTGTCGGTGCCGGTCACAGGTGGCTCACCCCCTCCGGGATGTCGTAGAAGGTCGGGTGCCGGTAGGGCTTGTCCGCGGACGGGGCGAAGAACGGGTCCCGCTCGTCCGGCGAGGAGGCGGTGATCTGAGTGGAGGGCACCACCCAGATCGAGACGCCCTCGCTGCGCCGCGTGTAGAGGTCACGGGCATTGCGCAGGGCCATCTCCGCGTCGGGGGCGTGCAGGCTTCCCGCGTGCGTGTGCGAGAGGCCGCGCCGCGAACGCACGAACACCTCCCACAGGGGCCAGTTCTGCGTCATACCCGTGCCTCCTCGTTCTGTTCGTTCTGTGCGGTGCGCTGTGCGGCGTGCTGTGCCGCCTGCTTCTCCGCGTACGCCGCGGCCGCGTCGCGCACCCAGGCGCCTTCCTCGTGCGCCGCGCGCCGCTGGCTGATCCGCTGCTCGTTGCAGGGGCCGTTGCCCTTGAGCACGTCCCAGAACTCCGCCCAGTCGATGGCGCCGAAGTCGTGGTGCCCGCGCTCCTCGTTCCACTTCAGGTCGGGGTCGGGCAGGGTCAGGCCCAGGGCCTTCGCCTGCGGGACGGCGATGTCCACGAACCGCTGGCGCAGCTCGTCGTTCGAGTGGCGCTTGATCCGCCAGGCCATCGACTGCGCCGAGTGCGCCGACTCGTCGTCCGGGGGGCCGAACATCATCAGCGACGGCCACCACCAGCGGTCGACCGCGTCCTGCGCCATCGCGTGCTGCTCCTCGGTGCCCTTGGACAGGGTCATGAGGAGCTCGAAGCCCTGGCGCTGGTGGAAGGACTCCTCCTTGCAGATCCGGACCATGGCGCGCGCGTACGGGCCGTAGGAGCAGCGGCAGATCGGCACCTGGTTGGTGATCGCCGCGCCGTCCACGAGCCAGCCGACTGCGCCGACGTCCGCCCAGGTCAGCGTGGGGTAATTGAAGATCGAGGAGTACTTCTGCTTGCCCGCGTGGAGCTTGTCGAGCAGCTCGTCGCGGCTCGTGCCCAGCGTCTCGGCGGCGCTGTAGAGGTACAGCCCGTGGCCCGCCTCGTCCTGCACCTTGGCCATCAGGATGGCCTTGCGGCGCAGCGAGGGCGCACGGGTGATCCAGTTGGCCTCGGGCTGCATGCCGATGATCTCGGAGTGGGCGTGCTGGGCCATCTGGCGGACCAGGGAGGCGCGGTACTCGTCGGGCATCCAGTCGCGCGGCTCGACGCGCTCGTCCGCCGCCACGGCGGCGTCGAAGGCCGCCGCGAGCTGTGCGCCCAGGTCAGCCGTCATACCCGGCGCGCCCGGCCCGGCTGTCCCGAGGGCCGTCTCCGGCCCCGTCTCCGGAGTCACTGCCACCATCGCGGCCCCCTGTCAGAGTGTCTCGGCCGGCCTTCCGGCTGCCCGACCGACCGATCGTTCGGTTCGTCCTCTTCAATGGTGGGACGGTGGCCCGTAGGGTGTCAACCTCTGTGGTCAACCCTGTGGACGCCGGACGATCGGGGCGGGATGGATTCGAACGAGCACGAGCCCGTGGAAGGGGGCGCGGAGGAGGTCGCGGAACGGCCCGCTCCACCGCCGCCGCGGGTGCCCGGGATAGCCGGTCTGTCCGCTCCGTACCGCATCCTGGCCGCCGTGGCGCTGGGGGCCGTCGCCGTCGCCGCCTGCGGCCACCTGGCGCTCGTCTTCCTGCACGTGGCCCCGTCCAACACGGTCAGCAAGCAGCACGCGCGGACCGTGGACGCCTGGATCTACCCGGAATTCGAACAGAACTGGAAGCTCTTCGCCCCCAACCCGCTCCAGCAGAACATCGCGGTGGAGGCGCGCGCGCAGGTACGGACCGCAGCGGGCGAGCTGGTCACCAGCGACTGGCGCGACCTGTCCGCCGAGGACGGCGCGGCCATCCGGCACAGCCTGCTGCCCAGCCACACGGAGCAGAACGAGCTGCGCCGGGCCTGGGACTTCTTCACCGGATCCCACGACGAGGACAACGAACCCAACGGCGAGCGCGGCGCGCTCTCCGAGGAGTACCTGAGGCGGATCGCCGTGGACCGGCTGGCCCCCGTCCACCGGGGCGGCCACCTGCTGCGGATCCAGCTGCGCTCGGCGACTACGGCGGTGGCCGCGCCCAGCTGGAGCACCGAGACGACCGACACCCAGACCTACTACCGGGAGCTGCCGTGGTGGACGGTCTGAGCCGCGCGCGGCGGGCTGCCGGGCGGGCGCTCGCCCAGGTCACCGGACGAGCCCTGGGCCCGCACCAGAGCGCCGTGATCCGCATCGGCTTCGCCGGGACCTGGCTGTTCTTCCTGCTGCGGGAGTTCCCGAACCGCGCCGAGCTGTACGGCCCGGACGGGCCGTGGAGCTGGGAGCTGGCGCAGCGGCTGATCGCCTCGAACCGGGCCTTCACCGTGCTGATGTGGTCCGACTCGACGCTGTGGTTCGAGATCGTCTACGCCGTGTCCGTGCTGGCGAGCGTCGGGCTGCTGCTCGGCTGGCGCACCCGGGCGCTGTCCGTGGTGTTCATGGTCGGGGTGCTGTCGCTCCAGAACCGCAGCGTGTTCATGGGCGACGGCGGGGACAACGTCATCCACCTGATGGCGATCTACCTGGTGCTGACCCGGTGCGCGCAGGTGTGGTCGCTGGACGCGCGCAGGGCCCGCCGGCACGGCTCGGCGACGGCCGGGGCGGGCGGGCCGGTGCTGTGGGTGGTGCTGGGCGCGGTGCTCGCGTACGGCGCGGCGACCGGGCAGTTCGGCCTGGGCTGGCTGGCGGCCTTCGCGGCGCTGTGGGTGGTCGCCGGACTGTGGTGGATGGCCGACCGGTACGAGCCGGCCGGGGAGGGCCGGGCGGCCCTGGACGTCCTGGCGAACCTGCTGCACAACGCGGGGATGCTGGTGATCATGGCGGAGGTCTGCCTGATCTACGCCACGGCGGGCTGGTACAAGATCCAGGGATCGCGGTGGCAGGACGGGACGGCCCTGTACTACCCGCTCGGGCTGGACTACTTCACGCCCTGGCCGGGGCTGTCGGGGCTGGTGGCGAGCAGCGGGACGCTGGTGATGCTGCTGTCGTACGGGACGGTCGCGGTGCAGGTGGCGTTCCCGTTCACGCTGTTCAACCGGCGGATCAAGAACGTGCTGCTGGGCGTGATGATGCTGGAGCACGTGGGGATCGCGGTGCTGCTGGGCCTGCCGTTCTTCTCGCTGGCGATGATCGCCGCTGACGCGGTGTTCCTGCCGACGGGGTTCTTGGTGTGGCTCGGAGCGGGGGTCGCTGCGCTCGGGCGTCGGCGGGTGGGGGCGGGTCGTCCGGGTGCGGCGGCCGCCGTGGCCCCTGCGGAGGCCGAGCCCCCGCCGGCTCCTGCGGAGCCGAGCCCCGTTTCGCGCTGACTTCGGCGTGCGGCGCCGTTGCCGGGGGCGCTGCCCCCGGACCCCCGCGCCTCAAACGCCGGCGGGGCTGGATTTGCATCGGCTTCGGTGCGGCGGGTGCGGGGGCGGACCGTAGGGTCGGGGTATGACTGAGGAGCAGAGCCCCGAGGAGATCGCGCGCCTGTGGCAGGAGGGTGTCGGGCAGGAAGGGCTCGTGCTGCTGGACGGGTTCCACGCGCTGAAGCACGCGCTGCGGTTCGGGGCCGAGGTGCGGATGGCCGTCGCCGAGGATCCCGGCGCCGTACGGGCGCTCGCCGGTGAGCTGGCTCCGGACGTCGAGGCCGAGGTGGCCCGGCTGGTGCGGAAGGCGCCGCTGAAGGGGCTGCTGGCCCGGGTGCACCCCACCGGGGTCGCGGCCCTGGCCGTACGGCCCGACCGTGCGGCGGGGCTCGCGGCGCTGGGGCGGCGGCCGCGCCCCGCGCCCGTCGTGGTGCTGGACAACCCCCGCAACCTCGGCAACGTCGGCGCCGTGGTCCGCCTCGCCGCCGGCTTCGGCGCCACCGGCGTGGTGACCCGCGGCGACCTCGACCCCTGGCACCCGAACGTGGTCCGGGCCGGGGCCGGGCTGCACTACGCCACCACCGTGGACCGGGTGGAGCTCGACACCCTCCCGGCCGGGCCGCTGTACGCGCTCGACCCGGAGGGCGAGGACATCCGCTCCCTCACCCTCCCGGACGACGCCCTGCTGGCCTTCGGCTCGGAGCGCCACGGCATCTCACCCGAGCTGCGCGCCCGGGCGGACCACCTGGTCTCCCTGCCGATGCGGCCGCAGGTCTCCAGCTACAACCTGGCCACCAGCGTGGCCATGACCCTCTTCCACTGGGGCGGGCCCAAGCCCTGAGCCGCGCTCAGGCCTGGCGGCGGACCTCCACCACGCGGAAGCGGTTCGCGACGAACGCGCCGTCGCACAGCGCGGCGTTCGCCGCCGGGTTGCCGCCCGAGCCGTGGAAGTCGGAGAAGGCCGCCGTCTGGTTGACGTACACCCCGCCGGTCAGGTTCAGGGAGAGCTGCGCGGACTCCTCCAGGCAGACCTCCTCGATGGCCCGCTCGGTGTCCGCGGAGGTCGTGTACGCGCCCACGGTCATCGCGCCCTTCTCCCGCACCGTGCGCCGCAGCAGCTCCAGCGCGTCCGCCGTGGAGTCGACGGCCACCGCGAAGGAGACCGGGCCGAAGCACTCGGAGAGGTACGCCGCCTCCGGGTCGGGCTTGGCGGCGTCCAGCTTCACCAGCACCGGGGTGCGGACCACGGCGTCCGGGAACTCCGGGTTCGTGACCTCACGGGAGGGCAGTGCGACCTCGCCGAGGGAGGCCGCGGCCTCCAGCCGGGCCTTGACGTCCGGGTTGACCAGCGCGCCCAGCAGCGCGTTGGCCCGGGCGTCGTCGCCGAGCAGGCCGCCGACCGAGGCCGCGAGGTCGGCGACGACCTCGTCGTACGTCTTGTGCCCGGCGTCGGTGTCGATGCCGTCGCGCGGGATCAGCAGGTTCTGCGGGGTGGTGCACATCTGACCGCTGTACAGCGACAGGGAGAAGGCCAGGTTGGACAGCATCCCCTTGTAGTCGGAGGTCGAGTCGATGACGACGGTGTTGACGCCCGCCTTCTCCGTGTAGACCTGCGCCTGGCGGGCGTTGGCCTCCAGCCAGTCGCCGAACTCCGTGGAACCGGTGTAGTCGATCAGCTTGATCTCGGGCCGGACGGCCAGGGTCTTGGCGATGCCCTCGCCCGGCCGCTCGGCGGCGAGCGCCACCAGGTTCGCGTCGAAGCCGGCCTCGGCGAGGACCTCCCGGGCCACCTGCACGGTCAGCGCGAGCGGGAGAACGGCCCGCGGGTGCGGCTTGACCAGCACCGCGTTGCCGGTGGCGAGGGAGGCGAACAGGCCGGGGTAGCCGTTCCAGGTGGGGAAGGTGTTGCAGCCGATGACCAGGGCGATGCCGCGCGGGACGGCCGTGAAGCTCTTGCCGAGCTCCAGCGGGTCCTTCTTGCCCTGCGGCTTGGACCAGTCGGCCCGGCCCGGGACGCGGGTCTGCTCCTCGTACGCGTAGGCCACGGCCTCCAGGCCGCGGTCCTGCGCGTGCGGGCCGCCCGCCTGGAACGCCATCATGAAGGCCTGGCCGCTGGTGTGCATGACCGCGTGCGCGAACTCGTGGGTGCGGGCGGAGATGCGGGAAAGGATCTCGATCGAGACCAGGGCGCGGGTCTCGGGACCCGCGTCGCGCCAGGCGGCCACGCCGGCCTTCATGGCGGGCAGCAGCACCTCCAGGTCGGCGTGCGGGTACTCCACGCCCAGCTCGGGCCCGTACGGGGACACCTCGCCGCCGGTCCAGCCGTCCGTACCGGGCTGGCCCAGGTCCAGCCGGGTGCCGCGGACGGCCTCGAAGGCGGCCAGGCCGTCGGCGGGGGCGTTCTCGCCGTACGCCTTGGGGTGCTCGGGATGCGGGGACCAGTAGGCGCGGCTGCGGATCGCCGACAGGGCCTGGTCCAGGGTGGGCCGGTGCTTGGCGGACAGCTGGGGGACGGTGAGCTCGGCGGGCATCAGGGACCAACTCCTCGTTGAGCCGGGCGGGATCGCGCGGGATCGGCAGGCGCTTCAGGCAAGGCAGGGCGAGAAAGAGCAGACTGGAGTTAGAGTAACCGAACGATCGGTCGGGACAAGAGGGCCCGGCAGACCTGTGGATAAGTCGGTGCGGGAGGATCTGGTCATGACAGCAATCGAGCGGTCCCGCACTGTGGCGGTCGTCGGCGCGGGCACCATGGGACAGGGCATCGCCCAGGTCGCCCTTCTCGCAGGTCACCGGGTGCTGATCTACGACATCGACGCCGCCCTCGCCGTCGACGGCGTCGGCTTCGTGCAGGACCGCGTCGAGCGGATGGCCGCCAAGGGCCGCCTGGATCGCGCCGAGGCCGAGGACGCGATCGGCCGGATCGGTGCGGCGGGCACCCTCGCGGACCTCGCCGACGCGGCCCTCGTCATCGAGGCGGTCGTCGAGAACGTCGGCGTCAAGCAGACGCTCTTCGCCGCACTCGAAGAGGTGGTCGCGCCGGACGCGCTGCTGACCACCAACACCTCCTCCCTCTCCGTCACCGAGCTCGCGGCGCACCTCGCGCACCCCGGCCGCTTCCTCGGCCTGCACTTCTTCAACCCGGCCCCGCTGCTCCCGCTCGTCGAGGTGATCAGCGGTTTCGCGACCGACCCGGCCGCCGCCGAGCGCGCGTACCGCACCGTCCTCGGCTGGGGGAAGACGCCGGTCCGCTGCGCCGACACCCCCGGCTTCATCGTCAACCGGATCGCCCGCCCGTTCTACGCCGAGGCCTTCTCGGTGTACGAGGAGCAGGGCGCCGACCCGGCCACCATCGACGCGGTGCTCCGCGAGTGCGGCGGCTTCAAGATGGGCCCCTTCGCGCTGACCGACCTGATCGGGCAGGACGTCAACGAAGCGGTGACCCGCTCCGTCTGGGAGTCCTTCTACCGGAGCCCCAAGTTCACCCCGTCCCTCGCGCAGCGCCGGCTGGTCCAGTCGGGCCGCCTGGGCCGCAAGTCGGGGCACGGCTGGTTCCCGTACGGCCCGGGCGCCGTCCTGCCGGAGCCGCACACCGCTGCCCCGCAGGAGGCCCCGGCCAAGGTCACCGTCGTGGGCGACCTCGGCCCCGCCGCGGACCTCGCCGACCTGCTGGAGGAGGCCGGGATCGCCGTCACGGCCACCGAGCACGGGGGCCCGTACATCCAGCTGCCCGGCGAGGGCCAGCTGGTCCTCGCGGACGGCAAGACCTCCGTCGAGTTCGCGGACGTCGTCTACTTCGACCTCGCGCTCGACTACCGCGGCGCCACCCGGATCGCGCTCTCCGCCAGCGAGGACACCAGCGAGCGCACCCTCGCCGAGGCCGTCGGGCTCTTCCAGAAGCTCGGCAAGAAGGTCTCCGTCATCGGCGACGTCCCCGGCATGATCGTCGCCCGGACCGTCGCGATGCTGATCGACCTCACCGCCGACGCCGTCGCCCGCGGAGCGGCCAGCGCGGAGGACATCGACACCGCGATGCGGCTCGGCGTCAACTACCCGCTCGGGCCGGCCGAATGGCACGACCGGCTCGGCCAGGACTGGGCGTACGACCTGCTGCACCACCTCGACGAGCGCTGTCCCGGCGGGCGGTACGCGCCCTCGCTGGCGCTGTTCCGGCTCGGCTACGCGGCCGGCGACGAGGACGGGGCGGAGGAGACGGGATGACCACGGTCAAGCGGGACACCTACACCCCGGAGACCCTGCTGACCGTCGCGGTCCAGGTCTTCAACGAGCGCGGCTACGACGGCACCTCCATGGAGCACCTCTCCAAGGCCGCGGGCATCTCCAAGTCCTCGATCTACCACCACGTCACGGGCAAGGAGGAACTGCTGCGCCGGGCCGTCAGCCGGGCCCTCGACGGGCTCTTCGCGGTGCTGGAGGAGCCCGGCGCCGTACGGGGCCGGGCGGTCGAGCGGGTCGAGTACGTCACCCGGCGCACGGTGGAGGTGCTCCTCGCCGAGCTGCCGTACGTGACCCTGCTGCTGCGGGTACGGGGCAACACCCGGACCGAGCGCTGGGCGCTGGAACGCCGCCGCGAGTTCGACCACCAGGTCGCCGACCTGCTCAAGGCCGCCGCGGCCGACGGCGACCTCCGGGCCGACGTGGACATCCGGCTCGCCACGCGCCTGCTCTTCGGCATGGTGAACTCGCTGGTCGAGTGGTACCGGCCGCACCCGGGCACCACTCCGGACCAGCTGGCGGACGCGGTCGTCCACATGGCCTTCGACGGGCTGCGCGCCACCCCGTAGGCCGTACGGCCACCCGGTCGGCCCAGCCGGGCCGAAACGATCCGCCGGGGCCCTTGCCGGCCCCTGTCAGCCTCCGTCAGCCCGTCTCCGTCCTTCCCGGCCGCGCCGGGCCCCCTCAGCCCCTCACTCCTCCGTGAGCGCCGGTCCGCCCGCGGGGCCCGGGTCCAGGAGGTCCGTCTCCTCGAACACCAGCAGGGTGCGCGTGGAGAGGACCTCCGGGATGGACTGGAGGCGGGTCAGCACCAGTTCGCGCAGGGTGCGGTTGTCCGGGGTGTGGACCAGCAGGAGGACATCGAAGTCCCCGCTGACCAGCGCGATGTGGGCCGCGCCCGGCAGCTCGCGGAGCTGTTCGCGCACCGTCCGCCAGGAATTCTGGACGATCTTCAAGGTGATGTACGCGGATGCGCCCTGGCCTGCGCGTTCGTGGTTGACGCGGGCCGTGAACCCGCGGATCACCCCGTCGTCGATCAGCCGGTTGATCCGGGCGTAGGCGTTGGCCCGCGACACGTGCACCTGCTCCGCCACCGAGCGTATCGACGCGCGGCCGTCCGCCTGGAGCAGCCGCACGATGGACCGGTCGATCGGGTCCAGGGTGCGCGGCGGCACGGGAGCGACGGGCGGCGCCTGCGGGACGGGCGTGGCCTGCGGCACCGGGGTGGCCTGCGCCACCTGGGGGACCTGCGGGACCGCGGGGCCGCTCCCCGGCGGGACCGGGGCGGAACCCGCCGCGGCCATTTGTTCATCCGGCATTGCCCGATGCCTCCCTCTCCTGGACGTCCTGCATCCATCCCAGGGCCCCGGCGCCACTTTGTCCACAGCCTGGAGCCGCCTGTAGCCAAATTGCGCAGACAACCGAACAATCGGTTGGTGAGGCGCCTCACACCCGGGGCGCTCCTGCCCGCTTCCCAAAAGGAGGTGTACGCCGCCATGACGGTCCAAGAGCTGCCCGGTGCCGGTGCGTCCCACCGTCCGACCCCGCCGCCCGCCTGGAGGCCCCGTACGGATGCCGCCCCGCTGCTCCCGGACCCCGAGCCCTACCGGGTGCTGGGCACCGAGGCGGCAGGCCGGCTCGACCCCGCGCTGATGCGCCGCTGCTACGCCGAGCTGGTGCGCGGCCGCCGCTACAACGCGCAGGCCACCGCGCTGACCAAGCAGGGGCGGCTCGCCGTCTACCCGTCCACCGTCGGCCAGGAGGCCTGCGAGATCGCCGCCGCGATGGTCCTGGAGGAGCAGGACTGGCTGTTCCCCAGCTACCGCGACACCCTCGCGGCCGTGGCGCGCGGACTGGACCCCGTACAGGCGCTGACCCTGCTGCGCGGCGACTGGCACACCGGCTACGACCCGCGCGAGCACCGGATCGCCCCGCTGTGCACCCCGCTCGCCACCCAGCTGCCGCACGCGGTGGGCCTGGCGCACGCGGCCCGGCTGCGCGGCGACGAGGTCGTGGCCCTGGCCATGGTCGGCGACGGCGGCACCAGCGAGGGCGACTTCCACGAGGCACTGAACTTCGCCGCCGTCTGGCAGGCCCCGGTGGTCTTCCTCGTGCAGAACAACGGCTTCGCGATATCCGTCCCGCTCGCCAAGCAGACCGCGGCCCCGACGCTGGCCCACAAGGCCGTCGGCTACGGGATGCCCGGCCGGCTGGTCGACGGCAACGACATCGCCGCGGTGCACGAAGTGCTGTCCGAGGCGGTCCGGCGGGCCCGGGCCGGCGGTGGACCGACCCTCATCGAGGCCGTCACCTACCGGATGGAAGCCCACACGAACGCCGACGACGCGACCCGCTACCGCGGGGACGCCGAGGTCGAGGCATGGAAGGCGCACGACCCGGTGGAACTGCTGGAGCGCGAACTGACCGCGCGCGGGATCCTCGACGAAGCGGGCATCCAGGAGGCGCGCGACGAGGCCGAGACGATGGCCGCAGCGCTGCGCGAGGCGATGAACGCGGAGCCGGTGCTGGACCCCATGGACCTCTTCGCGCACGTCTACGCGGAGCAGACGGACCGGCTGCGCGAGCAGGCGGCCCAGCTGCGCGCCGAGCTGGATGCGGAGGACCGGGGATGAGCGCGGTGGCGACGAAGGCGGCGAAGCAGGGGGCCAAGCCCGCGACGATGGCGCAGGCCCTGACTCGGGCGATGCGCGACGCGATGGCCGAGGACCCGACGGTCCACGTCATGGGCGAGGACGTCGGCACGCTGGGCGGAGTCTTCCGGATCACGGACGGCCTCGCGAAGGAGTTCGGCGAGGAGCGCTGCACGGACACGCCGCTCGCGGAGGCCGGGATCCTGGGCGCCGCGGTGGGCATGGCCATGTACGGGCTGCGCCCGGTGGTCGAGATGCAGTTCGACGCGTTCGCGTACCCGGCCTTCGAGCAGCTGATCTCGCACGTGGCGAAGATGCGCAACCGGACCCGGGGCGCGATGCCGCTGCCGATCACCATCCGCGTGCCCTACGGCGGCGGGATCGGCGGCGTGGAGCACCACTGCGACTCCTCCGAGGCGTACTACGTGGCGACGCCCGGCCTGCACGTGGTGACCCCGGCGACGGTCGAGGACGCCTACGGGCTGCTGCGCGCCTCCATCGCGAGCGACGACCCGGTGGTCTTCCTGGAGCCGAAGCGGCTGTACTGGTCGAAGGCCGACTGGTCGCCGGAGGCGCCGGCCGCGGTGCCGGGGATCGGAAAGGCGCTGGTCCGGCGGACGGGCACGAGCGCGACGCTGATCACGTACGGGCCTTCGCTGCCGGTGTGCCTGGAGGCGGCCGAGGCGGCGCGCGAGGAGGGCTGGGACCTGGAGGTCGTGGACCTGCGCTCGCTGGTCCCCTTCGACGAGGAGACGGTCGTCGCCTCCGTACGCCGGACCGGGCGCGCGGTGGTGGTCCACGAGGCCGGCGGCTTCGGCGGGCCGGGCGCGGAGATCGCCGCCCGCGTCACGGAGCGGTGCTTCCACCACCTGGAGGCGCCGGTGCTGCGGGTGACGGGCTTCGACATCCCCTACCCGCCGCCGATGCTGGAGAAGCACCACCTGCCGGGCGTGGACCGGATCCTGGACACCGTCGCCCGCCTGCAGTGGGAGAACTGATGCCGCAGGTCATGGAGTTCAAGCTGCCGGATCTCGGCGAAGGCCTGACGGAGGCCGAGATCGTGCGCTGGCTGGTGGCGGTCGGCGACGTCGTCGCCATCGACCAGCCCGTCGTCGAGGTCGAGACGGCCAAGGCGATGGTGGAGGTGCCCTGCCCGTACGGAGGAGTGGTCACCGCACGCTTCGGTGAGGAGGGGCAGGAACTTCCGGTCGGGGCCCCGCTGATCACCGTGGCGGTGGGTGCGCAGTCGGTGCCCTCCGGGGCCGTGGAGGCCCCGGAGGGCGGGGCCGAGGGCTCCGGCAACCAGCCCCGGCCCCTGATCGGCTACGGAGCGGACGAATCGCGTCCGGCGCGTCGGCGACGGGTGCGACCCGTCACCGCCGCGGTCTCGGCGCCCGTCGCGGCCCCGGCCCCCGTCGTCGCGGCCGCGGCGGCGCCGTCGGCTCCGGCGGTCTCCGCCGGGCCGGTGCCCGTCATCTCTCCGCTGGTGCGCAAGCTGGCCAAGGACCACGGGGTCGACCTGCGCGCGCTGCACGGGTCCGGTCCCGAGGGCCTGATCCTGCGGGCCGACGTCGAGGCGGCGCTCGCCGCCCTGCGGGCGCCCGAGCCGGTCCAGGCCCCCGCCCCCGCGGCGGTGGCGGCGCAGGGCGAGCGGATCCCGCTCAAGGGGATCCGCGGGGCTGTCGCCGAGAAGCTGTCGCGCAGCCGCCGGGAGATCCCCGACGCCACCTGCTGGGTCGATGCGGACGCCACCGAGCTGATGGCGGCCCGGGCGGCCATGAACGCCGTGGGCGGCCCGAAGATCTCGGTGCTCGCGCTGCTGGCCCGGATCTGCACGGCCGCGCTGGCCAAGTATCCCGAGCTCAACTCCACCGTGGACCTCGCGGCGGGTGAGATCGTCCGGCTGCCGTCCGTGCACCTGGGCTTCGCCGCGCAGACCGAGCGGGGCCTGATGGTCCCGGTCGTCCGGGACGCGCAGAACCGCAACCCCGAGTCCCTGTCGGCGGAGTTCGCCCGGCTGACGGAGCTGGCACGCGCCGGGAAGCTGGCGCCGGCCGATCTGACGGGCGGGACGTTCACCCTGAACAACTACGGGGTGTTCGGGGTCGACGGCTCCACGCCGATCATCAACCACCCGGAGGCGGCGATGCTCGGCGTCGGCCGGATCATCGCGAAGCCGTGGGTGCACGGGGGCGAGCTGGCCGTGCGTCAGGTCGTGCAGCTGTCCCTGACGTTCGACCACCGGGTCTGTGACGGGGGTACGGCGGGCGGCTTCCTGCGGTACGTCGCCGACTGCGTGGAATCCCCGGCGGTGCTGCTGCGCAGCCTTTAGCCGTCCGGCGGGGCGGGTGGGGTGGGGTGGGTGCGGGTTCCGCTGCGCGGAGCCGGTCCCCGCCCCGCCCTTCCTCCGTTCCCCGGGGCTCCGCCCCGGACCCGCGCCTCAAACGCCGGCGGGGCTGGAAGAGGCCGAGCCGGGCTCAGGCTGTCAGCAGGAGTTTGCCCACGTGGGAGCTGGACTCCAGGACACGGTGGGCTTCGGCGGCCTGTGCCATCGGGAAGGTGGCGTGCACCACCGGGTGCACTCGGCCCGCAGCCACCAGGGGCCACACGTGCTCCCGTACCGCCGCGATGATGGCCGCCTTCTCCTCCAGCGGCCGCGCCCGCAGCGAGGTCGCGGTGATCGCGGCCCGCTTGGCCAGCAGCGCGCCGAGGTTCAGTTCGGCCTTTACCCCGCCCTGCAGTCCGATGACCGCGAGCCTGCCGTTCACGGCGAGGGCGTCCACGTTCCGCGCGAGGTACTTCGCGCCCATGATGTCCAGGATCACGTCCGCCCCGGCCCCGCCCGTCGCGGCCCGCAGCTCCGCCACGAAGTCCTGCTCGCGGTAGTCGATCAGGATGTCGGCGCCCAGCTCCTTGCACCGGGCCAGCTTCTCCGGGCCGCCCGCCGTCACCGCGACCCGCGCGCCCACCGCCTTGGCCAGCTGGATGGCCATGGTCCCGATGCCGCTGGATCCGCCGTGCACCAGCAGGGTCTCGCCGGGGCGCAGCCCGGCGACCATGAACACGTTCGACCACACCGTCGCGACGACCTCGGGCAGCGCGGCCGCCGTCACCAGGTCCAGGCCCGCCGGAACCGGCAGCAGCTGTCCCGAGGGGACCGCCACCTTCTGCGCGTACCCGCCCCCGGCCAGCAGCGCGCACACCTCGTCGCCCACCGACCAGCCGGCCACGCCCGGGCCGATCGCGGAGATCCGCCCGGAACACTCCAGGCCGGGGTGGCGCGAGGCACCGGGCGGCGGATCGTAGAACCCCTGCCGCTGGAGGATGTCGGCGCGGTTCACGGCGCTCGCCGCCACCTCGACGAGGACCTCGCCCTCGCCCGCCACCGGATCGGGTACGTCGGTCCAGACGAGGGCCTCGGGGCCGCCGGGCTGCTCGATGGTGATCGCATGCATGGCCCGGAGGCTACGCGAATCAGCCCCGCGGAAGACAGCGTCCGCCGCGGCTCCCGCCGCTCGCGCCTATTCGGCGGGTCCCCGCGGGACCGGAGCCGAGTTGGGCGGAGCCGCCCGCACGATGGTGATGAGACGGTCCGTCAGCTGCAACGGGCTTGCGTGCGCGTCGTCGTAGGGCAGCAGCCGGTGACCGCGCAGGACGCTCACCACCAGGTCGCCGGTCTCCCGGACGGATTTGCCGACCTCCGCCCTGGTGACGGGACGTTCGATGAGGTCGAGGCCGCTTCCCTGCTGGATCAGGTCCTCCATCACGGTGCCCGCGCTCGGGCTGATGACCGAGAGGCCCAGCAGCCGTCCGGCTGCGCTCGCGCTCGTGATGACCGCGTCCGCGCCCGACTGGCGCAGCAGCGGGGCGTTCTCCTCCTCGCGGACCGCGGCGACGATCTTCGCCCCGCGGTTGAGCTGGCGTGCCGTCAGGGTGACCAGGACGGCGGTGTCGTCCCGCTGGGTGGCGATGACGATCTGACGTGCCTTCTGCAGTTCGGCACGGAGCAGGACGTCGGAGCGGGTGGCGTCGCCGACCACTCCGGTGAACCCCTCCGCGGTGGCCGTGTCGATGACCTTGGCGCTGGGGTCGACGATGACGACCTGCTCCTTCTGCAGGCCGGTCGCCAGCAGCGTCTGCAGGGCCGAGCGCCCCTTGGTGCCGAAGCCGACGACGACCGTGTGCTCACGCAAGTTCTTCCTCCAGCGGTTCAGCCGCCACTCTTCCCTCGTCCGCTCCGTGAGGACTTCCAGGGTGGTGCCGACCAGGATGATCAGGAACAGCACGCGCAGCGGGGTGATCAGCAGGACGTTCACCAGCCGCGCGCTGTCGCTGTACGGGACGATGTCGCCGTAGCCCGTGGTCGACAGCGTCACGGTGGCGTAGTAGACGCAGTCGAGGAAGTCGACCGACTCGTTGGCGTTGTCGTGGTAGCCGTGGCGGTCGAGCCAGACGATCAGGACCGTCAGCCACAGCACGAACAGGGCCATCAGCAGGCGTTTGCTGACCTGCCGCAGCGGCTTCTCGACGATCCGCCTGGGCAGTTTGATGCGCCGGGAGACGAGTTTCTCGTCGGCGCCGCGGGCCATGGCGTCCTGGCCGTGAAGTTTCACGTGAAACATCCCCCCGAGGCCCACGGCAGATCCAGGATCTCCAGCTCGTCACCGGACCGCGCGCCGTGCGGCGGTACGACGGCCAGCGCGTCGGCGGCCGCCACGCCGCGCAGCATCGCGGGACCGTTGTAGCGCAGCGGCACCGCGTGCTCGTCGGTCAGCAGGACCGGGACCAGCCGGGTGTCCTGCGGGTGGCCGGGTACGTCGCCCTGCACGGCCGCCGTGTACCGGGGGCGCCTGCGGCGGCCGGCGAGGGCGCGCAGCAGCGGGTCGGCGAGGGTCAGCAGCCCGGAGACGGCGGCGAGGGGGTTCCCCGGCAGGCCCACGACGTGCCTGCCGTCCGAGCGGCCGCCGACGCGGCCCAGCAGCATCGGGTGTCCGGGGCGCACCTGCACCCCGTCGACCAGCAGGTCTGCGCCGGCCTGGCGCAGTACGGGGTGGACGTGGTCGACGGGGCCGGAGGCGGTGCCGCCGGTGGTGACGACGACGTCGGCGGTGGAGGTGGTGAAGGCCTCCAGCAGGGCTTCGGCTCCGGCGGGGTCGTCGCCGAGCCGCCGGGTGCCGATGACCTCGGCGCCGAGGCGGGTGAGCCAGGGGCCGAGCATGGGGCTCAGGGCGTCCCGGATCAGCCCGTCGTGCGGCAGGCCCTCGGTGAGCAGTTCGTCGCCGAGCACCACGATCTCCACGCGGGGCCGGGGCCGGGTGCTCAGCTCGTCGTACCCGGCGGCCGCGGCGAGGCCGAGCACGGCCGGGGTGACCAGGGAGCCGGCGGGCAGCAGCAGATCGCCGGAGCGGCACTCCTGGCCGCGCGGGCGGATGTCCTGGCCGGTGAGGACGGGCCGGTCGGCGAAGAGCTGGCTGCCGGCCTCGTGGCAGTGCTCGTCGCGGATCACGGCGGTGGTGTCGGCGGGGATCCGGGCGCCGGTGGCGATCGGTACGGCCTCGCCGTCCGCGAGGGGATCGGGCCGGCCGGAGCCGGCGAGGACCTGCCGGCCGGCGCGGACGCTCCACGGGCCGGGTCCGGCGACGGCCCAGCCGTCCATCGCGGAGGTGTCGAAGGAGGGCAGGTCGGTCAGGGCCTCCAGGGGGGCGGCCAGGACCTCGCCGAGGGCGTCCGCGAGCGGGACCCGGTGGGTACGGGCCCGCACCCCGGCCCCGGCGTGGGCGGCCGTCTCCCGGGCCCGTGGCCAGGAAGCGATGCGGTGGCCGCCCGCCCCGCCGCCGCCGTCGGGGGCGCGGCTGACCAGGGCCAGGGCCTGGTCCAGGGCGTGCTCGGCGTCGGTGGGGGTCATCCGGAGCCGTTCTCTCGGGCGTCGGCCTCCGCTTCGGCCGCCCAGCGCAGCGCCAGGTCGGCGGCCTTGCGGGAGGCTTCGGCGACGGCCTGGGCGGGGTCGGCGCCGGTGGCTTCGGCTTGGGCGGCCGCGTAGCCGACCAGGAAGGTGGTCAGCGGGGCGGCGGGCCGGGCGACGCCGTGGGCGGCGTCACGGGCCAGGTCGAGCAGGGTCTTGGTGTCGACGGTGAGGTCGATGCCGAGCTCCGCCTTGACTGCGGTGATCCATTGGTCCAACACGGTTCCATGCTCTCTGATCCGGGCGCGAGCGACGGCAAGGTCGTCCCAGGTGTCGCAGTCGAAGGAGGCGAGTGGCGCAGTGCCGGTCAGCCTGGTCAGGCCGAGTTCGGCGGTGAGGGCGCGCAGGGGGAGCCCGCCGAGGCTGCCGTGCTCGGTGGCGAGCAGGGCGATCTCCCTGCGCAGGGGCTCGGCCCGGTAGGCGGCGACCAGGGGCTGGTCCCGCCCGTCGGCGTCCCGCAGCAGGGCGCCGTCGGCCTGGCCGGCCCCGTCCAGCAGGGCCCGTACGGTGTCCCGGTCCAGGAAGGGCAGGTCCGCCGAGAGTACGAGGACCAGCTCGGCCGTCGTGTGGCGCAGCCCGGCATCCAGCGCGGCGAGGGGGCCGCCGCCGGGCGGGTCCTCGCGGGCCCAGTGCACCGGGCGGGCGGTGGGCCTGCGGCCGCCGACGACGACGGTCGTCCGGGCGTCCGCGCAGGCGTCGAGGACCCTGTCGAGGAGGGTTCGGCCGCCGACCCGCAGGGCGGGTTTGTCCGCCCCGCCGAGTCGCTGCGCGGCGCCGCCGGCCAGCACGATGGCGTCGTAGCTCATGCCCCTGAGTATGCGCGGCCATGTCCCCTGCGGGGAGCCCCACTTATCTGCGGCTTAGGCCGGCGCTGCGGGTGCGGGTGCGGCGCCGTTGCCGGGGCTCCGCCCCGGACCCCGCGCCTCAAGCGCCGGCGGGGCTGGGTTTGGCTTCGCCGGGGCTGGATGTGGCTTCGCGCGGGTGGTGTGGCCTCGCGCGGGTGGTGTGGCTTCGCGCGGGGGTGGTGTGGGTTCGGGTGCGGGCCCGGGCCGGGTGGCTCGGGCCCGCTGGTGGGTGCTCGGCGGAGGCTAGAGGTACGGGCCCGAGCGGATGGCGCCGTGGCTGCCGTCCTCGTCCTCGTGCGAGGCGCCGGGCGGGAGGGCGCGGCGCATCTGCTCCAGCTGGGCCCGCGCCGCCATCTGCTGCGCGAACAGGGCCGTTTGGATGCCGTGGAACAGGCCTTCCAGCCAGCCCACCAACTGCGCCTGGGCGATGCGCAGTTCCGCCTCGGAGGGAATGGCCTCCTCGGTGAAGGGGAGGGACAGGCGTTCCAGCTCCTCCACCAGCTCCGGAGCCAGACCGTCCTCCAGCTCCTTCACCGACGCGGCGTGGATGTCCTTGAGCCGGACCCGGCTCGCCTCGTCGAGAGGCGCGGCACGTACCTCTTCCAGGAGTTGCTTGATCATGCTGCCGATCCGCATGACCTTGGCGGGCTGTTCGACCATCTCCGTCACCGGGACCTCGCGCGACTCGTCATCGGCGCCGCCGACCGCCGTCCCGTCCTGTCCCACGATCAGGACGTTCGGGGGGCTGTCCTGCGACCGTTCACTCCTCGGCATCTCCATGCCGCCATTGTCTCGCACACCTTCGTACTCACACGGTGTGCCCCCGTACAGGCGTGATCCACCCTGTACGGGGGCACCAGCATGGGCCCGTTCCTGACTAGCCGGCCGCGCGCCGCGCCAGCGCTCCGCTGGACCGGGTGACCAGGGCGGCCAGCAGCGCCGCACCCAGCGGGACGACGATCAGCAGCCCGCCGAGGGTCGCCCACGGCACCGCGATCGGCACGTAGACCTCGGTGCCCGCGGGCTCGTACCCCATCGACACGGCCCGGTCGAGGAATCGTTCCGTCTCGCGGGCCGTGGCGAGCCGGAGTCCGACCGCCGGCAGGATGCCCGCCGCCGAGCCCAGGATCACGCCCATCAGGGCGATCACCCCGCACTGGAAGCCGCTCAGCGTGCGCCGCACCCGCGGGGGCGCGCCGACCGCGGCGAGCGTCTTCAGGTCGGCCTCGGCGTCGGCCTGGGCCAGTCCGGTGGCGATGCCGGCCGCGCCGATGGTGACCAGGCCCGCGAAGAGGGTCAGGGCGAGCACCTCGATGCTGTTGTCGCCCTGGTAGCCCTGCTCGATCTTGATGGCGGCGTCCACGCCCATCTGGTCGAGGAGTCCGTCCAGCCGCTGGCGCTGCTCGCTGTCCGGAGCGCCGTCGAGGGCGAAGAACGAGCCGAACGCGGCCGTCGTCAGCCCGGCGGACCGGGCGGCGGAGGGCGGCAGGATCAGTTCGACGCCCCAGGCCTGGACGCCGTCGGGCGCCTGATAGACCGGCAGGACCTTGTCCTCGCCCGGCTTCTCCGCACCCGTGTTGCGTGCCGCGTCGGCCGCGTCGGGGTCGGTGATGAGCCGGATGGTGACCTTGTCGTCCTTCACGTTCTGCTTGCTGAAGGAGACCGCCTTGCCCGACTTCAGCGCGGAGACGGCGCCGGGGTCGGTCACGGCCAGTGCGGTCAGCAGCTTCTCGTCGGAGACGACGACCGGGTTCTCCATGTAGTGCTCGGTCCGCGCGCAGCGCCAGTCCTTGCGCAGTTCCTTGGCTTGCTCGGGCGTGAAGTCGGCGGGCCCGTGCGGGGAGTCGAACAGCGGGCAGCGCTGTTCCTTGGGCTGGATGACCTCGGCGCGCCCGCAGCCCGTGTCGGCGGAGTACGTGTCGCAGCCCGGCCGGCCGACCACGAGCCGGTCCACGTCGGCCCGTACGGACAGCGAGAACTCCTTGGACAGGGCCTCGCGTACGGCGGGGACTTCCTTGTGGGCGCTGTTGTCGGAAAGGGAGACCATCCCGTGCAGGCTGGGCAGGTCGGCGGTGTACTCGTGGCGGGCCTGCACCTCCTGGCTGTTCTGGTACGTGGCCACCGCGACGGTGCCCGCGACGGCGGCCAGCACGGCGGCCACGGCCGGTGCCGTACGCCCCCGGTTGCGCACGGCGTCGCGCAGGGCGAGCCGCGGCGACAGCGGCATCCAGCGCCCGATCCGCCCGAACATGCCGACCAGGACCGGGGTGAGGGCGACGACGCCCAGCTCGGCGATGGCGCTGCCGCCCGCGACGACCAGGGTGCCCGTCTCGGAGACGGTGCCGTAGAGGGCGATGGCGGCGCCGCCCGCGACGGCGATCAGGCCGATGACGGGCAGCACCCGGTTGGCGCGCCGGACGCCGCGGCGGCCGGTGAGCGAGGCCAGGACGGTCTGCCGGGACGCGGTGACGGCCGGGGCGATCGCGGCCAGCAGGCCGGTGAGCACGGCGAGCAGGGCGATGGCCAGCAGTTCCAGCGGCCGGACGTCGAACCCGCCCCAGCGCAGGCCCAGGAACTCCTCCAGCAGCGGGCGGAGGGCCAGGGTGAGGGCGATGCCGATGACGGTGCCGACGACCGCGGCCGCGGCGCCGATGACCAGGCCGCCGGAGAGCACGATGGCCCGGATGTGCCGCCGGTCGCCGCCGTTGGCGCCGACGAGCCCGAGCTGACGGCGCGAGCGCCGGGCGCCGACCGCGAAGGCGGGGCCCGCGAGCAGGCAGATCTCCAGCATGGCGAGGCCGACGACGGTGGCCAGGACGGCCATCTCCATGGTCGTGGATGCGTCCGAGAAGGAATCCTGCGGCTCCTGTGCGTACAGCGGCACCTCGGAGTCGGCGGGCTTGTCGAGGATGACCGCACGGGAGATGACCAGGGCGCCCTTGGCGTTGGCCTCCTTGACCATGTTCCACGTGAAACCGTCGCCGCCGACCGTCACGAGGTACTTGGTCTCGGCCCGCACCCCGGGCACGTCGATGGCCCGCAGGGCCTTGTCGAGCGGGGTGAGCATGGTCCCGGGCGGGGCGATGACCTGCACTTCTTTGAGCGAGTTGGGCAGTTCGTAGGCGCCGACGATCAGGTAGGAGGCGTCGACCCCGCGCGCGGAGACCCGGGAGCCGACGAAGTAGCCCGACTCCTTCAGGAAGGCGTTGGTGGCGATGATCTCGCCCGCGGCCTCCGGCAGCCGGCCCCGGTCGAGCGTGAACCGGCCCTTCACCAGCGGGCTGTGCGTGTCGACTTCCCGGAGGGCGGTCTCCAGGAGCCCGTGCGTGGTGCGGAGTTTGGCGTGGCCGATGCTGTCCTTGACGACCTGGGTGCCGGCCGGGAGCGCCTGCGGGATGTCCGGCTGCATCTTTTCGGCGGGCGGCTCGTACGCCTTGTAGCCGCCGACCGGCGCGTAGTTGTCGCCGTCGGGGCTCTGGAGGATCGGTACGCCCAGCGAGGAGACGCTGACTTCGGCGTCGGCGGTGCCGAGGCGGCGTTCGAGGTCCTGCGCGGTGGAGAGCTCGGCGCTGCGCATGGTGAGGTCGGCGGCGCTCACGCCGACGATCGGCAGGGCGATCATCGCGAGGACGAGGATGCTGCGGCCCTTGGCGCGCCAGGCGTCGCGGCGGGCTATGCGGATGGCCGCGATCCAGGAGTGGTACCAGGAGATCACTGGCCGGCCGCCTGCCCCGAGAGCAGGGAGTCGGCCTGGCTGCGCAGGGTCTCGTCGACCACGCTGCCGTCGCGCAGGAAGACCACCCGGTCCGCCCAGGCGGCGAAGCGCGGCTCGTGCGTGACGAGGACCCCGGCCGCGCCGGCGTCGCAGCGGGAGCGCAGCAGGGCGAGGACGGATTCGCCGGTCTCCGAGTCGAGGGCGCCGGTGGGCTCGTCGGCGAGGACCAGACGGCGGTCGCCCACGAGGGCGCGGGCGATGGCCACGCGCTGCTGCTGGCCGCCGGACATCTCGTCGGGGAAGCGGTCGGCGAGCTGGCCCAGGCCCATCTCCTCCAGCGCGGCGAGCGCGGCGGTGCGGGCCTTGCGGGCGGAGGTGCCGTCGAGTTCCAGGGGCAGGGCCACGTTCTCGGCTGCGGTGAGGGCGGGGATCAGGTTGTAGTCCTGGAAGACGTACCCGATGCTGCGGCGGCGCAGCGCGGCGAGCTGCTTGCGGCCGGCGGTGGTGATGTCGGTGCCCTCGACGACGACCCGGCCGCTGGTGGGCGTGTCCAGCCCGCCGGCGAGGGTGAGCAGCGTGGACTTGCCGGAGCCGGAGGGGCCCATGACGGCGACGAGTTCGCCGGGGAAGACGGAGAGGTTGATGCCGCGCAGGGCGTTCACCTCGGTGGCACCGCTGCCGTGGGTGCGGACGAGCTGGTCCAACTGGAGTACGGGTTGCTGGGCATGGCGCTGGTCAGGCATGAAGGGGTCCCCCCTGGAAAGGTGGTTCAGCCCCGCCGCGTGCGGGCGGTACGGGGCGGGGTGGTGGTCGTAGGGGCCGGGACGGGGTCGTCGGCCTCGGCTTCGGTCTCGGCGGCCTGGGGCGCTCCGGGTACGGCCCTCCGGTCGGCCGGAAGGGAGAGCCGGACGAGCCGGGCTTCGCAGTGGTCGAGCCAGCGGGCCTCGGCCTCGGTCTGGAAGATCAGCTGCTCCAGCACCAGCAGCCAGGCCACGTCGTCGCGTTCGCGGCTCTGCCCGCTCTCGATCGCGGTGAGGGCCTGGGCCTTGAGCCGGGTGTAGTCCTGCATCGCCCTGATCGTGGCGTGCCGCTGGGACTGGATGACGGCGCGGATGTCCACGCCGGGGGCGCCCACGGCCATGGCGAGCTTGATGGACAGCTCGTCACGGGGCGGGTGTGTGCGGTCGACGGGGCGCTCGTACCACTGGTGGAGTTCGGCGCGGCCGTGGTCGGTGATGGCGTAGAGGGTGTGCCCGGCGGTGTCCTCGCCGCCGGGGGCGACGAGTCCGTCGCGCTCCAGGCGGGCGAGGGTGGTGTACACCTGGCCGACGTTGAGCGGCCAGGTGGAGCCGGTACGGGATTCGAACTCGGTGCGCAGCTGGGAGCCGTACCGAGGGCCCCGTTCCAGCAGGGCGAGAAGGCCGTGGCGGATCGACATACTCAGTATGTATACCGAGTATGCCCTTGATGGCAACCGCCTCCGGTCGTACGACCGGAGGGGGAGGAGACCGTATGCGTCCGACTGGAGGCGGTCCTGAGGGTGTTCCCGTGGCATGTCCGTGCCGGTCCCGTGGCGGGTCCGCGGCGTTCCGCAGGCGGGGTCAGATGCCCTTGCGCAGCCGCATGCCGAGGTAGCCGAGCCCGACTCCCATCAGGGCGAATCCGGTCCCGAGGGGCAGTATGTGCGCGGCCAGGTCGGCGGCCCGCTCGTTCGGCTCGGTCCCGAGCGCGCTCACCGGGCGGGGCGTGGCCGTGGCCGGGGCGACGGCCGTGGGTACGGGGCTCGGGAGGCGGGGCGGTGCGACGGGTTCGGTGCGCGGGCGCGGCCGCAGCGGGCGGGCGGCCGCCAGCGCCTCCGGGTTCGGGGGTTCGGCGGCGGGGCGTCCCGGCCGCTCGCGCCCGGCTCCGGCGGCGCTGCCGGCGAGGTCCGGGTATCCGTCGTCGTCCTCCCGTACGGCGGCGGAGGGCGCGGCCGAGACGGTGGACACGGCGGGTGTGAGCGCCGCGGCGGCCAGTACGGCACAGGCCAGCCAGCGTGACGGGCGGAAGCCTTGGATCACGGGGAGCCCTTCCCGTTCCGAGCGGCCGGGTACGCGCTGGAGGCAGCGGTACGTGCTCAGATTTACATAAGGGCGCAAAACCGGCATCCCGGGCACTCCATGAGAGTGCCCGGGATGCCGGTCTGGCTCAGTCCGCGGCGGCCCTGCAGCCCGGCCGCCGCGCCGCGACCCCCTAGCCGGGGTTGCCCGTGGACACGGTCAGCGTGTACTCCGTGCCCTCTTTTTCGATCTTGGCGCCGGGCGCCGGCGACTGCTCCAGCACCATGTCCTGGCCGTACACGGCCTCGTCCTTCTCCAGGATCTTGTACTTGCCGGCGGAGGCCTGGATGCAGGCCTTCACCGAGAGCAGGTTCTTGTACCGGAAGTCCGGCGCCTGGTACTTGGTCGCGTCGCTGAAGTCCTTCGTCGGGTCCTTGCACTTGGCGGGGTCGATCGTGCGCGAGGTGTCCGGACCCTTGTGGCTGGGCTTGGCCGAGCCGGGCGCCGACGCCGAGGGGCCGGAGGACGCCGTCTCGTCCTTCTTCTTGTCGTCGCCGTTCAGCGAGATCGCGGCGATCAGACCGCCGACGGCCAGCAGCGCCACCGCGATCGCGCCCACGACCACCGGCGTGTTCTTCCGCGGGCCCGCGCCCGTGGGGGACGTGCCGTGCGCGGCCGGGGAGATCGTGTACGGCGGCGGGGTCTGCGGCGCGTACTGCTGCTGCGGCGGGTAGGCGTAGCCGCCCTGGCCGTGGTTCTGCGGCGGGGGCGTCGGCGCCGGCGCGTATGGGGACGGCGCCGGGGTGTGCGGGGCCTGGTACGGCTGCTGCACGGACTGCGGCGCCGGCGCCTGGAAGCCCGAGTCCACCGGCGGGAACACGGCGGAGGACACGCCCGCCCCGCTGCTCACCGGCCCGATGCCCTGGACGATGACCGGAGCCCCGGTCTGCCCGGCCGACATCACCCGCGCGACCTCGTCCCGCATGGCCGCGGCCGTGGGGAAGCGCTCGTTCGGGTTCTTCCGCAGGGCCCGCGCCACCAGTGCGTCCATCGCCGGGGTCACCGACCGGTTGATGGAGGACGGCGGGACCGGCTCCTCCTGCACGTGCGCGTACGCGATGGCCAGCGGGGAGTCGGCGTCGAACGGGATCCGGCCGGTCAGTAGCTGGAAGAGCATGATGCCGACCGAGTACAGGTCGGACCGGGCGTCGACGGCGCGCCCCAGGGCCTGCTCGGGCGACAAGTACTGCGGGGTGCCGACGACCATGCCGGTCTGGGTCATCGAGGTGACCCCGGACTGCATGGCGCGGGCGATGCCGAAGTCCATCACCTTGACCACGCCGCGCTTGGTCATCATGACGTTGCCCGGCTTGATGTCCCGGTGGACGAGACCCATCTCGTGGCTGGTGTCCAGCGCGGCCAGCACGTCGGCCGTCACCTTCAGGGCCTTCTCCGCGGGCATCGCACCGTACTGCCGGATGTCCGCCTGGAGCACGGAGCCGAGCGGCTGCCCCTCCACGTACTCCATCACGATGTACGGCATGACCGAGCCGTCGAACTCGTCCTCACCCGTATCGAAGACCGAGACGATGTTGGTGTGCGACAGTTTGGCTACAGCCTGCGCCTCGCGGCGGAACCGCTCGCGGAAGGACTGTTCGCGGCCCAGCTCGGTGTGCAGGGTTTTGATCGCCACCTGACGGTCGAGCGCGGTGTCGTACGCGAGGTACACGGCGGCCATGCCGCCCTCACCGAGCAAATCCCGTAGCTGGTAACGGCCACGGGCCAGGGAACCGCCTGCGTACCGGCCCTGAGTGCCGTCCTGGCTCATGACTCTTGCTTCCCCTCGCCATGCTTATGTCGGGCCCAGTCTGCCGGAGGGCAAGCACACGTCAAGCCAGGTGCCCTTTCCGTGACCACGGGTCCACCCGGCGTCAGCTCCGAACGGCGAGCGGTTCCGAGGCTGTAGCGTTCGTCGGAGCACCACGAAGAGGACTACCGCTGAGCGGCGGCCGAGAGAGACGACGGCGAGGACTGATGGCACCCGAACCCGAGGCAGGCGGCGCCGGGATGGCCGAGGACCCTTCGCACTGGGGAGCAGGCGGCCTGGTGGGAGACGGCCGTTACCGGCTCACCCACCGACTGGGCCGCGGCGGCATGGCCGAGGTGTTCGCCGCCGAGGACGTACGCCTGGGCCGCACCGTCGCCGTGAAGCTGCTGCGCGCCGACCTCGCCGAGGACCCGGTCTCCAAGGCGCGCTTCACCCGCGAGGCACAGTCCGTCGCCGGGCTGAACCACCACGCCGTCGTCGCCGTGTACGACTCGGGCGAGGACCGGGTCGGCCCCAACACCGTGCCGTACATCGTGATGGAACTGGTCGAGGGCCGCACCATCCGCGAACTGCTGGTGAGCGCCGAGGCCCCGGGCCCCGAGCAGGCGCTGATCATCGTCTCCGGCGTGCTGGAGGCCCTCGCGTACTCGCACCAGCACGGCATCGTCCACCGCGACATCAAGCCGGCGAACGTCATCATCACCGAGACCGGCGCCGTCAAGGTGATGGACTTCGGCATCGCCCGCGCCCTGCACGGCGTGCAGTCGACGATGACTCAGACCGGCATGGTCATGGGAACCCCGCAGTACCTGTCGCCCGAACAGGCCCTCGGCAAGGCCGTGGACCACCGTTCCGACCTGTACGCGACCGGCTGCCTGCTGTACGAACTGCTCGCGCTGCGGCCCCCGTTCACCGGCGAGACCCCGCTGTCGGTGGTCTACCAGCACGTCCAGGACGCACCCGTCCCGCCCTCGCAGCTGCCCGAGGGCCACCACATCCCGCAGGAGCTCGACGGCCTGGTCATGCGCTCCCTCGCCAAGGACCCGGACGACCGGTTCCAGAGCGCCGAGGAGATGCGCGGGCTGGTCCAGTACGCGCTCCAGATGTTGCACGACCAGGGGCCGAACACGGGCACCTGGAACACCGGCCCGGTCACCATGGCCCTTCCGCACGGGCGGAGCGGCGCCACCACGGCCATGCCCGTGGGCGGGACGGGCGGGCAGCAGCAGTACCCCTCGCACGCCTCGACCTCGCAGTTCCAGCAGCCGATGGTGCCCCCGCTGAACCCGGACGACGGCTCGGCCTTCCCCGGTGGCGGCGGCCACGGCGGCCAGGGCGGCAACGGCGGCAGGTACGACGGCTACGACAACGGCGGGAGCAGCCGTTGGAAGATGTGGCTGTTCGCGGTGCTGGCGGTCATCGCGGTCGCGGCGGGCGCGGCCTACGCCATCAGCCAGGTGGGCGGCGGCAAGGAGAAGGGCCCCGCCGACACCCCCACGACCAGCCAGAGCGTGCCCAGCGGCCAGCCGAGCACCCCGGCGACCCCGGAGACCACGCCGCCGACCCGCACCCCGGACAACACCCAGACGTGGACCGAGGCCCCTCCCACGCGGACCGCCACCCGGCAGCCGACCTCCACCGCGTCGAACTCGCCGTCGAACTCGCCGTCCATGTCCTCCTCGCCCTCGACGTCCTCCTCGCCGTCGACGACGAAGTCCGCGACCCCGCCGAAGTCATCGCCGCCGGTGACTCCGCCGACCAAGACCCCGGACCCGCCCGTCGGGCTCTCGGAAGACGAATGAGGCAGCAGGACGGGCCCGGCGGAAACAATTCCGCCGGGCCCGTTCCCGTACGCGCTGCTCTTATGTGAAAGAACGCCCGTCAGAGTGCGTGCTGGTACTGCCGGTCCGGATTCCCGGCGAGGGAGTGAACTGTGACGAACTGGGGTTCTATGTGCATGTAGACGGGGTCGAAGACCGCTCCGTCCACGAAATGCGGACCCGGCCCGAAGAGTTCCAGTTCGGCGGTGGTCGGTTCGACGATCCGCGCGGTGCCGGTGAACTGGACCGACCACAGGTGCGGGTCACGGGAATTGAAGTTGTCGGCCCCGTAGGCCACGACACTGCCGTTGCACGCCTGGTGGTAGCCGAATCCCGCGTGCATTCTCAGGACGACGTTGCCGTCCACCACGATGTGGCGGGCGAGGGCGAGGAAGGGCAGCGCGCGCATGCTCGTGGCCACCCGGCCGTACGGCACCCGGCGCAGCAGTTCGATGGCGTGGAGTTCCTCTGGGGACATGTCCCCCACTGTCGCCGCCGGCGCGGGCGCGGGGAAAGAGGATCCCGCCCCGATGATCGGGGACGTTGGTCCCGAATGAAACGGCGTACGACGGGTCCGCATCTCCGTACGTCCGTCGTATGTCCGTCGTACGTCCGTACGCGCTTCCCGCGCCGGGCGCGCTCCGGACGCCGCTGCTAGCGCTTCTCCGCCTGGAGGCGGGCCACGTAGGCGGCGGCCTGCGAGCGGCGCTCCATGCCCAGCTTGGACAGCAGGCTGGAGACGTAGTTCTTGATCGTCTTCTCCGCCAGGTGCAGCCGCTCGCCGATCACGCGGTTGGTCAGGCCCTCGCCGATCAGGTCGAGGATCTTCCGCTCCTGCTCGGTGAGGTTGGAGAGGCGGTCGTCGCCCTTGCCGCTCTTGCCGTCCCGCAGCCGCTCCAGCACCCGGGCGGTGGCCACCGGGTCGAGCAGCGACTTGCCGGCCGCGACGTCACGTACGGCGCTGAGCAGCTCGTTGCCGCGGATCGCCTTGAGGACGTAGCCCGAGGCGCCCGCCATGATCGCGTCGAACAGCGCCTCGTCGTCGGCGAACGAGGTCAGCATCAGGCACTTGATGTCCTCGTTCTGGGAGCGCACCTCGCGGCAGACCTCCACACCGCTGCCGTCCGGCAGGCGGACGTCGAGGACCGCCACGTCAGGGCGGGTGGCCGGGATCCGGACCAGTGCGTCGGCCGCCGTACCGGCCTCACCGACGATCTCGATGTCCTCTTCGACCGACAAGAGCTCGTGGACGCCCCGACGTACCACTTCGTGGTCGTCTAGGAGGAATACCTTGATTTTTCCGTCTTCGCGCACAGATTCAGTTTCACACACTCACCCCTTCCCTGCCGCAGTTGACCGGGATAACGTGCCGTTGTTCCGGCCCCCTGCAAGGCTGTGACCAGTGGTTGTTCCCGCTTGCTCGAATTTACTTGGAAATCCAAGCAAACGTGCAGGTCAACTGGGGTTTCGCAGTTATGCGGCGCACTGGGTAACGTGCATTGCGCAGGGCACTCGCCGGGGCACCTGTCACGCCTGAATCCGTACGCGACGCGCACCCACCCCGTGCGCGGGTACGGATTAGGTGAGCCGCACTGGACCCCGGAGAACCCGGGTGCCGGACCGACGGAGGAGCACACGTGACCGTGGAGAGCACTGCCGCGCGCAAGCCGCGACGCAGCAGCGGCACCAAGCGGACGGCGGACGCGACGAGCGCCCGCAAGACCGCCGCTGCCACCG
The DNA here is from genome assembly GCF_040652415.1 of Streptomyces sp. NPDC048255. NCBI lineage: Bacteria > Bacillati > Actinomycetota > Actinomycetes > Kitasatosporales > Streptomycetaceae > Streptomyces > Streptomyces sp. NPDC048255. Next base: position 321,842 of record NZ_JBEZMA010000001.1, read on the forward strand.
CGCAGACGCAGGACGCTGAACCTCAGCTCGTACAGCTGCTGACGCCCGAAGGGGACCGGGTCGAGAGCGCGGAGAACGCGGAATTCGCCCCCTTCGTCGCCGACATCACCACCGACGACCTGCGCGGGCTGTACCGCGACATGGTCCTGACCCGCCGTTTCGACGGTGAGGCGACTGCCCTCCAGCGCCAGGGCGAGCTGGGCCTGTGGGCCTCGCTGCTCGGCCAGGAGGCCGCCCAGATCGGCTCCGGCCGGGCCCTGAACGACGACGACTACGTCTTCCCGACCTACCGTGAACACGGTGTGGCCTGGTGCCGCGGAGTCGACCCGACCAACCTGCTCGGCATGTTCCGCGGCGTGAACCACGGCGGCTGGGACCCCAACACCAACAACTTCCACCTCTACACGATCGTCATCGGCTCGCAGACGCTGCACGCGACCGGTTACGCCATGGGAGTGGCGAAGGACGGCGCCGACAGCGCGGTCATCGCCTACTTCGGCGACGGCGCGTCCAGCCAGGGCGACGTCGCCGAGGCGTTCACCTTCTCGGCGGTCTACAACTCCCCCGTGGTGTTCTTCTGCCAGAACAACCAGTGGGCGATCTCCGAGCCGACCGAGCGCCAGATGCGCGTGCCGCTGTACCAGCGCGCGCAGGGCTTCGGCTTCCCGGGCGTCCGCGTGGACGGCAACGACGTGCTGGCCTGCCTGGCCGTGACCCGCTGGGCCCTGGACCGGGCGCGCCGCGGCGAGGGCCCGACCCTGGTCGAGGCGTTCACGTACCGCATGGGCGCGCACACCACCTCCGACGACCCGACGAAGTACCGGCGGGACGAGGAGACGGCGGCCTGGGAGGCGAAGGACCCGATCCTGCGCCTGAAGACCCACCTGGTGGCCACCGGGGGCGCCGACGAGGCGTTCTTCGCGGAGCTGGAGGCGGAGAGCGAGGCGCTGGGCAAGCGGGTGCGCGAGGTCGTGCGCGCCATGCCCGACCCCGACACCATGGCGATCTTCGAGAACGTCTACGCGGACGGGCACGCGCTCGTCGACGAGGAGCGCGCGCAGTTCGCCGCCTACCTCGCGTCCTTCGAGGGTGGGGAGTGACCACCATGGCCATCGAGAAGATGTCTATCGCGAAGGCGCTCAACGAGTCGCTGCGCAAGGCCCTGGAGACGGACCCGAAGGTCCTGATCATGGGCGAGGACGTGGGCAAGCTGGGTGGTGTCTTCCGGATCACCGACGGCCTGCAGAAGGACTTCGGCGAGGAGCGGGTCATCGACACCCCGCTCGCGGAGTCCGGCATCGTCGGCACGGCGATCGGCCTCGCGCTGCGCGGCTACCGCCCGGTCGTCGAGATCCAGTTCGACGGGTTCGTCTTCCCCGCGTACGACCAGATCGTCACGCAGCTCGCGAAGATGCACGCGCGGGCCCTCGGCAAGATCAAGATGCCGGTCGTCGTACGCATCCCCTACGCGGGCGGCATCGGCGCCGTCGAGCACCACAGCGAGTCCCCGGAGACGCTGTTCGCGCACGTCCCGGGCCTCAAGGTGGTCTCGCCGTCGAACGCGAGCGACGCGTACTGGATGCTCCAGCAGGCGATCCTCAGCGACGACCCGGTGATCTTCTTCGAGCCGAAGCGGCGCTACTGGGACAAGGGCGAGGTCGACGTCGAGGCCATCCCCTACCAGCTGCACAAGGCGCGCGTGGCGCGCGAGGGCTCCGACATCACCCTGGCCGCCTACGGTCCGATGGTGAAGGTCTGCCTGGAGGCCGCGGCCGCCGCAGCCGAGGAGGGCAAGTCGGTGGAGGTCGTCGACCTGCGCTCGATGTCCCCGATCGACTTCGACGGACTGCAGGCCTCGGTGGAGAAGACCCGCCGGCTCGTGGTCGTCCACGAGGCGCCGGTCTTCCTCGGCGTGGGCTCGGAGATCGCTGCTCGCATCACGGAGCGGTGCTTCTACCACCTGGAGGCGCCGGTGCTGCGCGTGGGCGGTTTCCACGCCCCGTACCCGCCGGCCCGCCTGGAGGACGAGTACCTGCCGGGCCTGGACAGGGTGCTCGACGCCGTCGACCGCTCGCTGGCGTACTGAGGAGCCACGTTCATGACGATCCGCGAATTCAAGATGCCCGACGTGGGCGAGGGCCTCACCGAGGCCGAGATCCTCAAGTGGTACGTCCAGCCGGGTGACACCGTCACCGACGGTCAGGTCGTCTGCGAGGTCGAGACGGCCAAGGCCGCGGTGGAGCTGCCGATCCCCTTCGACGGCGTCGTGCACGCCCTCCTCTTCGAGGAGGGCACCACGGTCGACGTCGGCCAGGTCATCATCTCGGTCCGGACCGAGGGGGGAGCCGCCGCCGAGGCGGCCCCGGTCCAGGAGGCGGCTCCGGCCGCCGCCGCCCCCGAGGCGGAGGAGCCCGCCCCCGAGGCCCGTCAGCCCGTGCTGGTCGGCTACGGGGTCTCCACGGCCTCCACGAAGCGCCGCCCGCGCAAGGCCCCGGCGGGCACGGCCGCGCAGAACGGCACGGCCGCCCCGGCGGTTCCGGTGGCCCCCGCGGCCCCGGTGGCCCCGGCGGTTCCCACCCAGCAGAACGGGAACGGGCAGGCCGCCGAGGAGCGTCCGCTGGCCAAGCCGCCGGTGCGCAAGCTCGCCAAGGACCTCGGGATCGACCTGGCCTCGGTGGTCCCCACCGGGGACGGCGGGATCGTGACCCGGGAGGACGTGCACGCCGCGGCCGCCGCGGCGCTCGCCCCGCAGACCGTGGCCGCCCCGGCCGAGGCGGCTCCGGCCGCCGCACCGGCCCCGGTGGCCGCGCAGGCTCCGGCCGCAGCGGCCGAGCCGGGGGCGCGGGAGACCCGTATCCCGGTCAAGGGCGTCCGCAAGGTCACCGCCCAGGCCATGGTGGGCTCCGCCTTCACCGCGCCGCACGTCACCGAGTTCATCACCTTCGACGTGACCCGCACGATGAAGCTGGTCCAGGAGCTCAAGGCCGACCCGGACCTCGCGGGGCTGCGGATCAACCCGCTGCTCCTCATCGCCAAGGCCGTCCTGGTGGCCATCCGGCGCAACCCGGACGTCAACGCGTCCTGGGACGAGGCGGCCCAGGAGATCGTGCTCAAGCACTACGTCAACCTGGGCATCGCCGCGGCCACCCCCAGGGGGCTGATCGTCCCGAACATCAAGGACGCGCACGCCAAGACCCTGCCCGAGCTGTCCGAGGCCCTGTCCTCGCTGGTCGCCACGGCCCGCGACGGCAAGACCTCCCCGGCCGACATGCAGAACGGCACGATCACCATCACCAACGTCGGCGTCTTCGGCGTCGACACCGGTACGCCCATCCTGAACCCCGGCGAGTCCGCGATCCTCGCGGTCGGTGCGATCAAGCTCCAGCCGTGGGTCCACAAGGGCAAGGTGAAGGCCCGCCAGGTCACCACCCTGGCCCTGTCGTTCGACCACCGTCTCATCGACGGGGAGCTCGGTTCCCGGTTCCTGGCCGACATCGCCGCGGTCCTGGAACACCCGCGCCGCCTGATCACCTGGTCGTGACGCGGTACGACGCACCACCCGACGGCCGGTCCCGCACCACGGGGCCGGCCGTCGGCCGTCGCGCCCAAAACCCCTGGCCCAGGGTGTGACTCCGTGTGATCATCGCCGGATGCGCTTCCGCCCTGCCACCGCAGACCCCGCCGACCTCGACCGCGCCGCCGCCTACCCGGCCGACGGCCCCGTCGCCGCCCTGACCGCCGAGAAGATCCGTGAGGAGCTCGCCGCCGGCCAGTTCCGCCCCGAGTGGACCTGGTTCGCCGAGGACGAGGACGGCGAGATCCTGGCCCGCGCCCTGTGGTGGGGCCGCGCCGACAGCGAGCGGCCCATCGCCCTCGACTGCCTCCAGGTCCGGGCCTCCGTGACCGACCCGGCGGCCGTCGCCGCCGGCCTGCTCGCGGCCGGGCACGCCGCCTTCGGCACGCTCCCGCTCTACAACCTCTCCCTGCCCCGCGACTGGCGCGCCCGCCCGGACCTGGCCGAGGCCGTCGCCTGGCGCCAGAAGGCCGCGTACGAGACCGGTCTGACCCGCGAGATCGAGCGCCTGCGCTACGAGTGGACCCCCGCGGCCGGCACCGCCGCCCCCACCGGCCGGCTCGTCTTCCGCGAGGGCACCGACGAGGAGTTCCTGGACGCCTTCGTCCGGCTCTCCCACGGCAGCCTCGACGAGCACACCGTGAGCGAACTGCGCTCGATGGACGCCGAGGAGCTGGCCCGGGACGACATCGCCTTCTACTCCGACTGCCCCGGCGAGCGCTCCTGGTGGCGCCTGGCCCACCTGCCCGACGGCACCCTGGCCGGCCTGGCCCTCCCCTCCGCGACCCCCTACCACCGGAACGTCGGCTACCTGGGCGTCGTCCCGGAGCAGCGCGGCCGCGGCCTGATCGACGAGATCCTGGCCGAGATCACCCGCTTCCACGCGGCCGAGGGCGCCGATCGCATCACGGCGACCACGGACACCGTCAACGTCCCGATGGCCGCCGCCTTCGATCGGGCCGGCTACGAGATCACCGAGATCCGCCTCGTCCTGGAGGAACCGGCCGAAGCGTGAACCGGGCCCTGCCGGAGGTCCGGCGGTGTCGGGTCCGGCTGCGCCGGGGCTCCTGGGGCTCCGCCCCAGACCCCGCGCCTCAAACGCCGGCGGGGCTGGATTTGCTTCGGCGGGGCCTGGTCGGTGGGGTCGGTCCGCGGTGCCGTGTGCCCTGCGGGCGGCTCGGCCGGGGTGGGCTCGTCGCAGCGGGGCCCGGTCGGTGGGGTCGGTCCGCGGTGCCCCTCCGGGCTGTCTCCTCGGCTCGCGCACTGAGCCGCCGCTACGCCCCCTCGGCCCAGGTTGCGCGCTCGTCCTGCGGGGACAGCCCTGCGCGGCACCACTCCCCTCCACCACGGGTTCCCGGACAACCGCCAGGCCTGGCTTCCGAAGCCGAGGCGTGGGACGGGGACGCGCAGGAGAGTCCCCGCAGGACGAGCGCGCAACCCAGGCCGGACATTCGCAGCCCGGGTTAAGTGCGCGAGCCGAGGAGACGCTCCGGAGCGACCCCGGCCCACACCCGACGCCAAACCCAGCCCCGCCGGCGATTGAGGCGCGGGCCCTGGGGCAGAGCCCCGGCAACGGCGCCGCACCCGGCCCTAGCGCGCGGCGTTGCCCAGGACCTTGACCGGGGTGATGCGGACGACCACGCGGACGTCCTCCGGCGGGGCCTCGGCGTAGTCCTTGCCCGCGCCCGGGCCCGCGTACTCCTCGGCGATGCGCACGGCGACCGCGCGGCCGGCGTCCTCGGTGACGGTGGCCGTGCCGCGGATCTCCGCGTAGAGGAAGGGGTTGGCGAGGTCGAAGACGGTCAGGCCCACCCGCCCGTCCCGGGCGATGTTGCGCTCCTTGCGGCGGCCCTGCTCGGTGGAGATCAGCACGTCGCCGCCGTCACGGGTGACCCAGACCACCGAACTCTGGGGACTGCCGTCGGGGTTGATGGTCGCCAGCACCGCCGGATGCGGGGCGTCGAGCAGCTGGCGTACGGTCTCGTTCAGCTCAACAGTCATGGCCAGGAGGCTAGTCGGGGCGGCCGGCGGAGCGCCGCCGGTTTCCGGCCGCGGCCGCCGACTACCCGAAGTCGGTCATTTCCAGCTGATGTTGAGCCAGGGGCTGGCGGGGTCCGTGGTCAGCGTGAGGTGGGCGCCGAGGGCGCCCGCGTACCACTCGCCGAACTCCTCCTCGTCGAAGTGCAGGCACCGGCCGAGGACGTACCCGGCGGAGAACTCCGCCCAGGACCGGTACGTCTGGCGGGCCGACTCCCCCGCGCGCAGGACGGCCCGCTCCGCCTCGTGGAGGGTGCCGTAGCGGGTGCCGAGGCCCCAGCGGGCCATCTGGGAGGCCCGGCCGTGGTCCCAGCCCTCCACCGAGCGGACCCAGCCGTCCTCGGGGAGCAGGCCGTCGGCCCGGAAGCGCTGTTCGTAGCGGGTGATCCGGCCGATGAGCCGCTTGACCCCGGCGATCTCGCCCTCCACCTCGGCGGTGGGGCGCGGCTGCGCGAGGGTGACCCCGTCGGGGGTCAGCTGGGGTTCGGCGGAGCGTTCGGCGTTGCGGCGCAGGCTGGCCTCGGCCGCGTACCGCCAGTGCTCGATGTCGACGGGCCCGGCGAAGTCGGAGGCGAGTACGCGGCGGACGCGCAGCGCGTACTCCCAGACGGGGCTGACCATCCCGGCGTTCAGCAGCTGCTCCAGCGTGGCGAGCCAGCCGGGCCGGTCGGTGATGCCCCAGCCCTTGTGGAGGCGCCGGCGCTCGTGGTGGTAGCCGGAGCCGTGGTAGGCGAGGGAGTTCCAGAACTCCCCGTTCGTCACGGCGAGATGGGCGCCCATGGCGAGGCCGTGGGCGATGGGCCCGTGGAGCGGGCCGCCGGTGAAGAGGGCGTGGACCTTGCCTGCGGGCAGCCCGTGGGCGCCGACGGCCTCGCCCTGCGCGCGCCAGCGGGCCAGGTCGGCGGGGGTGGTGGTGAGGTAGGCCTCGGTGGGGGTGCCCGGGTTCACGGCCAGGAAGGCGGGATCGGCGGGGGTCCACACCCTGCCGAACCAGCCGAGGCTCTGGGACTCGTAGACCGTCTCCGGTACGGGCGCGGGCAGCATCCCGGCGGTGTGGACGACCAGGGCGTTGTCCGGGGTGGGGTAGAAGCGCACCGTGTCGGGGTCGGCGTCGGCCTGGACGCGGGGCTGCGCCAGGAAGAGCTGGGCCCGGGCGAGGGTGCCGAGGTACGCGGACCAGTCGCCGGCGCTCCTGGCCTCGTACAGCTCTCTCTCGACGGCGCTCGGTGCGATCCAGGTCCCCATGTGGGGACCCTATACGGGCGGCCCGGCCCGCCGTCCGCCGACCGGACAACCAGGGCGGAACCGGCCCGCCGCACCCCCGTCCGGCGCCCGGGGCACCCGTACGCCCCCGTGCCACCACGCGACCGTCCGGACCCCCTTGACGCGCCCCACCCGCGGGGAGACGCTCCCGGGGCTCGGAAGCGAACGGTTGCAGCTGGGGGGCCGCCATGCCGGAGGAGTCTGTCCAGACCGCGGGGGAACTACGGGCGCGGCTCGTGGCGCTGGGGGCGCGGTGGTCGGTGCTGGAGCACCTGGCCGACGGGGAGCCGGTGCCGCGCCCCTCGCTCGGTCTGGAACCGGGGGCGAACCTGACGCCCGCCGCCGCGGCGGGCCCGGTGGACCTGCGGGCGCTCCTGGGGCGGGAGAGCGCCAATCCGCACCTCACCCGGCGCCGGGCGGCGCACGGCTTCCTCCCGGCGGCGGGGGAGGCCCCGTCCCGCCGGCCGGCCGCGGGGGCCCGGCCGGCGGCCGTGGACTGGCGCGCCCGCTGGGGCCGGCCCTGGATCACCAAGGTGAAGGACCAGAACCCGTGCGCTTCCTGCTGGGCCTTCGGCGCCGTCGGCCTGGTGGAGTCCATGGCCCGCATAGAGCACGGAGTGTGGGCCGAGCGGTCCGAGGGGGACGTGCACGACGGGATGAAGTCCCCCTGCGGGCAGGGCGGCGACCCGGAGTCCGCCCTGGACTGGATCGCGGCGAACGGCGGGCTCGCCGACCCGGACTGCTGGCCGTACAGCATCCCGCCCGCCGGTCTGCCCGCCGCGCGCCGCGACGCCTGGCGCGCCGAGTACACGCCCAGCTGGGACCGTTCGGGCCGCACCGTGCGGATCACCGGCTACGTACGGCTCGGCGACGTGGAGCAGCAGAAGGTCTGGCTGGACACGGTCGGCCCGCTGACCGCTTGCTTCGACGTGTACGAGGACTTCTTCGGCCTGGGTTCCGGCGTCTACCACCGCACCAGCGAGCGGCTCGCGGGCGGCCACTGCGTGCTGGTCGTCGGCTACGACGACGCGGCCGGCTGCTGGCTGTTCAAGAACTCGTGGGGGACGGGCTACCACGTGGGCGGCTACGGGCGGATCGCGTACGGCGAGGCGAACATCGACTACTGGGCCAAGTGCGGCCTGCGCGGGACCAACATCGACCCGTGGAGCAAGCGCCGCCTGCACACGGGCAACGTCTACGAGAGCGGCAACGGCCGCGCCCACCGCAACTTCGAGCTCCTCGCCACCACCGGCGGCGGCCGCCTCCAGCACTGGTGGCGCGACGGCGACGCCCCCTTCCCGTGGGCCCGCGCCCGCACCTTCGCGCACGACGCCTCCGGCCAGCCCGCCTTCACCGGGAGCACCTACAACCGGAACATGGAGTCCCTGCACGTCACCACCGGCGGCCGGCTGCGCCACTGGTACTACGAGCAGTCCGGCGGCGCCTGGCGCGACGGCGGCGTCTTCGGACCGGGTGACGCGGCCGTCGGTTCCACCCCGGCCTTCATCCAGAGCGACTACGGCAAGCCGGGCAATTTCGAGGTGGTCGTCCGGACCGCAGACGGGCGCCTGAACCACTGGTGGCGGATCAACGGCGCCCCCTGGACCTGGAACGACGGCGGCCGCTTCGCCTCCGGCATCGCCCACTACGGCCCCGCCCTCGTGCAGACCCGCGGCCGCCGCCTCGACCTCGTCGCCGCCCGCGCGGACGGCCGGATGCAGCTGTGGTGGCGCGACGACGGATCCGGCTTCGCCTGGCGCGCCGGGGAGGTCTTCGGCAGCGCGGCGGCCGCCACCTCCGCGCCCTGCCTGATCGAGGCGCAGCACGGGGCGGCGGACGAGGACACCGCCGGGAACTACGAGCTGTGCGTGGCCGTCGACGGCGGGCGGGTCGAGCACTGGTGGCGGGGGAACGCGGCCGGCTCCGCCTGGAGCCGCAGCGCCGTCTTCGGACACGACGTGCTCGCGGTCACCGGGATGCTCCAGGGCAGTTTCGGGTTCAACCTGGAAGTCATCGTCCTGCGCACCGACCGCCGGCTCCAGCACTACTGGCGCGACGGCGCGGGCTGGCACGAGGGGCCGGTCATCGGCCCCGTCTGAGAGGACCTGACGCGCGTGGAGGTACGGAGCGTCGTACTGAGCCCCGGTGAGACGTACGAGCTGCGGCTGACCGGGCGCGGGGCGCGCGGGTACGTGTGGACCTGGCAGGTCAGCGGGGACGCGGACGTGGTCGCGGTCTCGGAGGGGCCGACGGCCTCCGGGCAGGGCCCGCACGTCCCGGGGGCGGCGGTGGAGCGCACGTACGCCGTACGGGCCCGTCCCCCGGGCGGCGGCCGGGCCCGGATCCGCTTCGCGCAGATCCGGCCGCCCTACCCGGACGAGGCCCCGTACGACGAGTTCGTCCTGGACGTGGAGGTCACCTGAGCGCCCACCGCTGTACGGATTCCAGCGGGCCCCGGTCGAACCGGCGCAGCCACAGCCACGACCCGGCGGCCAGCGCCAGTCCCACCGCGGCCCACAGCCCCATCACCCACCAGGGGCCCGTCCCGGCCAGCCGGGCGGCCAGGCCCAGTCCGAAGCCGTAGCAGAGCAGCATGCACAGCAGGTTCTGGGTGACGTAGCAGGTCAGGGCGGTGCGGCCGACCGAGCTGAGGGCGGTGGTGACGGGCCGCGGGATCCACAGCCGGTCGAGGGCGTACCCGATCAGGCCGATGTAGCCGACGGCGACGAGCGGCGCGGCGCCGTAGCGGCCCAGGAAGAAGAAGTCCTCGCCGCCGAGGGCCGTCGCGGCGTTCAGGGGCAGTCCGAGGCCGAGGCCCCAGAGGGCCATCCGGGACCTGATGCGGCGGCCCGCGCCGGTGTCGGTGAAGGCGCCCGCGCGGTGGAGGCGCACGCCGAGGAGGAAGAGGAAGACCAGCAGGCCGAAGGAGAAGACCGGCTCGATGCGCAGCACGAGGAGGTTCTCCAGCCGGAAGGCGATCTGGGCGCCGTAGCCGCCGTGCGCGTACAGCTCGACGGCGGCCGCCTCGGGCGCCTTCGGCGAGCCGCCGCCGGGCCGGGTCACGGCCGCCAGCGTCACCAGGGAGACCAGGGTCAGGTGCACGGCGGCGGCCGTCCACATCGCGCGCCCGCGAACCTTCTCGGAGCGGGCCAGCAGCCAGGCGACGAGGAGGGCGGTGACGGCGTAGCCCATCAGCACGTCCCAGGCGAAGACGAGCAGGAAGTGGACGGTGCCCTCCAGGAAGAGGAAGGCGGCGCGCCGCCAGTAGCGGCCGGGCCAGGGTTCGCCGCGGCGGGCGGCGGAGTCGTACTGGATGGCCAGGCCGACGCCGAAGAGGACCGTCAGCAGGGCCAGGAACTTGCCGTCGGCGAGGAAGCGGAAGACGCTCTCGGCGAGGTTCGCGGCGGAGGGGTCGGCGACGGGGTCGGGGGTGGTGAGCCCGCCCTGGAGCACGCCCCATTCGGAGCCGGGCGAGGCGAAGATCCAGACGTTGGTCATGAGCGTGCCGAGGATGGCGGCGCCGCGCAGGACGTCGAGGAGCGGGAGCCGGGAGGTCGTACGGCTCCCCGGGACGGTGGTCAGGGTGTCGGCCATGACTTCAGCGTCCCGGCCCGCGGGGCCCCGTACGTCGTGCCGGTGGACGAACGCGCGGTACATCCTTCGATGCAGCGGGCGGGGCCCGTCGTCCGCATCCTGGACGGCTCCGGACATGCACCCCTGTTGTATCTATGCTGTGCTCATGCCAGCCGCCACCCGTACCGGGACCGCCGCCGACCGGGTCTACCAGCACGTCAAACAGGGCGTCCTCGACCGCCGCTACGAAGGCGGCACCCTCCTCACCGAAGGCGAACTCGCCGAAGCCGTCGGGGTGTCCCGCACCCCGGTCCGCGAGGCCCTGCTGCGGCTGGAGACCGAGGGGCTGCTGAAGCTGTACCCGAAGAAGGGCGCGCTGGTGCTGCCGGTCTCCGCGCAGGAGATCACCGACGTGCTCGAAACCCGGCTGCTGGTCGAGGAGTTCACCGTACGCAGGGCCGTGCCCGCGCCGCCCGCGCTGCTGGAGCGGCTCGCCGCCCTGCTGGAGGAACAGCGCCGGCACGCCGCCGGGGGAGACCTCGCCGCGATGATGGCCGCCGACCGCGCCTTCCACGCCGAGATCGTGCGCGACGCCGGGAACCAGATCCTCTGCCGCCTCTACGACCAGCTCCGCGACCGGCAGCTGCGGATGGGCGTGGCCCTGCTGCACAGCCACCCCGACCGGGTCGAGCGGACGCTGGCCGAGCACGCCGAGATCCTGGACGCGCTGCGGGCCGGGGACGAGGAGGCGGCGGCGGCCGCGGTGCGCGGACACATCGGACGGGTCGGGTACCTGGTCCGGGGGCAGGGCCGGTGACCGGGGCGGTGACCGGGGAGGCGGCCGCGGCCGCGGTCAAGGACCCGCCGGGCGGGCGCCGGGCCGTCGCCGTCTGGGGCATCGGCGTCGCCGTCTACTTCGTGGCGGTGATCTTCCGTACCAGCCTGGGCGTGGCCGGACTCGACGCCGCCGACCGCTTCCACGTCAACGCCTCGGCGCTGGCCACCTTCTCCCTGCTCCAACTGCTGGTCTACGCGGGCATGCAGATACCCGTGGGGCTGATGGTGGACCGGCTCGGCACCAAGAAGGTGCTGACGCTGGGCGCGGTGCTCTTCACCGCCGGACAGCTCGGCTTCGCCCTCTCCCCCTCGTACGGGATGGCGCTGGCCGCCCGGGCACTGCTCGGCTGCGGCGACGCGATGACCTTCATCTCCGTGCTGCGGCTCGGCACCCGGTGGTTCCCGGCCCGGCGCGGGCCGCTGATGGCCCAGCTGGCCGGACTCGTCGGCATGGCGGGCAACCTCGTCTCCACGCTGGTGCTCGCGCCCGTGCTGCACGGGGTCGGCTGGACGGCGGCCTTCGCGGGCAGCGCGGTCGCGGGGCTGGTGGTCCTCGTCCCCCTGGTGCTCTTCCTGCGCGACCACCCGGAGGGGCACGAGCCGGCCACCTCGCCGCGGGGCGGGGGCGGCTTCGTCCGCCGCCAGATCAGGGAGTCCTGGAGCGAACCCGGCACCCGCCTCGGGCTGTGGGTGCACTTCACGACGCAGTTCCCGGCGATGGTGTTCCTGCTGCTGTGGGGGATGCCCTTCCTGGTCGAGGCGCAGGGGCTTTCGCGGACCACCGCGGGCGGACTGCTGACGCTGGTGGTCGCCTCGAACATGGCCCTCGGGCTGGTCTACGGCCAGATCGTCGGCCGCCGCCAGTCCTCGCGGATCCCGCTCGCGCTGGGCACGGTCGGGCTGACCGCGCTGCTGTGGGCGGCGGTCCTGGTGTACCCGGGGGACCGGGCCCCGATGTGGCTGCTGGTCACGCTGTGCCTGGTCCTCGGCTCGTGCGGACCGGCCTCGATGATCGGCTTCGACTTCGCCCGCCCGGCCAACCCGGCGGAGCGGCAGGGCACCGCGTCCGGGATCACGAACATGGGCGGCTTCATCGCCTCGATGACCACCCTGCTGGTGGTGGGCATCCTGCTCGACGCCACCGGCGACAACTACCGCATCGCCTTCTCGACGGTGTTCGTCCTGGAGGCCCTGGGGATCACCCAGATCCTCCGCCTGCGGGGCCGGGCCCTGTCACGGGAACGGGAACGGGACCGGCCGGTCCCTGCCCCGGTGGCGGCATCAGCAACATCCAGCCCCGCCGGCGTCTGAGGCTGCGCTACGGGGTGACCGCGAAGTTCGTCAGGATGGCCTGCGCCAGCTCCGCGTCGCCCTCCACCTTCACCCGGTCCGCCACGGCGTGCGGGCGGACCCGCCCCGCCGCCAGGCGGACGTACGTCTCCCAGTCCAGGGTCAGCGTCACCGCCGGACCCAGCGACGGGGCCTTGTCCAGCGTCCCGCGGCCCGCCGCGTCCACCCGTACCGTCCGCATGAACTCCAGCGGCCCGTGCACGTCCACGACCACCGCCGAGTTCGCGGGGGCGCCCGCGCCCTTCGCCACCACCTTCGGCAGCCCGGCCAGGAGGATGTCCCGCGCCACGTACGCGCCCGGCGAGTCCCAGTTCCCCGGCACGCCCAGCGCGAGGCGCAGGTCCTGCTCGTGGATCCACACGTCGAAGGCCCGCAGCCGCAGCGCGTGCTCCAGCGTCACCTGGTCGCCCAGCGGACCGCGCACCATCGTGGCCGGATCCCGCTTCTCGTTCCGCAGCTGCCGGGACCGGCGGATGACGGTGTACTCCAGCTCCGAGGTCATCTCCGGGGCGGTGTGGTGACGGCGTACGTCGACCTGCACCTCCATGTACCGGCTGAACTCGTCCACCACGTGCCGCAGGTCCCGCGCGACGGTGTGGATCGGCCGCGGGTCCCCGAGCTGCTCGCATTCGATGCCGATGATGTGTGACACGACGTCACGGACCGACCAGCCGGGGCACGGGGTCGCCCGGTTCCACTCGCCCTCCGTCAGCGGGAGGACCAGCTCGGATATCGCCTCGATGGAGTGCGTCCACGCGTCGGCATAGGGCTGAAGGCTGGGATGGACGGTCAACGGGACCCCTCGCGGTGCTGTTCAGTGACGCGTTCTGGAAGATCTGGACAACGGACTCAGCTTCCAAAACTACGCTGCCGGTGAGCACCCCGGCAGTGCTTTCGTGTGACGATCGTAGGCCCGAGTTGACGGCTTGAATGCCAGGACGGTGGTACTGTGCGCGCCTCGCTGATCCAAATCGCTGTGAATGAGGGCGAGTCGGTGGTTTCCCGGCGCGCCCGCGTGGCCGAACTCGTACGGGAGCAAGCCGGCTCCGACCTCGTGGTCCTGCCGGAGCTGTGGACCGTCGGAGCCTTCGCCTACGAGCAGTTCGAGACCGAGGCGGAACCGCTCGACGGCCCCACCTTCGAGGCCATGTCCAAGGCCGCGCGCGACGCCGGGGTCTGGCTGCACGCGGGGTCCGTCGTCGAGCGCGCGGGCGACGGCTCGCTCTACAACACCGCCCTCGTGCTCTCCCCGACGGGCGAGCTGGCCGCCACCTACCGCAAGATCCACCGCTTCGGCTTCGACCAGGGCGAGGCCGTGCTCATGTCGGCCGGCGACTCCCTGACCACGGTCAGCCTGCCGGAGCAGACCCTCGGCATCGCCACCTGTTACGACCTGCGCTTCCCCGAGCTGTTCCGCGGCCTGGTCGACGCCGGGGCCACCACGATGGTGGTCGTGGCGGGCTGGCCCGCCCGCCGCCGGTCCCACTGGACCGTGCTGAACCGGGCGCGCGCCGTGGAGGACCAGTCGTACGTCCTGGCGTGCGGCCTGGCCGGCACCCACGCGGGCGTCGAACAGGCCGGGCACAGCCTGGTGGTGGACCCCTGGGGCGAGGTCCTGGCCGAGGCGGGCCCGGGCGAGGACGTCCTCACCGTGGACCTCGACCCGGCGAAGGTCTCCGACACCCGAACCCAGTTCCCCGCCCTCAAGGACCGCCGGCTGGGCCGCCCGTAGGGGGTGTCTCGCCGGTCATGCCGGGCCCGGGGCGGATCGACGAGACACCCCCTTGGGGTGTCTAGGGTTGAGCCGGACGGGTGAACGAACGGCGGACGGACGGGGAGCGGGCCGTGGCAGAGGCCGAGGCGGGAGACGCCGGACAGGGGCGGACACCGGTGCGGGAGCAGGTGCAGGTGCAGGAGCAGGCGTGGGCGCGGACGGCGGCCCGCGTGCAGGAACGGCTGCAGGCCCGGTACCAGGCCCCGCCGGAGCCCTCCGTGCACGGCGTCCAGCGGGCGATCGCGGGCGGCGCGCTGCTGCTCGGCGGCCTCGTGCTGCTCTGGGGCGCCGGCGTCGGGATCCCGGGCGCCTTCGTCCTCCCGTTCGCCGCGCTCATCGCCCCCGTCCTGGTCCGCGACCGCACATGGTTCCGCCGGGTCTGCCTGGGCGTGGCCCTCGTACTGCTGCCCGCCGGGGTCCTCCTGTACCTCGTCGGGATGTTCCTGATGATCCCGTCGGCCGTGCTCCTGCTGCTGGCCCGCGGCGCCGACCCGCGCCGCAGCCCGTCGGGCGCGCGGGTCCGGGCCGGCATCGCGGGCCTGCTGGGCCTGCTCACGGCCGCACTGCACGTCTACGCCCTGGTGGCCGTCGCCTCCGGCGGCTAGTGCTGTGGGGGCTGGCACGGGCGGCTGGCTGCGGGCTGCGGGGCGGCTGGCGGCAGGCCGCGGGAGGCTCTAGAGGTCGTCCTCCCGCTCCTTCTCCGCCATCCGGATCACGCACACGGCCACCGCGATCAGCAGCGCCGCGTCCGCGTCCTCGCGGATCACGTCCACGGCGTAGGTCTCGCGGATCCGGTACCACTGCCGCGAGACCAGCGCGAGCAGCTCCCCCTCGTACTCGACCTTGAACTCCCGGTCCAGGATCCGCCCGCTGACGTCGAGCTCGGTGCCCTCGACCAGGGTCACCCGGTAGTGGTTGCGCAGCAGCGAGAAGCGCTTCTTGCGGATCACCGCGAGCTGGCGCCCGTCCCGCTCCCGCTCCAGGGTCATCGCGTCGCGGAAGCTGAACACCTTCTCCCGCAGCGTGATCAGGATCCTGCCGTCCGGATCCTTGAGCTCCAGGGTGTCGCGGATCCGCAGCGCCTTCCCGTCGACGAGGAACGCGTGGCGGCCGGCCTCGTCCTCGATCCAGTAGTCGTCCCCGATGGCCAGCACTTTGTCCCGAACGAGGTATTTCATGCGCTGATCGTTGCCCGCGATAGGTTGCCGTCATGCCCCTGCTCTACGTGACCGACCTGGCGTACCCGGCCCGCGGCCGCCGCTACTGCGACGAGGACATATTCCTCACCTCCCGCCTGCGGGAGCACTTCGAGCTGGCCCTGTGCCACCCCGCCGACGCCCAGGCCCTGATGCCCGGCTTCGACGCGGTGGTCGTCCGCAACAGCGGCCCGGTCCTGCACTACCAGGAGGCCTACGACGCCTTCCGTACGGCCGCCCTCGCCGCCGGGACCCGCGTCTACAACCCGCTCACCGGCCGCGGCGACATGGCGGGCAAGCAGTACCTCCTCGACCTGACCGCCGCCGGCTACCCGGTCATCCCCACGGTCGACGACCCGGCCCGGCTCTCGCAGCTGCCGCAGGCCGCGCAGTACGCGGTCAAGCCCAAGCAGGGCGCGGACTCCATCGGCCTCGCCTTCACCACGGAGCCGTCGGGACCGGCGGGGGAGATCCTCATCCAGCCCCGCATCGACTTCGCGTACGAGGTCTCCTTCTACTTCGTCGACGACGCCTTCCAGTACGCCCTCCACGCCCCTGACCCGGCCCGCCGCTGGGACCTCCAGCCGTACGCCCCCACCGAGGCGGACCTGGCCTTCGCCCGTACCTTCATCGCCTGGAACACCCTCGGCCACGGCATCCAGCGCGTGGACGCCTGCCGGGCGCCGTCCGGGGAACTCCTGCTGGTGGAGCTGGAGGACCTGAACCCGTACCTCTCCCTGGACCTGCTCCCGGCCGAGGTCCAGGACGCCTTCGTCACAGCACTCACCGGATCTCTCCACGCCTTCCTCACCTGATGTCAGACCCGGATGCCAGGCTCGGGCCATGGACAAGCAGACGTTCTGGAAGCTGATCGAGACGGCCCGCGAGCAGGCGGAGGCGGACCGGGTGTCCGAGCGCGCGTCGGCGCTGCTCGCGGGCCTCCCGGAGGCGGAGATAGCCGCCGCCCAGCAGGTGCTGTGGGACCTGCTGGCGGAGTCCTACCGCAGCCCGCTCTGGGCCGCGGCCTACGTGATCAACGGCGGCTGCTCGGACGACGGCTTCGACTACTTCCGGGGCTGGCTCCTCACCCAGGGCCAGGAGGCCTTCGAGGCGTCCCTGGCCGACCCGGACTCCCTGGCCTCCCACCCCGCGGTCCGCGAGGCGGCGCAGGAGGGCCTGGAACTGTGGGACGAGGAAGCCCTCTCGATCGCCTGGAGCGCCTACCGGTCGGCCACCGGCCACGAGCTGCCCGCGGACTCCTTCACGATCAGCTACCCGCCGCTGGACCCGGCCTGGGACTTCGACTTCGACGACACGGCGGAAACCGCCACCCGCCTCCCCCGCCTGAGCGCCCTCTTCGGCCCGTCCGCCTAGAGCCCGCTGGTGTCCAGCTCGACCCCGAACGGCTCCGGCAGCCGGACGGGCGTCCCGAACGGATGCGGCCCGTCGACCTCGGTGTACCCGAGCCGCCCGGGCCCGGCGTACAGCGTGACGGGGTCGATGTCCTCGCTGTAGTCGTGCGCGGTGGTCATCCCGGGCGCCTCCTTCGATGCGTGCGGCCAGAGTCCCGCGGGGGACCGCTGTGGGGCGTCACCCCTACGGGTGGCTCTGGGGTGGGGTGGCACCCTTGTCGCATGAATTCTGCCGCGCCCGCGCCCCGACGTGCCCGAGTCCGTGCCCCCGAGCTGATCGGCAAGGGTGGCTGGCTCAACACCGGAGGCAAAGAAATCACCCTCGCCGATCTGCGAGGTAAGTGCGTTGTTGTCGACTTTTGGACCTTTTGCTGCATCAACTGCCTGCACGTCCTCGACGAGCTGCGCGAGCTGGAGGAGAAGCACCGCGACACCGTCGTGATCGTCGGCGTGCACTCGCCGAAGTTCGTGCACGAGGCCGAGCACGCCGCCGTCGTCGATGCCGTCGAGCGGTACGAGGTGCACCACCCCGTGCTGGACGATCCCGAGCTGGCGACCTGGAAGCAGTACGCCGTGCGGGCCTGGCCGACGCTCGTCGTGATCGACCCCGAGGGGTACATCGTGGCGCAGCACGCCGGTGAGGGGCACGCGCACGCCATCGCGCGGCTCGTCGAGGAGCTGGAGGCCGAGCACGAGGCCAAGGGGACCCTGCGGCGCGGGGACGGGCCGTACGTGGCGCCCGAGCCGGTAGCGACCGACCTGCGGTTCCCCGGGAAGGCGCTGGTGCTGCCCAGCGGGAACTTCCTGGTGTCGGACTCGACGCGGCACCAGCTCGTGGAGCTGGCCGCCGACGGGGAGAGCGTCGTACGGCGCGTCGGCAGCGGGGAGCGCGGGTTCACGGCGGACAGTTTCAGCGAGCCCCAGGGGCTGGCGCTGCTGCCCGACGGCAGTGTCGTCGTCGCCGACACCGTCAACCACGCGCTGCGCCGCTTCGACCCCGTCACCGGGGCCGTCGAGACCGTCGCCGGGACCGGGCGCCAGTGGTGGCAGGGGTCGCCGACCGCCGGGCCGGCGCTGGAGGTGGACCTGTCCTCGCCGTGGGACGTGGCCTGGTGGCAGGGCCGGGTGTGGATCGCCATGGCCGGCGTCCACCAGCTGTGGACCTGGGACCCGGAGACGGGGACGGTCGAGGCCGCGGCCGGGACGACCAACGAGGGCCTGGTCGACGGGCCGGCCGCCGAGGCCTGGTTCGCCCAGCCCTCGGGGCTCGCGGCCGCCGGGGACCGGCTGTGGGTCGCCGACTCCGAGACCAGTGCCCTGCGGTACGTCCACGCCACCGACAGCGGCTACGCCGTCGCCTCCGCCGTCGGGACCGGGCTGTTCGACTTCGGCCACCGGGACGGGGACGCGGGCCAGGCCCTGCTCCAGCACCCGCTCGGGGTGACCGCCCTGCCCGACGGTTCGGTCGCGGTGTGCGACACGTACAACCACGCGCTGCGTCGCTACGACCCCGCCACCGGGCAGGTCTCGACCCTCGCCACCGATCTGCGGGAGCCGAGCGACGCCGTGCTGGTGGGTGGGGACATCGTGGTCGTGGAGTCCGCCCGGCACCGGCTGACCCGGCTGCGGCTGCCGGAGGAGGCGGTGCGGGTGGATTCCGTGGCGCACCGTACGCAGCGGGCCGCCACCGAGGTGGGGCCCGGCCCGCTCCGGCTGGACGTGGTGTTCCAGGCCCCGGGCGGGCAGAAGCTCGACACCCGGTACGGGCCCTCGACGCGGCTGCTGGTGTCCTCGACCCCGCCCGAGCTGCTCGTGGCCGGGGAGGGCGCCGGGACGGACCTGTTCCGGGAGCTGAAGCTGAACCCGGAGGTCACCGAGGGCGTGCTGCACGTCTCGGCGATGGCGGCGTCCTGCGACGACGACCCTGAGAACGAGTACCCGGCCTGCCATGTCCACCAGCAGGACTGGGGAGTTCCCGTGACGGTGACCGCGGCCGGGGCGAACCGGCTGCCGCTGGTCCTCGCGGGCATGGACGCCGACGCGTAGGACAGGGGTCGGCAGGGAGTAGGGCCCGCCCCCGGCGCTCGCGTCCGGGGGCGGGCCGTTCTCAGCCCTCCAGGAAGGCGACGAGGGCGTTCGCCAGGAGGAACGGGTCGTCCGCGCCGCACAGTTCGCGCGCGCTGTGCATGGAGAGGATCGCGACGCCGATGTCCACGGTCTGGATGCCGTGGCGGGCGGCGGTGATCGGGCCGATCGTCGTGCCGCACGGCATGGCGTTGTTGGAGACGAAGGTCTGCCACGGCACGCCGGCCCGCTCGCAGGCGTTCGCGAACACCGCGCGCCCGCTGCCGTCGGTGGCGTAGCGCTGGTTGACGTTGACCTTCAGGATCGGGCCGCCGTTGGCCCGCGGGTGGTGCGAGGGGTCGTGGCGCTCCGCGTAGTTGGGGTGCACGGCGTGGCCGGTGTCCGAGGACAGGCAGACGGTGCCGGCGAAGGCCCGCGCGCGGTCCTCGTACGAGCCGCCGCGCGAGAAGACTGAACGTTCCAGCACGTTGCCCAGCAGGGGGCCGTCCGCGCCGGTGTCCGACTGCGAGCCGTTCTCCTCGTGGTCGAAGGCGGCCAGCACCGGGATGTGGTCGAGCTTGCCGGCCCCGGCGCCGGACGCGACGGCGGCCAGGGCCGCGACGCCGGCGTGCACCGACAGCAGGTTGTCCATGCGGGGGCCGGCCACCAGCTCGCGGTCGCGGCCCAGGTACGCGGGCGGCTCGATGGAGTGGACCATCAGGTCCCAGCCGGCCACCGAGCCCTGGGGCAGGCCCTCTTCCTCCTCCAGGAACGCGATCAGGTCGCCCTCCTGCACCTCGCCCAGGCCCCAGATCGGCTGCATGTGCCGCTGCTTGTCCAGCTTGAGGCCGTCGGTGTTCACCGACCGGTCCAGGTGCACGGCCAGTTGGGGGACGCGCAGCAGGGCGCGGTCCACGTTGACCAGGCGTTCGCTGCCGTCCCGCAGGGTCAGCCGCCCGGCCAGGCCGAGGTCCCGGTCCAGCCAGGTGTTCAGCAGGGTGCCGCCGTAGATCTCGACGGCGATCTGGCGCCAGCCCTGCGAGCCCGTGTCCGGCAGCGGCTTGACGCGCAGGTTGGGGGAGTCGGTGTGTGCGCCGACGATCCGGAAGGGGGTGTGCGCGGCCGCGCCCTCCGGGACGTACCAGGCGATGAGTGCGCCGCCGCGGAGCACGAACTTGCCCCCGGTTCCCGCATCCCAGGCGTCCTTCTCCGACAACTGCCTGAAGCCTGCCTTCTCCAGCCGCTCGGCCGCATTGGCCACGGCGTGGTACGGCGACGGACTGGCCGTCAAAAAGGTCATCAGATCGTCGGTGTGGCCGCGGTCGAAGCGGGCGGGAGAGCTCATGTGGTTCACCTTAACGACGGTCGTGTTCGTCATGGCCGGACTGCGGCGGATGGCCGGAGTCCGGTCCCGCGCATGGTGATCTGCGGTCCCGGCGACTCTCAGCCCGGCGGACGTTCGAATCTGCGCTGCAGCTGCCTGCGCTCGCCCCGGCGGATGCGGGGGAGCATTTCCGGGGTCTGCGCGGAGCGCTGCGCGCGTCTCTTGCGTCCGGCGCAGAAGATACAGGCCTCGCCGGGGGGCGCGTCCGGGTCGATGGGCGCGCCGGGGTGCTCGGAGCATCCCGAGGCGTTGCGCGGCCGGGAGAGTTCGCGGGCGACTATGAAGGCGCGGTGCAGGTCGTCGGCGATGCGGACGAAGTCCTCGGCGGGCGAGGACAGCCCCAGGTGGAAGCGCTGGTCCTCGACGGTGCGCAGCCAGGTGCGCAGCACGTCGAGGGAGTACGGGGGCTCCGGCACGGGGTAGCCGAGCCGGCGCTGCTCCCCGGCGGGCGGGGCGGCGGCCTTGCGGGCGCTGTGGCCGCGCAGTCCGAGGCGGCGCCGGTCGTTGCACAGGAGGCAGCGGCCCCAGCCGTCGGGGGCCTCGGGGTCGAGGGCCCCGTTGGGGTGCTGGGAGCAGCCGGTGTAGCTCTTGGCGGGGGCGAGGCCGGCGGCGGTCTGGAAGGCCACGTAGAGGGCGTCGGCGATGCCGTCGTACTCGGCGGGGTGGGCGCCGTCGTACAGCTCCCGCAGGTGGTCGCCGAGGCTGCCCAGGCTCGCCTGCAGCTCCTTGAGGGCGTACGGCCGCCCGGTCGGGACGGAGTACCCCCTGCTGCCGTGCTGATCCTGTGGACTCATGCCTACGAGCGTCCCATGAACGGCTGACAACGGGGAAAGCCGCAGTACAGGGGCTTGTACGTCAGCGGCCGGGCCCCCGTGCGGAGGGCCCGGCCGCTGACGTACGTACACCGCGTACGGCGGGGTGGCGCGTCGGCGCGCAGGTCAGAAGGCGGCCTCGTCGAGCTCCATGAGGGAGTTGTCGACGACCTCGGCCAGCTGGCGCTGGACCGAGACGCCCGGCAGGATCTGCGACGCGAAGAACTTCGCGGCGGCGATCTTGCCGGTGTAGAAGGGCACGTCCTTCGCGGAGGCCGTGGCCAGCTTCTCGGCGGCCACGGCGGCGCCCTTGAGCAGCAGGTATCCGACGACCACGTCGCCGGAGGCCATCAGCAGCCGGGTGGTGTTCTGGCCGACCTTGTAGATGTTCTTGACGTCCTCGCCGGTGGCGGTGAGGTCGACGATCATCTGGCCGACGATGGCCTCGAGGTCGACGGCCGCCTTGGCGAGCGCGTCGCGCGCCGGGGCGAGGTCGTCGCCGCCGGCCGCCTCGGCCAGGAACTTCTTGATCGTCTCGGAGAGGACGTTCAGCGAGGCGCCCTGGTCGCGGACGATCTTCCGGAAGAAGAAGTCCTGGCCCTGGATCGCCGTGGTGCCCTCGTAGAGGGTGTCGATCTTGGCGTCGCGGATGTACTGCTCGATCGGGTACTCCTGCAGGTAGCCGGAGCCGCCGAAGGTCTGCAGGGACTGGGCGAGCTGCTCGTAGGACCGCTCCGAGCCGTAGCCCTTGACGATCGGCAGGAGCAGGTCGTTCAGGCCGATGAGGGAGGAGGCGTCCTCGCCCGCGGCCTGCTTGATCTGGATCTCGTCCTGGACGGAGGCGGTGTACAGGACGAGGGCGCGCATGCCCTCGGCGTACGCCTTCTGCGTCATGAGCGAGCGGCGCACGTCGGGGTGGTGCGTGATGGTGACCTTGGGCGCGGTCTTGTCCATGAAGTTCGCCAGGTCCGGGCCCTGCACGCGCTCCTTGGCGTACTCCAGCGCGTTGAGGTAGCCGGTGGAGAGGGTGGCGATGGCCTTCGTGCCGACCATCATCCGGGCGAACTCGATGATCATGAACATCTGGCGGATGCCGTCGTGCTTGTCGCCGATCAGCCAGCCCTTGGCGGGGTGCTGGTCGCCGAAGGTCATCTCGCACGTGTTGGAGGCCTTGAGGCCCATCTTGTGCTCGACGTTGGTGGCGTACACGCCGTTGCGCTCGCCCAGCTCGCCGGTCTCCCAGTCGAAGTGAAACTTCGGGACCAGGAAGAGGGACAGGCCCTTGGTGCCCGGGCCGTGGCCCTCGGGGCGGGCGAGGACGTAGTGGAGGATGTTCTCCTCCATGTCGTGCTCACCGGAGGTGATGAAGCGCTTCACGCCTTCTATGTGCCAGGAGCCGTCGGCCTGCTGGATCGCCTTGGTGCGGCCGGCGCCCACGTCCGAGCCGGCGTCCGGCTCGGTGAGGACCATGGTGGAGCCCCAGCGCTTCTCGACGGCGATCTGCGCGACCTTCTTCTGCGCCTCGTTGCCCTCTTCGAAGAGGATGCCGGCGAAGGCCGGGCCGGAGGAGTACATCCAGATGGCCGGGTTCGAGCCGAGCAGCAGCTCCGCGTAGCCCCAGATGAGGGAGCGGGGCGAGGTGGTGCCGCCGATCTCCTCGGGCAGGCCCAGGCGCCAGTACTCCGAGTCCATGAAGGCTTCGTAGCTCTTCTTGAAGGAGGCCGGGACCGGCGCGGTGTTGGTGGCCGGGTCGAAGACCGGCGGGTTGCGGTCGGCGTCCTCGAAGGAGGCGGCCAGCTCGTTCTCGGCGAGGCGGGCCAGCTCGGACAGGACGCTCTTGGCGGTCTCGGTGTCCATCTCCTCGAAGGGACCGGTGCCGTACAGCTTGTCGCGGCCGAGCACCTCGAAGAGGTTGAACTCGATGTCGCGGAGATTCGACTTGTAGTGCCCCATGGCGACGGCTCCGTTAAGGCTCGGGGAGACAGGTTCCTCGTACATACCAATCGGTAACGTAATGATGCTACCCACGGGTAATAAGGGCAACCCTTGCCGGGCAACTGTGACCAGGGTCAAGCGTGGCGCGATTGCGTGCCTGGGCGCCGGGGCCGGTCGGTAGTCTTCGTCCCATGTACGGCTACGACCAGAACGTGAGCGCAGGGCAGCAGTACGCGGCCCCGCAGCAGATGGCAGGCGGGTACGGCGAGCAGCCGCTGTATCCCGAGCCCTCGCCGCCGTCGCTCGCCGACGCGGTACGGGCCTTCACCACCGGGTCGCTGTCCGCCGAGGACTTCCAGCAGATCTTCGCCACGTCGAAGGTCTACTGCCCGCGCGGCGAGACCCCGGGCTTCCTGGCCCTGCACAACACGCAGCAGCCGGTCATCCCCATGTTCACCACGCTCAAGGAGCTGCGCCGGTACGCCGGCAAGGAGTCCAAGTACTTCGTGATCACCGGCGCCGAGGTGATCGACCTGCTGCCGACCGGGTACGGCTTCGTCCTCGACATGGAGGGCGACCACCGCATGGTCTTCGACGCGAAGGCGGTCGAGCAGATGGTCGACTACGCCATGCGCCGGATGTACGGCTGACGGCTTTTGCCCTGCGGGCGGCCCGGCCTCGGTGCGGCGCCGTTGCTGGGGCTCCACCCCAGACCCCGCGCCTCAAACGCCGGCGGGGCTGGATTCGGCCGCGTGCCCTGCGGGCGGCCTGGCGGTGTGCGGTTCGGCTTTGCCGGGGCCTGGTCGGTGGGGTCGGTGCGCGGTGCCCCTCCGGGCTGTCTCCTCGGCTCGCGCACTGAGCCTGACCCGACGCCATCAGCCCGGGTTGCGCGCTCGTCCTGCGGGGACAGCCCTGCGCGGCACCACTCCCCTCCACCCCGAGTTCCCGGACAGCCGCCAGGCCCCGCATGCGAAGCCGAGGCGTGGGACGGGGGCGCGCAGGAGGGTCCCCGCAGGACGAGCGCGCAACCTGGGCCGGGCATTCGCAGCCGGGGCTGAGTGCGCGAGCCGAGGAGACGCTCCGGAGCGGCCCCGGCCCACCCCCGCACCCCCCGAGCCCCGGCAGGGGTAGCCGCACCGCCGTGCCCCCGAACCCCCGGGCCCCCCGCAGGAGCAGCCGACCGCCCCACCCCCGTGACCCGCCGAGCCCCCCGCCGGGGGATGGGTCGGGGGAATTACTGCGAGGGGTTCTCCGTTGTGGGCGGGTGTGGCAGAAAGTTCGAGTTTCAACTAAACTCGACGCAGAAGGAGGTCCTGACCATGCCCGCAGTGACTGTTGAGAACCCGTTGACGCTCCCCCGCGTGGCCGAGCCGCAGGCGGTCGTCCCGCGCAAGGTGCTGGCCGTCACCACCGCTCCCGGTGGGTTCGAGGGCGAGGGATTCCCGGTGCGCCGCGCGTTCGCCGGGATCAATTACCAGTACCTCGACCCGTTCATCATGATGGACCAGATGGGCGAGGTGGAGTACGCGCCGGGCGAGCCGAAGGGAACCCCCTGGCATCCGCACCGCGGCTTCGAGACCGTGACCTACCTGATCGACGGAACCTTCGTCCACCAGGACAGCAACGGCGGCGGCGGAGTCATCAACGGCGGCGACACCCAGTGGATGACTGCCGGGTCAGGGCTTTTGCACATAGAGGCCCCGCCGGAGTCCCTCGTCGTGTCCGGCGGCCTCTTCCACGGCCTCCAGCTGTGGGTGAACCTCCCGGCCTCCGACAAGATGATGCCCCCGCGCTACCAGGACATCGGCGGCGGCCAGGTCCAGTTGCTGTCCACCCCGGACGGCGGCTCCCTGCTCCGCGTGATCGCCGGTGAACTGGACGGCCACCAGGGCCCGGGCATCACCCACACCCCGATCACGATGGTCCACGCGACCGTCACGCCGGGCGCGCAGATCACCCTGCCGTGGCGGGAGGACTTCAACGCCCTGGTCTACGTCCTGGCCGGGCGCGGATCGGTCGGCGAGGACCGCAGGCCCATCCACACCGGGCAGACCGCCGTCTTCGGCGAGGGCGGCTCGCTCACGGTGCGGGCGGACGCCTCGCAGGACGCGAACACCCCGGACCTGGAGGTCGTCCTCCTCGGCGGGCGTCCGATCCGGGAGCCGATGGCGCACTACGGGCCGTTCGTCATGAACAGCAAGCACGAACTCCAGCAGGCTTTCGACGACTTCCAGGCGGGCCGGCTGGGGACCATCCCCACCACCGCGCGCACCGGGCTCGGCCACCGCGGCGCCGGTGAGGCGGACGAGGACTGACCGGCCCGACGGGCTCCCGGAGGGGAGCCCGTCCTGCTGTGGGGGCACGCGGAGGGCCGGGCGACCGACCCGGCGGCCGCGCCCGCCGGGTCGGCCCCCGCCAGGTCACGGCCGTCAGGTCGCACTTTCGGAGACGATCGCTTCGACGACCAGTTCCGGATGCACGTACCGCCCGCCCGAGTGCACGATGCGGATGGCCGCCACCAGTTGCTCCGCCGGCGTGGACCTCGACGCGACGCCCCGCGCCCCCGCGGAAAGACACTGCTCCAGCCGCCCGGACCGGCCGCTCTCCGTGATGATCACGGTGCGGCAGTCCGGCAGGTCGTCTCGCAGCGCCGCCGCCACCTGGACTCCGTCCGGTCCTGGCCGCCCGGTGTCCCCGATGTCGAGGACGGCCACGTCCGGGCGGTGGGCCCGCGCCATCGCCAGCGCTTGCGAACCCGACTCCGCCTCCGCGACCACCCGCAGGTCGCCCTCCAGTGCCAGCAGGTCACCCAGCGTCCTGCGCATGAGGTGTCCGTCGGCCGCGAGGAGCACGCGGATGATCCGGTGCCCCGTCCCTCCGCTCATCCGGCCACCCGCTCCGGGCCGGACGGCAAAACCGTGATCGATCGGTATTCGAAGTACATACCAGTCAGCGTCACACCGGGCCCTCGTGGCACATATTGATATTTGTCATGAATTCGGCGGTGGCCGCGAGGCCTCCGGGGCGCCGGGTCAGTCGGTGACCGCCACCGGCCCCGCCACCGGTTCGGCCACCGCTTCCGCCTGGGCCGTGCCGAGCGTCTGCGTCGCGGCCAGCCGTGCGTACAGCCCGCCCTCCCGCAGGAGTTCGGCGTGCGTGCCGGCGGCCCGCACGCGGCCGTCCTCCAGGACGAGGATGCGCCGGGCGCCGGTCACCGTGGACAGCCGGTGGGCGATCACCAGGACGGTGGTGGTGCGGGCGATCTCCGCGATGACCTCGCGCAGCTCGCTCTCGTTGAGCGCGTCGAGCTGCGAGGTGGCCTCGTCGAGCAGCAGGAGCCGGGGCCGTCGCAGCAGCGCCCGGGCGATGGCTATGCGCTGGCGCTGGCCGCCGGACAGGGCCGTGCCGCGGTGGCCGACCTCCGTGTCGAGGCCCTGCGGCAGGCTGTCGACCAGGGCGGTGAGCCGTACCTTCTCCAGGACGCGGTGGAGTTCGTCCGGGCTCGCGCCGGGGGCGGCGAGCATCAGGTTGTCGCGCAGGGTGCCCGCGAGCACGGGGGCGTCCTGCTCCACGTAGCCGATGGTCCGGCGCAGCTCGGCCGGATTCCAGTCGCGCAGGTCGCGCCCGTCGACGGTGATGCTGCCGCCGTCGATGTCGTAGAAGCGTTCCAGCAGGGCGAACAGCGTGCTCTTGCCGGTGCCGGAGGGCCCGACGACGGCGGTCAGCCCGCCGGGGCTGATCTCGAAGCCGGCCCCGTCCAGGACGGGACGGCCGTCCTCGCGGTAGCGGAAGACGACGTCCCGGAAGACGATCTCGGCGCCCCCGTCGCCCGCGGCCGCAGCCGGGGCAGCTGCGGCGGCCGGTGCGGCCCGGCCGCCGGCCGGGTCGCCGGACCCGGCGGGCTCCTCCCCCTCCTCGGGGGCGAGTTCCAGCACCTCGTGGATGCGCCGGACGGCGGCGGTGCCGACCTGGAGGCCGCTGATCCCGCTCGCCAGCTGCGCGACCGGCCCCACCAGGTAGAACAGGTACAGCAGGAAGCCGATCAGCGAGGCGACGCTCATCGACCCGTTCGCCACCCGTGCCCCGCCCAGGCCCAGCACGGTCAGGAACGCCAGCTGCACCACCAGCCCGCTGGAGGTGCCGGCCACCGCACCCCAGCGGGCGGCCCGCAGGCCCGCCTGCCAGGCACCGCGCGCCGAACCCTCCAGAGCGGCGCTCTCCCGCTCTTCGGCGCCGCTCGCCTTGACCGTACGGATCGCTCCGAGCAGCCGCTCCAGCCCCGAACCCAGCTCGCCGAGGGCTTCCTGGGCCTCCTTGCTCGCCCGGGCGATGCGCGGCATGACCAGGGCCGTGCACACGCCGATGGCGAGGACGACACCGAGCACGGCGAGGAAGAGGACCACGTCGAGCCAGGCCATCAGGACGAGCATGCCGAGCAGCGTGACGGAGCCGATGAGCGTGTCGACGAGGTTGTTGGTCGCCGCCTCGCGCAGCAGGGTGGTGTCGGCCGTCACCCGGGAGATGAGATCTCCGGGCGGACGCCGGTCCAGGTCCGCGACCCGCAGCCGGGGCAGCCGTGAGATGAGCCGCCTGCGGGCGCCAAGTACCACGCTCTCGGCCGCCCGTTCGACGGCGTACATGCCGAAGGCGCTGGCCAGCGCCCCGCCCACGATCAGCAGGGCGAGGAGCAGCACCTGGCGGGAGACCGGCTCGTCGACGGCCAGGGCCTCGACGAACGACTTCGCCACGAGCGGCTGGGCGAGGCCGGCGACCCCGCCGAGCGCGCTCAGTGCCGCGCCTGCGATCAGGGCCTTGCGGTGCGGGCGGGCGTGCCCGAGCAGGGAGCGGGTGGCCGAGTTTTTCATCGTCGTGGGTTCCTTCGTCCGGTCGGTTGGGTCAGGACATCCGCAGGGTGGTGAGGATCTCGGGCGCCTTGTCGAACAGCCGCTGTCCCATGGTCCGCAGGGTGACCAGCACGGCCAGCAGGCCGTACGCCGTACCCAGCGGCAGCAGCAGCCACGCGAGGGCGGAGCCGTTCAGGGCGATCGCGCCCGCGATCACCGGGGCGATCGCCACCACTCCGAGGAAGGAGCTGAGGAAGTTCGCCAGGTGGTAGCCGCCGCTCTGGCCGGGCGCACTCACGCTCCAAGGGTCCTCGGGGTACGGGTAGGGGTGGAACACGCTGATGGCCATGCCCATCGCGAAGGTCACCCCGAGCAGCGCGAAGCTGACGCCGAGCGCGGCCGCGAGCTGGTCGGTGCGCCCGGTGACGAGGGCGGCGCCGGTGGCGACGGCGGTGAGCCAGGGTGCGATGACCACCAGCTGGGGGAGCAGCCGGCCGACGAGTTCGGCGCGGGCCTGCGCCACGGTGCGCAGCGTCGCGACGTTGCTCCAGATCGCGGAGCCGTCGAGGGCGAACAGCACTCCGGGGACGGTCAGTCCGAAGACCCAGGCGCCGCCGACGGCGGCGTACGGGGTCCGCATGCCGGCCGCCGCCATCACGACCGGGAACAGCAGCGCGTACGCCAGCGCCGCGATCATCGTCAGCCGGTGCCTCGGCGACCGTGCGAAGGCGCTGAACTGGTGGTGGGCGACGAGCAGGGTCCGGCTGGAGGTGAGCATCCGGGCCCGCAGGCCTGTCGTCCGGCCCGCCCGGACGGCCTGGGCCGTGGAGGCGTCCGTCGTGGTCATCAGCCGGGTCAGGGAGCCGTGCCACCACACCATCAGCAGGGCGATCAGGGCGGCGGTCCCGGCCAGTTCGAGCAGGGCGGTGCCGGTCCTGCCGTCGGCGGCGGCCCGGATCGCGTCGGCCGGCCAGCCCGGCGGGGTCCAGCGCAGGATCCGTACGACGAGGGGCGGCAGGGCGAGCCCCGAGCCGGCGGTGGTCAGCAGCAGGTAGGCGGCGTAGCCGCCGACCGCGGTCAGTACGCCGCCGAGGGCGGCGGCGTCCTTGCCGCGCCGGCCGGTCAGCGCCCGCGCGAAGGAGGCCAGTACGGCCCGGGAGGCGACCACGCACAGCAGCAGCATCAGCGGTACGGCGAGGACGGTGACGGCCGCGGCGGGGAAGCTGCTGCACGCGCCCTCTGCGGCGCCGACGACCGCTCCGGTGATGAGGACGAGGGTGCACAGCGGCCCCGGGCCGATGAGCGCGGAGGCGGTGGCCCCGGCGATCAGCCGGCGCGGCCGGACGGGCAGTACGGCGAGCCGGGTCGGATCGGAGCTCTCGTCGCCGCCCGCGCCGAAGGACAGCGGCAGCGCCAGCCAGGCGACGGCCAGCCCGGTGAAGGCCAGGACGGCGAAGTCGGGTGCGTCCGGCTCGCCTTGGGCCAGGGCCAGGCCGACGGCCGCGTAGCAGGCCCCGGCCAGGCTGATGCCCGCGCCGGCCACGAAGCCCACGGCGCGGGCGGTGCTGCGGCGCAGGCTGCTGCGCAGGAGGGCGAGTTTCAGCCCGACGAAGACCCCAACCATGCGAGGCTCCCTCCCTTCGCCTTCCCGGCCGGGGCGCCGACCAGTTCCATGAAGCGCTCGTTCAGGCTCCGGCCGGCCCGTACCTCGTCGAGGGTGCCGTCGGCGACCACGCGCCCCTTGGCCAGGATGGCGACGTGGGTGCACAACGCGGCCACGAGTTCCATGACATGGCTGGAGAAGACCACCGTCGAGCCGGTCGCGGTGTACTGGCGCAGCACCTCGCGGATCGTCTCGGCCGACACCGGGTCGACGCTCTCGAAGGGTTCGTCGAGGAAGAGGACCGGCGGGTTGTGCAGCAGCGCGGCCGCCAGGCCGATCTTCTTGCGCATGCCGGTGGAGTAGTCGACGACCAGCTTGTCGCCGGCCTCGGAGAGCCCGAGCACGTCGAGCAGCTCCTCGGCGCGCGCCTCGGTGTCGGCGGCGGGGAGCTCCCGCAGCCGTCCGGTGTAGCGCAGCAGTTCCCGTCCCGACAGCCGCTCGAACAGGCGCAGGCCGTCGGGCAGGATGCCGATGCGGTGCTTGGCCTCGTACGGGTCCTGCCAGACGTCGTACCCGGCGACCGTCACGGTGCCCGCGTCGGGCCGGAGCAGGCCGGTGATCATGGACAGGCTGGTGGTTTTGCCGGCGCCGTTGGGGCCGACGAGGCCGTAGAAGCTGCCCCGGGGGACGGTGAGGTCG
Organism: Streptomyces sp. NPDC048255; assembly: GCF_040652415.1. Taxonomy (NCBI): domain Bacteria; kingdom Bacillati; phylum Actinomycetota; class Actinomycetes; order Kitasatosporales; family Streptomycetaceae; genus Streptomyces; species Streptomyces sp. NPDC048255. The sequence goes on from NZ_JBEZMA010000001.1 coordinate 352,199, forward strand.
ACTCCGTCGACGGCGACCTTGTCGTCGAATTCCTTGCGGAGCCCGCGCACTTCCACGGCCGCCGGGACCGCGTCTCCTTCGGGGGGGTGTTGCATGGTGCTGCCTTCCGCCTGGGTGGGGGGTGGGGGGATGGGAGGCCTACGGGGCCCGTTCGGCGCGGGCCGGTCCGCTCAGCGGGCGGGGAGGTCCGGAGAGGCCAGGTTCCGGTAGGGGGCGCCCGGGTCGATGCCCGCGCTGCTGAACGCCTCGTGCGCGCTCTCGGAGCCGGTCGTTGCCCGTACGGCCGCCTCGGCCAGCGCCGAGGCGCGGTGCTGGCCGAAGCTCAGCCCGCCGGCGCCGGGCCGGGGGTCGTCCGGCTCCCAGGCCACGGCCGTGCCGGGCCCGAGCCGGTGGGCGAAGACCGAGGTGTCCGGGCCGGTGCCGGGCAGGGCGCGGACGGCGTCGGCGATGGTGTGGCAGGCGCCCCAGGACTCGCTGCCCAGGTAGACGACGAGGGCGTCGCGCCGCGGGTAGTCGGCCGGACCCGACAGCACCTTGGCGTGGTAGCCGGCTCCCGCCGCCTCCAGGCGCTCCAGTACGGTCCCCCAGATCATCGGGGCGCGCCCGGGTTCGGTGATGTGGACGTAGACCCGGAGCAGTTCGTCGTCGAAGCGCGGCTCGCGGGAGCCCATGGCGTAGAAGAACCCGGGCGAGAGCGCGGGGCGGGCCGGTGAGGCGGGGGAGCGCACCTCCGTGCCGGCGACGAGCGGGCCGTCCGCGGTCAGCCGGTCCACGGGCACCCGGACGCGTACGCCGTCCCAGGACACGAGCGCCTCACCGCCCGGTTCCTGCGGGGCCCGGAGCAGGACGCCGGTGCGCTGGATCTCGCGGTGCGGCAGCGCCGCCGCCAGCTCCCGCTCGAAGCCGCGGTCCCGCGGGGTCATGCTCCGGCGGCGGGTGTCCGCCTCGGCGCGGCCCGTGTGGAACACCTCGTACAGCGCCGCCCCCAGCCGCTGCTGGAGTTCGCGGGCGGATTCGCCCTCGATGGTGCGGGGCCCGACGGTGGCGGTGAGGCCGTCGGCGGAGAGGTGGATCCGCGCCAGGGCGTCGGCGAGGTCGGGGGCCAGGGGGGAGGCCGGCGCCGGTTCGGCGGTGGCCGGTCCGGGGGTGAGCGGCCCGGTGGGGGCTGCGGCGGTGGTCACGAGGCGTCTCCGAGTCCGACGACGTGGGTGAAGCGGGCGGGGTCGAGCAGGGCCGTGCGGCCGATGCCGGCGGCGGCCCGCTCGATGCCGAGCAGGCGGTTGGAGCGCATGGCCCCGGCGAGCAGCCGGTCCAGCAGGTGCCAGCCCGCGAAGGCGGTGGCGCGCTCGGCCAGGCCCGGATCGGCGTCGGGCCGCGCGTCGCGGTAGCCGCGCCAGAACTCCTGGACGACCGGGCGCAGCCGGGCGAGCTTCTCCGCGCCGCGGGCGAGTACGGTCTCGCGCGTCATCGACAGCCCGGCGAAGGCGGCGGTGTCGGCGTCGCCGCGGGAGGTGACGATGTCGTGCACCGCGCGGTGCAGCCATTCGCCGGCGAAGCCGCCCACGTCGCGGGCCGGGTCGGCGAGGCGGAACTCCTCCCAGTCGGCCACGTGCAGCCGGCTGTCCGCCCCGGGGTGTCCGGTGATCAGGAACTGGTCCATCCGCAGGTCGCAGTGGGCGGGCACGCGCGGCGCCGCCCGTTCGGCGTCGAGCAGCCGGTGCACCGCCCCGATCAGCTGCGCGTCGTTCTGCAGCAGCCGCCAGGTCTCCAGCTCCGCCCCGCTGAACTCCTCGAACGCGGCGGCGGGCAGCGCCTCCAGCAGCTCCGGCGAGGGCAGGGCGGGAGTGCTGCGCTCCAGCTGGTCCTGCTGCCCGGCGGGACAGGCGTGCAGCCGCCCGAGTGCGGCGCCGGAGCGGTGGGCGAGCTCCGGTGTGAACTCCTGGTCGGCCATCAGTTCGGCGCCGCTGCGGGCGTCGTGGAGGTACTCGAAGGCGAGCAGCCCGGCGTCCGGGTCGCTGCCCAGCAGCGCGGGTCCGCGCAGTACGCCGGCCGGGGCGTCCGCCACCAGACGTTCGTAGCCGAGCGCGCGGTCCATCCGGGCCCGTACGTCCTCCGGCGGACCGGTCAGCCGCTTGACGAAGACGCGGGCGCCGCCGGTCGTGCGGCCGGCCCAGGTGTCGTTGCGGCCCTGCAGCGCGGTGAGGTCCGCGCGGTCGAAGGGGCCCGTGCCGATGCGCCGCAGCAGGGCGTCGACCTCGGGCGCGGTGTCGAGGTCCACGGGCTGGAACCGGAGTTCGGTGCGGGCGGCGGTGGTGGTGCGGGTCACGGCGTCTCCTCGGCCGGGTCGGCCGCCGGCGTGGCGAGCACTCCGGCATAGGCGGGCTGGGCGAACAGGTGCGCGCAGTCGCGGGCCACCTCGGCGGCCGGGGCCTCGTACAGGGCCTCGGGGAAGCCGACGAGCTCGGCGGTCCGGCGCCCGGCCGCGAGCCAGGCGCTCAGCGCGTCGGCGAGCGAGCCCTGGGTCTGCGGCGCGAGGGCGAACTGGCCCGCGCAGTACCGCCGGGCGGCGTCCACCTCGGCGCCGGTGGGCGGTTCGGCGCCGGCGCGCCGCAGCTCTTCGCGGATCACGGCGGCGGCCTCGACGGCCCCGACGGGCGGCAGCTGGGCGTGGACCTGGACGAGCGGCCCGGTGCCCGCGTGGTCGCCGAAGCGGCCCGCGTACGAGGTGAAGCCGTACGGGGCCTGCGGCGTGCGCAGCGCGGCGAGCCGGGCCCCGGGCTGGCCGCCGCCGAGCACGGCCACCGCCAGCCAGCGGGCGGCGAACGACCCGGCCGGGGGCGGCTCGGGAGTGGCCCACAGCAGGTGGGCGGCGGTCGCGGGCAGGGCCGGGGGCAGGCTCAGCAGCGCGAGGCCTTCGCCGGCGGCCGGGAGCGGCGCGTGCGCGCCGGGCGGCGCGTCGAGGGCCGAGGTCAGCGGGCGCAGGGCGGCGGTCGCCGCCGCGGCCCAGGCCTCGGGATCCAGGTCGCCGACGGCGGTGAGCTCGATGCCGCCCGCGTACAGGGGGGCCGTGAGGGCCGTCCGGCCGGCGCCCGGGCCGGGCCGGCCGACCAGGAGCCGTCGGCACAGGGCCTGTTCGACGAGCCAGGCCGGGCTGGTCACCCGGGCTCCCATGCGGGCGCGGGCCCGCGGTTCCACGGCGGCGAGTTCGGCGGCCGTCGGCGGGGCGCCGAGCAGGTCGGCGAACAGCACCGGGTCGGGGGCGGGCGCGGGCAGCCAGGCGTCGAGCAGGACGGCGCCGTTCTCCACGGTCGTGGACACGGCCCCGCGTGCCGGGAACCGGGCCGTCCAGCGGTCGGCGAGGACCAGGGCGAGCCGTTCGCGGTCGGCGGGCGCGGCCGCGGGGGGCGAGGGCAGGCGCAGCCGGAGTTCGACGAGGGGGGCGCGGGGGTCGCGTACGGCGGCCACGGCGGGCTCGGCCGGGCGGCCCGCGGCGGGCCCGGGGCCGGTCTCGGCGAAGGCGGGCAGCCGCAGCGCGGCCGGGACGGCCGGGGCCGCCGGGACGGCCGGGGCGGCCGGGGCCGCCGGGGCGGTCGACCGCCGGGTGGCGGGTGCCGGGGCCGCCGGGGCCGCCGGGGCCGCCGGGGTGCCGGTGGGGGCGGGAGAGACGGAAGAGGCAGCGGATGCTGCGGTGCCGGTGCCGGTGCCGGTGCCGGTGCCGGTGCCGGTGCCGGTGCCGGTCACGGTGCCGGTGGGCGGGGCGGCGGCGGCGGTGGCGGGAGTGGCGGGCGCGGGAACCGGGGCGACGGCGCGGACGGCGGTGCCCAGGCCGCGGAAGGGGACCGGTGTGCCGCCCGGGAGCAGCGCCAGCACCGCCCGGTGGTCCGCGGCCAGCGCACCGGCGGCCGCGCGGACTTCGCCGGCGCCAAGAGCTCGCAGGCGGGCGGGCAGCTCGTCCAGGAGGGCGGGTTCGCCGAAGAGGATCTCCAGCCGGCCGAGCGCGCGGGCCCGGGGGCCCGGCCCGTGATGGGCGCGCAGGTGGTCGTCGGCGAGCCGCCGGGCCGCCTGCCGGACCTCGGCGTCGGCGACCTCGTCGGCATCGGCGATGGCGCGCAGGGCCCCGTCGACCCGGTGCAGCGCGGCCCGTACCCCGTCCTCGTCGGCGGCGGGCAGGGTGATGACGAGGGTGTCGGGGTCGAGCGCGTCCAGCGGGCCGAAGAATCCGCAGCCCGCGTCGACCGGCGGCACGGCCAGCAGCCGGGCTGCCACGAGCCGGGCGAGGTAGCCGTCGAGGTCGGCCGCGGGGTCGGGCAACCGGTAGCCGAGGCAGACGGCGCCACCGCCGGGCACGGTCCGTACGCTCACCCGGTCCGCGGTGAGCGGGGGTTCGGCCAGCACCGGGCGGTGCGCGGCGTCGGGCCGGGCGGGCCCGGCCGGGACCGCGGCGAAGTGCCGGGTGACGAGGGCGGCGACCTGCTCGGGGTCGTCCGCGCCGCTCACCGTGAGCACGGCGTTGCCCGGGGCGTAGTGCTCGCGGAAGAAGCCGGCGCAGTCCTCGGGGGTCAGGCGGGCGAGGTCGCGCAGGTCGCCGTAGCCGTCGTGGGTGTTCGTCCAGCGGTCGTAGAGCAGGGCGGGCAGCAGGGGCCAGGGCAGCCCGCCGAGCGGGGCGTCGTACACGGCGGCCTTGATCTCGGCCTCGATGCCGCTGAGTTGCTCGGCGAGGGAGTCCGCGGTGAAGCGGGGGGCGCGCATCCGGTCGGCCTCGGCGGCCAGCGCGCGCTCCAGAGCCGCGGTGGGAACGACGTGGACGTAGTCCGTGTAGTCCTGGTGGGTGGTGCCCTCGGCGGATCCGCCGCCCGCCATGAGGTCGGCGAAGTAGGCGCGGTCGGGGAAGCGTTCGCTGCCCTCGAACATCATGTGTTCCAGCAGGTGCGCGAGGCCGGCGCGGCCCTCGGGCTCCGAGCGGAAGCCGACGCCGTAGTGGACGGCGACCGCCGTCAGCCCGCCCGCGGCCGTCGTGTCGATCAGTACGCGCAGCCCGTTGTCGAGGGTCAGCCTGCGTATGCCCGTGGTGTCGGTCATGCGGCCGCCCCCTCGGTGAGCGTGGCGGCGAGCACGCCGTACAGGCGGGCCTGGCCGGTCGAGGCCGGGATGTACGCGGCCGTGTCGTGCGCGTGCAGCGCAACGCGCAGGGCGGTGCCGTGCAGGTGGCCCTCACGCGCGGCCGCGGCGTCGCCGCCGTAGCCGTCGAAGAGGGCGTCCAGCAGCTGCTGCCAGACCTGCGGGTCGGCGGCGGCGCCCAGCAGCCAGCGGAACTCCAGGAGTTCCCCGGCGAGCCAGCCCAGGTCGAAATGGGGCGGGGCGGCGCACAGGTCCTCGCCCGTCAGCAGCACCGCCGGTGCGGCTCCGGCGGCGGGGAGGAGCGAGCCGAGGCCCGGCGCGCCGTGCGACAGGACGTGGCCGTCCGCGGGGCCGAGGGCTTGCGACACCCAGGCGAGAAGGGGGGCCACGGCCGCCTCGCCCAGCAGGTCCGCGGCGGTGGCTCCGCCGGCGGTCGTACGGCCCGACAGCCAGGCGTGCAGCCGTACGACCGCGCGCGCGGGCCGCCGGGCCTCCTCGGGGACGGGCGGGGCGTGGAGTGCGGCGAGCAGCGCGCCGACCTCCCGGAGGGTGCCGGTGAGCGCGCTGTGGCCGCCGGGGACGGCGTGCGGTCCACCCCCGGTGATGAGCCAGTGGGCCACGGAGTACGGGCCGGGGGCGGCGTACGTCCGGGCGCCGTCCGGCGCGGGATCCCCGGTCAGCAGGCGGGTACCCGGGCCGGGGGAGGCCTGCTCGACGAGCTCGCGCAGGCGGGCGGTGAGCGGTGTGAAGGCCTCCGGAGCCCCCGCACCGGGCCGGCGCAGCCAGCGGTGGCCGCCGTCGGGCAGGGCGGTGACGGTGGTGGAGAGCAGGCCTGTCGCGTAGGCGTCGACCACGACGCCGCTCATGGCGTCGGCTCCGCCGTGATGCTGCGGTGCAGCGCGGCGAGGCCGTCCACCACATCGGGGAGCGGGGCCGGGGCCCAGCTGTCGGTGCGCCCGGTGGTCAGGCTGAGCGCGGGCACGGGCGGCAGGACGACGCAGTTGGGGCGCTCCGCGAGGGCCTCGGCGTGGCGGCGGTAGGCATGGCTCTGGGCGCCGCCGGGCGGCAGCGCGGGGGCGACGGCGACGGGCGCCGCCGTGCACTGCGCGGTGAGCAGCGAGGGGCTGTCGGCGAGGCCGAGCGCGAGCCGGGCGGTGTACGAGAACGTCGAGGGGTAGACGAGTACGGCCTCGGCCCAGGCGGTCAGGTCGACGTGCGGGGCGCGCAGCACGGGCTCGTCCGGCCAGGCGTCCACCAGGGTGCGGCGGCCGGTGAGCAGGTTGAGGGTCTCGCGCGTGACGAACCGCTGGGCGCTGCGGGTGAGGATGGTCTGGATCTCCAGAGCGGGGTGGGTCGAGCGCAGCCAGGTGATCCAGGAGGGCAGTTCGGCGGCGGAGACGGAGCCGGTGGCGATGAAGAGGAGCCGGGTGAAACCGAGCCCGGCGGGCTCGGTGCCCGCGGCGGGAGCGGTGTCGGTGATGCGCTCGGTGCGCTCGGTGGGGTGGGTCACGGCGGCTACCAGCCGTTCCCGGTGAACAGCGCTTCCAGGTCGCGCAGTACGGCCCGCGGTCCCTCCAGCATGCCCACTCCCACGTTGTTGAGGACCACCTCGTCGACGCCCGCCGCGTGGTACGCGGCGATGCCCGCGGCCAGTTCCGCGGGGTCGCCGGTGAGGGCTCCTCCCGCGGCGAGCAGGCTCCTGGCGGTGGCCGTCGGGTCCTCGCCGTCGACCTGTACGCCGGCGCGGTTCAGCATGTCCTGGTAGTGCGGCGCGGCGAAGTGGTCGGAGCTGCCGGTTCCGAGGACGGCCAGGGTGTTCCTGCCGTCGGCCGCGGCGGCCATGGGGACGACGGACACGACACGCGGCACGGGCCGGCCCGCGGCTTCGGCCCCTTCGCGCAGCGCGGGGACGATGACGTCGCGCACGTACGCCGGCGGGGTGAGCCAGGTGATCGCCACGTCGGCGCTCTCCCCTGCGATCCGGGCCATGCCGGGGCGCAGCACCCCGAGGCCCACCTCGACGGGGGGTGCGGGCGAGCGGGGGATGGAGCCGGCGTAGGAGAAGTAGGTGCCGCGCTGGTCGACCTCTTCGCCGTCGAGCAGCGCGCGGACGATGGTCAGGTATTCGCGGCAGGCGGTCAGCGGGCTCTTGTAGGGCTCGCCGAGCAGGGCTGCCTGGAAGGCGCGTGCACCGGGCCCGAATCCGGCGGTGACCGGGTGGCCGGAGGCCGCGGCGAGGGTGCGGGCCTCGATGGCGGCCTGGGCGGGATGGCGCAGCGGCATCAGCGAGACACCGATGCCGAACGGGACGCGCAGGCCCATGCCGCTCAACTGCGCGAGGATCTGGTGCTGTTCGTTGAGCAGGAGCTGTCCCTGCCACAGTGCCCGCGCTCCGCGCCACTGCACGAACGCCGCGAACGGCGCCGCCTGCTCCGCGCGGGTCGGGACGATGGGCAGGAGAACAGAGACACTGCGGCTCATCGCCGGACCTCCGGGAGTCACGGAAGAGGAAGGGCAGGGAAGGAGGACGGGCGGGAAGAATGGGTGGTGCCCCGCCCGGGTCACGGACCCGGAGCACGGGGCTGTGGCGGTCCTGGGCGCCTTGCCCGCGCCCAGGACCGCTCGGTTCAGCCGTTACCGGCCGCCGCTACTGCTGGATCAGCAGCCGTACTTCCAGGAAGCGGTGCCGGCGGCGACGCTCACCTTGGTGTAGGCGATGGTGGTGAGGGTCGGCGTGATCGCCGGGGCGTCGGCCGACGCCTCGAAGTTCAGCTCGGCCGCGTCGGCGTAGGCCTCGAAGCCACCGACGAGCTCCATGATGTTGACGTTCTCGATCTTCTGCATTGTGCTCTCCAGATCTTTGGAAACGTCCGCCTCTGGTTCCGGCGGACGTGTCCCAGTCAACAACCGTGGGCTGTGGTACGGATATTGGCCCTTGGTGAGGTGTCCCTTGGGACAATGTCCCCGGTGCAGATGAGCGGATGGTGCAGATGGGCCATCAGCGCGGCTTCGAGCCGGGAGCTGACGCCGAGCTTCTCCACGATGCTGGCCACATGGGCCTTCGCGGTCCGCTCGACGATGCCCAGCCGGCGGGCGATGAGCCGGTTGGGCATGCCGTGGCCGAGCAGTGTGAGCACTTGTCGCTCACGCCCGGTCAGTGTCTCGATCCCCCGTGGATCGTTGACGGCGCCGCGCAGCAGTGCGCAGTCGCAGGTGCCCGCGGTGTGGGCGTCCAGGTCCGCCAGTTCCGTGTGCTGGTCAGGCACGCGGACGGCGATGGACGCACGACGGGACTCCATGGTGTGCAAAGCAGTCACTCTCCCCCGATGGACTGTTCGAAATACGATCGTAAGCATCGGGTAACGGGAGAGCAAAGTCTCGGCACATGAGACAGCTCACATGGTATTGCAGGAACCGACGGGGTGTCAGATCGCGGGCCCCACCTGCTGTTACGTATCGAGAGGACCGGTCACCGGGACGGCGTACCGGGCCCGGAGTTCCGAGACCACCCCGAAGGCGGCCGCGGTCAGCGGCACCGCCAGCAGCATGCCGAGGATCCCGGCGACGCTCGCCCCGGCCGTGATGGCCAGCATGACCACGGCCGGGTGCATCTGCACGGTGCGGCTCTGCACCATCGGCTGGAGCACGTACCCCTCGATCATCTGGACCAGCAGCACCACGCCGAGCGTCCACAGCCCGATGGCCCAGCCCCGGTCGGCGAGGGCGACGAGGACCGCCACGGCGCCGGAGAGGAAGGCGCCCAGGTAGGGGATGTACGCGGTCACGAACACCAGGGCGGCCAGCCCCAGCGCGCCCGGCACGTCGAGCACCAGCAGACCGGCGCCGATCAGCACGGCGTCCACCAGGGCCACGAAGGTGGTCCCGCGCATGAAGCCCTCGACGGCCTCGAAGGCGCGCCGTCCCATGGCCTCCATCAGGTCGCCCGAGCGGCTCGGGACGAGCGCGCGCAGCGTGCCCACGGCCCGGTGGGAGTCGCGCAGGAAGAAGAAGATCAGCACGAGCGCCAGCAGTGCCGTCGCGAGAACCGTCCCCACCACGCTGAGCCCTGCGACCACCCCCGAGGCGGCCGTGCCGCCGAACTTGGCGAGCAGGTCCTTGGAGTTCTTCGCGACGTCCTCCAACGAGGTGCCCAGCGCCCCGAAGTGCTCCGCGAGGCTCTGGCCGGCCCGCCGCAGGGCGTCGACGATCTGGTCGCCGGTCTCGATGAGCGCGAGGACGACGATGTACGAGGCCCCGCCGACGACCGCGACCACGGCGAGGCAGGTGAGGGCCGCGGCCAGCGAGCGGTTGACCTTCATGCGCACCAGCCGCCGGTGCAGCGGCCCGAGCAGCGCCGTGCCGAGCACGGCGAGCAGTACGGGCGTGACGACCGTCCGGAACACGCCGCACAGCCACACGACGACGGCCAGCACGGCGGCGAGGAGGAGGGCGACGGCGCACCAGGCGGCGAGTCGCCGCACGGGCTCGGGCAGCAGCGGAGTCGGCACGGCTGTATCCAAGCACGGTTGCCGCCGCCGTCCGGGGGCTCAGTCCAGCGGGTCGGGATCCGGTTTCGACTGCTCGGCGAGCTCGAACCAGATGGACTTGCCCTCACCGCGCGGATCGACGCCCCAGGTGTCGGCGAGCATCTCCATCAGCAGGACGCCGCGGCCGCTGGAGGCCATCTCGCCCGGCTGCCGCTTGTGCGGGAGCTCGTCGCTCGCGTCGGCCACCTCGATGCGCAGCCGCCGCTCACCCAGCTCGCCCACGGCCTCGGCCACCAGCAGCGCGTCGCCGTCCGTGTGCATCAGCACGTTCGTCACCATCTCGGAGACCATGAGCACCGCCGAGTCCACCTGCTCGGCGTCCGCCCAGTCGTGCAGCAGCTCGCGGATCTGCTGCCGGGCGCCCGAGATCCGTTCCGGCTCCGCCTGGGCCACGGTCAGCATGGTGCGGCGGGCCGGCCGGGACGGGCGCTGCGGGACGCCGCAGCCGCAGTCCTTGCTCTCGCGCCACAGCAGGACCACCGCTATGTCGTCCTCGCGCCGGTCGGCGAGCGGGCCGGTGGTGTGGTGCGAGGAGGGCCCGTGCACGGCCTGGACCAGCAGGTCGGCCAGTTTCTCCAGGTGGCCGGCCTCGGGGAGCGTGGATTCGGCGTGCCCCGGCTCGCCGTGGCCGGGCACCGGGCTCACCGAGCCGGGGGTCTCGGCCTCCAGGATCGCCCGCAGCCGGGCCCAGCCGGTGTCGAGGTCGTGCCCGCCGGTCTCGATGAGCCCGTCGGTGCACAGCATCATCGTCTCGCCGGGTTCCAGGGTGAACCGGGTCGTGGGGTAGTCGGTGTCCGGGACGATCCCGAGGGGGAGCCCGCCGGAGGTGGGGCGCATCAGGACGGTCCCGTCCGTCATCCGCACCGCGGGGTCGGGATGGCCGGCGCGGGCCACCTCCAGGACCCCCGTCTGCGGATCGCACTCCACGTACAGGCAGGTCGCGAAGCGCGGGCTCAGGAAGTCCGCGTCGGCGTCCGGGCCCGCGCCCTCGCCCCCGTACGCGTCCGGGCCCGCGCTCCGGCCCCCGTACGCGTCGCTCTCCTGCGAGGCGCACAGTCCGGCGAGGAAGCGGGAGGCGCGGGAGAGCACCGCGTCGGGGCGGTGGCCCTCCGAGGCGTACGCGCGCACCGCGATCCGCAGCTGACCCATCAGCCCCGCCGCCCGCACGTCGTGCCCCTGCACGTCCCCGATGACCAGGGCGAACCGGCCGGAGGGCAGCGGGATCATGTCGTACCAGTCGCCGCCGACCTGGAGGCCGCCGCCCGTCGGGACGTACCGGGCGGCGATCGTCATGCCAGGGATCTCCGGGCCGAGCTGCGGCATCATCGAGCGCTGCAGGCCGGTGGTGAGCTCCCGCTCGGATTCGGCCACCCCGGCCCGCTGGAGGGCCTGGGCCAGCATCCGGGCCACCGTCGTCAGGACGGACCGCTCGTCGGGGGAGAAGGACACCGGGTGCTTGAAGGCGGCCATCCAGGCGCCCATGGTCCGCCCGGCCACGATGAGGGGCAGGAAGGCCCAGGACGCCCGCCCGAAGCGCTGGGCGAGCGGCCAGGTGGCCGGGAAGCGCCGTTTGTAGTCCTCCGGGGAGGGCAGGTAGATCGCCCGGCCGGTCCGGACGACCTCCGTGGCCGGGTAGTCCGTGTCCAGCCGCATGTCCGAGAACGGCGCCTCGTCCCCGGGGCCGTGCCCGTGGTGCCCGATGATCGACAGCCGGTCCCCGGCGACCCCGAAGACGGCCAGCCCGTCGGGGCTGAAGCCGGGCATGGACAGGGAGGCCGCGACCCGCAGCACCTCGGTCGTGGACCGGGCCTCCGCCAGGGCCCGGCCCGCGTCCAGCAGGAACGCCTCGCGGGAGCGCCGCCAGTCGCCGGTGATCGGGGTGTGCACGGCCGTGGTCCCGGGCTGCGGCTCGGCGATCTCCTGGATCGTGCCGATCAGCTCGTAGTCGACGCGCCCTTCGGCGGTCCGGTTCTCCAGCGGCTTCGAGCGGCTGCGTACGGTCCGCAGGACCCGTCCGTCCTCGTCCATGATCCGCAGCCGGGCCTCGGCGAGGGTGTCCTCGGCCACGGCCAGGTTGACGATCCCGTTGATCTCGTTCCAGTCCACCGGGTGGAAACGGGAGCGTACGGCGACCTCCGGCAGCACCACAGGCTCCGCGGGCAGCCCGAGCAGCCGGGCGGCCTCGCCGTCGAGGGTGACCGTCCCGGAGGCGTTGTCCCATCGCCACAGGCCGGTCGCGATGGCGGCCAGGACGTCCTCGGTGCGCACCTGGCCATCTTTACAGCTCATCCCACCGGCGTGCCTCTCCAGCGGGCCCGCCGGGAGCCTTCGCCCGGCCCCCGCCGGGCGTGCCCGACCGGCCCCCCGCCCGGACGGTAACCTTGTGAGGGTTGAATCCCACCCTGGTATCGCGAAGAACTGGATGACTGATGCATCGGTACAGGTCCCACACCTGCGGCGAGCTCCGCGCCTCTGACGTCAACGCCGACGTCCGGCTGAGCGGCTGGCTGCACAACCGTCGAGACCTGGGCGGCATCCTCTTCATCGATCTGCGTGACCACTACGGCATCACGCAGCTCGTGGCCCGTCCCGGCACCGCTGCCGCCGCGGTCCTGGACAAGCTCTCCAAGGAGACCGTGGTCCGGGTCGACGGCAAGGTCGTCTCGCGCGGTGCCGAGAACATCAACCCCGAGCTGCCGACCGGTGAGATCGAGATCGAGGCCGCCGAGGTCGAGGTGCTCGGCGCGGCCGCCCCGCTGCCCTTCACGATCAACACCGACGACGGGGTGAACGAGGAGCGGCGCCTGGAGTACCGCTTCCTGGACCTGCGCCGCGAGCGCATGCACCGCAACATCATGCTGCGGTCCGCCGTCATCGCCTCCATCCGCTCCAAGATGGTGGCCCTCGGCTTCAACGAGATGGCGACCCCGATCCTCACCGCGACCTCCCCCGAGGGCGCCCGTGACTTCGTGGTCCCGTCCCGCCTGAACCCGGGCAAGTTCTACGCCCTGCCGCAGGCCCCGCAGCAGTTCAAGCAGCTGCTGATGATCTCCGGCTTCGACCGGTACTTCCAGATCGCGCCCTGCTTCCGCGACGAGGACGCCCGCGCCGACCGCTCGCCGGGCGAGTTCTACCAGCTCGACGTGGAGATGTCCTTCGTCGAGCAGGAGGACGTCTTCCAGCCGATCGAGCGCCTGATGACCGAGCTCTTCACCGAGTTCGGCAACGGCCGCGAGGTCACCTCCCCCTTCCCGCGGATCCCCTTCCGCGAGTCGATGCTCAAGTACGGCAACGACAAGCCCGACCTGCGTTCCAAGCTGGAACTCGTCGACATCACCGACGTGTTCGAGGGCTCGGAGTTCAAGGCCTTCGCCGGCAAGCACGTGCGCGCGCTGGCCGTCCCGGACACCGCCGCGCAGCCGCGCAAGTTCTTCGACGGCCTCGGCGAGTACGCGATCTCGCTCGGCGCGAAGGGCCTGGCCTGGGTCCGCGTCGGCGAGGACGGCGCCCTGACCGGTCCGATCGCCAAGTTCCTCACCGAGGAGAACGTCAAGGTCCTCACCGAGCGCCTGGGCCTGGCCCCCGGCCACGCCGTGTTCTTCGGCGCGGGCGAGTTCGACGAGGTCTCCAAGATCATGTCGGGCGTCCGCGTCGAGGCCGCCAAGCGCGCGGGCCAGTTCGAGGAGAACGTCTTCCGGTTCTGCTGGATCGTCGACTTCCCGATGTACGAGAAGGACGAGGAGACCGGCCGGATCGACTTCTCCCACAACCCCTTCTCCATGCCGCAGGGCGGCATGAAGGACCTGGAGGAGAAGGACCCGCTCGACATCCTGGCCTGGCAGTACGACATCGTCTGCAACGGCATCGAGCTGTCCTCCGGCGCCATCCGCAACCACGAGCCCGAGGTCATGCTCAAGGCCTTCGAGATCGCCGGTTACGAGGCCGAGACCGTCGAGCGCGAGTTCGCGGGCATGCTGCGCGCGTTCCGCCTCGGCGCCCCGCCGCACGGCGGCATCGCACCGGGTGTCGACCGCATCGTGATGCTGCTGGCCGACGAGCCGAACATCCGCGAGACCATCGCCTTCCCGCTCAACGGCAACGCCCAGGACCTGATGATGGGCGCGCCGACGGTGCTGGAGGAGACCCGCCTGCGCGAGCTGAACATCGCCCTGCGCAAGCCGGTGGAGGCGAAGCCGGCGGAGGCCAAGCCGATCGCCGAGGCCGTCCACCCGGACGCCGCGCGCTAGGTTCACAGCGACGAAGGGCCCGGGATCCACCACTGGATCCCGGGCCCTTCGTCCGTTTCCGGACCGGGTTCGCGGCTAGAAGCGCTCCAGGATCCCCTTGAGGAGGGCGGCGGAGGTCAGCTCGGTCGGGGCGGGGCCGGCGTGGAAGAAGCCGGCGTTGTCGGCGTCCAGCTTGCGCAGGAAGTCGAAGGCCTTGGCGTCGTGGTCACCGAAGGCGACGAACTGCCAGTGGACGCCCGGGGCGGTGGCGGCCGCCTCGGCCAGGGCCGCCTTGGCGGGCTGGCGGTTGTCGGGGGCGCCGTCGGTCTGGAAGACGACCAGGGCCGGGCCCTCGCCGCCGTCCTTCTGGTAGCGCTCGACGACCGCTTCCACGGCCACGTGGTAGCTGGTGCGCCCCATCCGGCCGAGTTCGGCGTGCCGGGCCTCGACCCAGGCGCCGTCGTGGCCGTCGAGGGTCAGGTCGGCGGTGCCGTCCAGCTCCGTCGAGAAGAACACCGTGTGGACGGTCGCCTGCTCGTCGAGGTGCGCGGCCAGGGCCAGGGCGTGGTCGGCGAGGTACTGGGCGCTGCCGTCCTTGTAGAACCCGCGCATCGAGCCCGACCGGTCCAGGACGAGGTACACCTTGGCCCGCGCCCCGGCCTTGCCCTTGCCCCGCAGCACCTGCCCGGCGGCCTTGTACGCCCCGGCCAGCGCCGGCGCCTCCCGCCGTACGGCGGCGAGCGCGTACGCGGGCCCACCCTCGGCCTCGGCGGCGACGGGCTCGGCCTCTGCCTCTGCCTCGGCGGCGGCGACGGGCTCGGCCTCTGCCTCGGCGGCGACCGGCTCGTTCTCGGCCTCGGCCTCGGCCTCGGCGGCCACGGGCTCCGCCTCCACCTCGGCAACGGGCTCCGCCTCAGGGGCGGCTGCCTCGGCCACGGGCTCCACGACGGGCTCGGCCTCGACGGCGACGGGCTCCACCTCAGCGACGGGCTCCGCTTCGGCGGCCACGACCTCTGCCTCGGCCAGGGGCTCCACCACGGGCTCGGCCACGACCTCGACGGCCACGGCCTCGGCATGCTCGGCCTCGGCCTCGGCCTCGACGGCCTCGACCACCGGCTCGGCGACGGCCTCGGCGGCCACCGGCTGGGGTTCGGCGACCTCGGCGGCGACGGCCTCGGCCTCGACCACCGGCTCGGCGACGGTCTCGGCGGCCACCGGCTGGGGTTCGGCGACCTCTGCGGCGACGGCCTCGGCCTCGGCCACCGGCTCCGCCTCGGCCACCGGGGCCTCGGCGGCCACCGGCGCGGCCTCGGTCACGGGCTCCGCCACCGGCGACGGGTCCGGCTGCGCCGCAGGCGTGGGCGCCCGGCGGGCCTCCGGGACCGTCGGGTCCGGGGTCGTGGCCGGAGCGGGGGCGGTGAGGACCGTCCCCGGCTCGCGGTCCCGCGGCGCCGACTGCGGCGGAACCGTCGGGTTGTCGAAGGAGGCAGCCACCAGTTCCGCAGCCGCGTCCAGCGGGGTGCGTTCCGCCTGGCTCGGCAGGCCCGCGGAAGGGGCGTCCGAAGTCTCCGGAACGGGTTCCGCAGACCGTCCGAACACCTTGCGCAACAAGCTCCGAATACCCATGGGCCAGGCCTTTCGCATGAGTGCGTGCGTCATTTGTCCGTGCTGCGCGGATGATCCCTGCCCAGAGTGGACACGTAAGGTTATCGGCCGCCTGGCTGGATCTTCGGCAGGGGCACCTTTCGTGGTGTCCGGCCCCCGGCCACCCTCACACCCATCCCGCACCCTGCCCCGAACTGTCGCTCCGACGTGCCGGGTTCACCGACCGTTCATCCCCGCGCCGCCGCTTCGGCGCAACCCGCGCCTACCGTCACGGCTGGATCGTTCCGACACGTTGTCGGCGCCCACGCAGCTACTCGGAGGACACTCGTGCGCAAGCTCCTGCCGCTCATCGGCAACCCGCATGGGGGCGGCCGTTCCGCCCTCACCTGTCGCTACCGTTGCGGCGACGCCTGCTTCCACGAGGTGCCCAACACGAGCGACAACGAGTACGCGGGCGACGTCATAGCCCGCGCCTACTCCCGTCGCTCGATGCTGCGCTCGGCGGCCGTCGTCACCGTCGTCACGGCCGCGGGCACCGCCGTCACCCTCGGCGCGGGCGGCGGCGGGCAGGCCGCCAACGCCACCGAGGCGGCGGCCGCCGGCGCCAAGGACGCCGGCCAGGCGGCCCGCGGCCTGCGCTTCAAGCCGGTCGCGCCGAACACCGACGACAAGGTCACCGTCCCCGAGGGCCACGAGCAGAACGTGGTCATCCGCTGGGGCGACCCGATCATCAAGGGCGCCCCGGGCTTCAACCCCGACAGGCAGACCGCCGCCGCCCAGGCCGGTCAGTTCGGCTACAACAACGACTTCCTGAGCCTGCTCCCGCTCGGCGGCGACTACGAGCGCCAGCAGCTGCTCGTGGCCAACCACGAGTACACGGACGAGCAGCTCATGTTCAAGGCGTACGACCCGGCGAACCCGACCCGCGAGCAGGTCGAGATCGCCTGGGCCGCGCACGGCCTGTCCGTGGTCGTCGTCCAGGAGGACCACCGCAGCGGCAAGCTGACGGCCGTCTCCCGCCACCAGCTCAACCGCCGGCTGACCGCCACCAGCGAGTTCAGGATGGCCGGCCCGGCCGCGGGCGGCGCCCTGCTGAAGACCTCCGTGGACCCGACCGGCACCAAGGTGCTCGGCACCCTCAACAACTGCGCGGGCGGCACCACTCCCTGGGGCACCACCCTGCACGGCGAGGAGAACTTCAACCAGTACTTCGCCAACGCCGGCCAGGTCACCGACCCCGTCCGGGCCGCCCGCCTGAAGCGCTACGGCGTGACCGCCGGTGCCTCCGAGCGCAAGTGGGAGCGGTTCGACAAGCGCTTCGACGTGGCCCAGGAGCCCAACGAGTCGCACCGGCACGGCTGGGTCGTCGAGCTGGACCCGTACGACGTCAACTCCGTTCCCCGCAAGCGCACCGCGCTCGGCCGCTTCAAGCACGAGGCCGCTCAGCCCCGCCTGACCGAGGACGGCCGGCCGGTCGTCTACATGGGCGACGACGAGCGCTTCGACTACTTCTACAAGTTCGTCTCGTCGAAGCAGATGAAGAAGGGCAACTCGCGCGCGGCGAAGGAGCACAACCTCACGCTGCTCGACGAGGGCACCCTGTACGTCGCCAAGCTGACCGGTGACTCCCCGGCGGCCGCCCTCGATGGTTCGGGCAAGCTGCCCGACGACGGCGAGTTCGACGGTTCCGGCGTGTGGATCAAGCTGGCCACCGGCAACGTCTCGCACGTCGAGGGCATGACCGCCGAGGAGGTGTACGTCTTCACGCGCCAGGCCGCCGACAAGGTGGGCGCCACGAAGATGGACCGCCCGGAGGACGTCGAGCCCTCCCCGCGCACCGGCCGCGTCTACGTCGCGCTGACCAACAACACCGACCGCGGCAAGCCGGGCAAGGAAGGCGCCACCGAGGCCAACCCGCGCAACCTGAACAAGCACGGCCAGATCCTGGAGCTCGCCGAGAACTTCGACGACCCGGCCGGCGACGGTTTCGCCTGGCGGCTGTTCCTGGTGGCCGGTGACCCGAACGACCCGGCGACCTACTTCGCGGGCTTCCCGAAGGACAAGGTCAGCCCGATCTCCTGCCCGGACAACGTGGCCTTCGACCCGCACGGCAACCTGTGGATCTCCACGGACGGCAACCAGCTCGGCTCCCACGACGGCCTGTTCGGCGTCGCGACCGCCGGTGAGCGCCGCGGTGAGCTGAAGCAGTTCCTGACCGTCCCGCGCGGCGCCGAGACCTGCGGCCCGATCATCCAGGACAAGCGCGTCCTGGTTGCCGTGCAGCACCCGGGCGAGCTCGACGGCGCGTCGGTCGAGAAGCCGCAGTCCGTGTGGCCCGACGGCCCCGGCAAGATCGTCCGTCCGGCGGTCGTGTCCGTCTGGCGCAAGGACGGCCGCAACATCGGTGTCTGACCGGTCCCGCTGACCGGACTCACCCGTCCGGCGGGCCGTGTTCCGCGTGCACCTCGTGTCACGCGGAGCGCGGCCCGCCGCCGTTCACCGGTCGCCTCCCGGCGGTTCCGCATCCGCCAGGCGCCCGACGGGCAGCCGGAGCGTGGTCACCGCGCCCCCGTCGGGCGCGTTGGCGAAGCCGAGGGAGATCTCCAGGACCGCCGCCTGGCCGGCCACGATCGTCAGGCCCAGCCCGTGGCCGCGCCCTCGTCCGGGATCACCGGTGCGGAACCGCTGGGGCCCCTGCTCGATCAGCTCGGGCGGGTAGCCGGGCCCGTGGTCGCGTACCACCACCACCGGCCCCTCCACCGTCACCTCCACCGGCGGCCCGCCGTGCTTGTCCGCGTTGACCAGCAGGTTCGTCAGGATCCGGTCCAGACGGCGCCGGTCGGTGAGGACCACCGCGTCCCGGACGACCCGTACGGAAGCGGCCACCCGGGTTCCCGCGACGGCCCGTTCCACCGCCCGGCCGAGCTCCACGCGGGCCAGGTCGGCGCGCTCCACGCCCGAGTCCAGCCGGGAGATCTCCAGCAGGTCTTCGGTGAGCAGGTGCATGGCCTGGAGCCGGTCGTTGATCATCTCCTTGGGGCGGCCCTCCGGCAGCAGCGCCGCGGCGGCCAGTGAGCCGGTGAGCGGGGTGCGCAGCTCGTGCGCGACGTCCGCGGTGAAGCGCTTCTCCGCCTCCAGCCGCTCCTGGAGCGACCCGGCCATCGAGTCGAGTGCCTGCGCCACGTCCCGTACCTCGTCCCGGGACCGGCGCGCCCGCCGGCCGTCCGCGCCCACGCCCGCGGCTGTGTCCCCGTCGGCTCCGTCGGCCCCATCGGCCGCGTCGGCGGGGAAGTCCACCCGCGCGTCCAGGTCCCCGGCGCTGATCCTGCGGGCCACGGCGGCCGTGGCCGTGAGGCGCCGGCTGATCCGGTTGGCCAGGAAGAGGCCCGCCAGCGCCACCACTCCGGCGGCGAGCGCCGAGGAGGCGAGGATCGCGGTGTCGATGTGCCGCAGCCGGGCCCGGGTGTCCTCGTACGGGATCCAGACGGCGAGGGCCTTGTCGTCGGCGGGTCCGGCCGCCCACATGACGGGCTTGCCCGCGTGATCGCCCACCATGCTGCCGGTCATCCCGCGGGCGACGAGCTCGCGCAACCGCTCCGGCAGGTCGGGCGGGTCCAGGGCGATGTTCACGTCGCCGTGCGTGGTGCCGTACTCGTAGTGGCCCAGGGCGTGGTCCAGGTCCGCGGCCGCCTCCTTGCGGACCTCGCCGACGATCTGCCGGGACACCACGTTGTGAACCAGGATCCCGAGCACGGCGGCGACCATGCAGCAGACCATCGTGGTGGTCAGGGCGATCTTCCAGCGCAGGCTGCTCAGCGCGCGCATCGCGACCGGTCCCCGCTCAGGGGGGTGTCCGGGAGGGCCCGGCACTCGTCGAGCGTGAGCTGTTCCAGGTTCATGCTCCCGGCGTCGGGGTCCCACACGTAGTCGGAGACGGCGACGTACTCCGGGTTCGAGGTGGGCTCGCGGACCGCCAGGTGCTCGGCGGCCACCTCCACGCCCTCCAGTACGGCGCGCCGGGACAGGATCCGGGCGATGGTCCCGTCCTCGCGGACGGTGTAGACCCGCAGTTCGCTGAGGCGCCCGTCGATGTCCAGGGCGGTGATCAGCTCCTCCCGGCCGTCGCCCGTCAGGTCGTGCAGGACGCTGGGGCGCACCGGGCAGTCGGGGCCTCCGTCCACAGCCTGTGTGCACAGCGCGAGCCGCTGGACCGCCCGGGGGTCGACGAGCCGTCCGGTCCCGCCGTCCCGGGCGGTGGCGGAGGTGATGTCGGCCCGTACGACGTCCAGCGCGTCCACGCCGCGCATGGTCCGGCCCGCCGCTTCGGGGAGCCCCGGCACCACGGCGGCCCCGGGCTGCTCGCCCGGCTCGGGCGGGGCGGGGCGGAGGTCCTTCCACAGGGTCCGGGGGGCGTGCACCGTGCCGAGGTCGCCCTCGCTCTGCAGCCCCTCCACGTCGGCGCATCCGGCCGAGGCCGCCAGGACGGCGGCGAGGAGCATCACGGCCGGGGTGCGGTGCATGTACCGATGCTCTCGCGGGGGGCGGCCACCGGCCCGGGCACAGGTCCGTCCGGGTGAACCGGAGGCCCCCCCATCCCCCGGGCCCCCACCCCTGGCCCCCGCCCCGGTCAGACGTCCGGATGGACGACCGCACGGGCCGCCGCTACCTCCTGGCGGACCGGGGCCAGCACGCCCGACCCGTCCGCTCCGGGCGGCGCCGCCGCCCTTGCCGCGGCCGTGCGGGTGCCGCGGACCTCCTCGGCCAGGGCGCGCAGCTGCCGCGCGAGCGCCTCGACCTCCGCCGCGGCGGGCGACGCGGCCCCGTGGTTGACCCGGACCCGGGCCGCCGTGGTCGCGTCGACGATCCGCTCCAGGGCGACCACCAGCGGCCACCACGCGGCGGCCCGCGCCCCGGTCGGCGGCGGTTCCGTCAGCGCCCGCTGGAACTCGCTCCGTACGGCCGACAGGTCCCGGTAGATCCGCCGCCTGGCCTGGAGGCGGACGGTGCGCGCCTCCCTGCGGGCGGCCTCGTCCGCCACGGGGGCGAAGGCCCGCTCCAGGTACCGGGCGGCGTCGTACACGGTGTCGGCGAGCCGGTCCCCGATCCGGGTGCGCCAGCTCTCGGGCCACAGCAGGTAGCCCGCGACGAGCACGATCGCGCAGCCGATCAGGCTGTCCAGCAGCCGGGGCCGGATCAGGTCGAAGCCCTGGTGGTTGAGCTGGTCCGAGAGGAGCAGGATCACGGGGGTGATCGCGGCGGTCTGGAAGGCGTACCCCTTGGCGGAGAAGGCCGGGATCAGCGCGCCGAGCACCGCGATCACGGGCACGTCCCACCAGCCGCGCGGCACCTCGGCGAGCACGGCCGCGGCGAGGACCAGCCCGGCCGCGGTGCCCAGGGCGCGCAGCACGGCCCGGGAGAACACCGAGCCGAAGTCGGGCTTGAGGACGAAGGTGACGGTCAGCGCGACCCAGTAGGACCGCTCGACCTCGACCAGCGAGACGAGCGACTGCGCGAGCCCGATGCACACGGCGAGCCGCAGCCCGTACCGCCAGGAGGCCCCGGAGAGCACCATGTCGCGCACCGCGCGGCGGGCCCGGACCCCGAGGGCGGCGGGCCGGCCGAGCTTGTCGTCGACGTCGGCCACGTTGCCGGCGGAGTAGGCGTCCTGTTCCGCGAGGTGCACCACGGCCGCCGCGTGCCGCAGGGCGGAGTCCATGGCCCGCTCCGCCGGGGTGTGCGGCGCGGGCAAATCGAGTACGGGGGTGCCGGTGCGGCCCTCCTCGACGGCCGCGGCCAGTTCCCGCACGGCGGCCGGGATCTCCGGCGGCAGCGGTCGGCCGCGCAGGTGCGCCGCGGGCGCGGCCTCCACCAGCGGGATCACCACGTTGAGCTGGGCCAGCATCCGCACCAGCGAGGGGCTGCGCCCGTGCACCCGGGCCCGTCTGCCCAGCACCAGGTCGTAGGCCTGGTTCAGGGACTGGGTGACCTGCTGGCGGCGCTCCTCGTAGGCCGCGCCGGGTCCGCCGGCGGCCTCCAGGGAGTCGGCCAGGGCCCGGTAGGTGGCGGCGACGGCGGTGCGCTCGGGCCGGCGGCCGCGCAGCGGCCAGCCCAGCAGGGTCAGCGCGAGGACGAACAGTCCGCCCGCGCTCAGCAGCAGGGGGGCGGTCCACCAGGGCCGCGGCAGCGGCAGCCCGGCGCCGATCACGGCGTTGAGCAGGAGCAGCAGCCCGGACACGGAGGCGACCGTGCCGATGGAGGAGATCATCCCGGAGACCAGGGCGACGAGGGTGAGGACGCCGACGGCCAGCCAGCCGTGTCCGAAGACCAGGGTGCCCAGTGCGACGCCGACGGCCCCGAAGAGCTGCGGTACCGCGATGTTCAGGATCCGCATCCGGTAGGCGTCGGCGGTGTCGCCGATGACTCCGGAGAGGGCGCCCATCGCGACGAGCGCGCCGTACTGGGGCTCGTCCAGGGCGAAGCCGACGGCGAGCGGCACGGAGAGTGCGACGGCGGCGCGCAGCACGGCGGCCCAGGGGATGGGGGCGGTGGCCGGGCGCAGTCCGTTGAGCAGCCATGCGGGCGGGGCCAGCGGATGGTGCCGGGAGCGCCCGGCCGCTATCTGTTCGGTGCGTTCGGTGCTCATTCCCGTTTCCGTGCCGCCGCTCGCGAATCGGTTCTTCTGGGCTATTCTGCGTCGTTCTGCCTACGTTGGGTACCTTCCGAGCTTATGGGGTGCGGCGTAGCCGCCCGGTCAGCCAGGCGGCCAGCGCGGCGACGAGCCCGACCGCGAGGACCACCCAGGCGGTGGTGCGCAGGAACGCGGTGAGGGCGTCGTACACCGCTCCGGCGGCCGCCCGGTCGATGTCGGCCGGCAGGTCGTCCAGGGTG
Organism: Streptomyces sp. NPDC048255; assembly: GCF_040652415.1. Classification (NCBI taxonomy): domain Bacteria; kingdom Bacillati; phylum Actinomycetota; class Actinomycetes; order Kitasatosporales; family Streptomycetaceae; genus Streptomyces; species Streptomyces sp. NPDC048255. Next base: position 374,583 of record NZ_JBEZMA010000001.1, read on the forward strand.
AGGCGGCGGCACAGGGCCACCGCGATCCACAGGAGCACGGCTCCGGTGGCGAGCCCCAGCCCGGTGGCCACCACGGCGCGCCGCCGGTGGACGGCGACGGCGACGGCCGTGGCGGCCAGGGCGAGGGTCAGCAGGGGGAGCCAGATGCCGGCGACCTGGAGCATGCGGAAGCCCTTCCGGAGCGCGCCGAGTCCGTCGTACTCCATCACCTTCACGGAGACGTGGGTCTCCGGGATGCGGTCGGCGAAGGGCACGCCGTCGGCGACGAGATCGCCCTTGACCTGGGCGATCACGGGCGCGAGGTCGATGGTGACGGCGTCGCCGTGGCCGGTGGTGAGCGCCTCGAGGAAGGCGGCGTGGGCGGCGCGGTTGGCCGCGTCCCAAGCGGTCCGGTAGGCGGGGGTGCCGGTGAAGGAGCGCATGGCCTCGCCGAGGAGGGCTTCGACCCCGCCCTGGAAGGGGCCCGCGTCGATCTGCCCGGCGAGGGCCCGGGTGACCTGGGTGACGACCACGCCCTGGACGGCCGGGTCCGCGGCGAGCGGGGACATGGCGGCGGTGTAGCGGTCGGCGTCACCCAGCTCGCGGTCGGCCCAGTACGCGACGGCGCTCGCGGGCACCAGGAGGGCCACGAGCACGATGAGTACCGCCGACAGGATGGTGCGCACGTCACCAGGGAAAGCGCCCGCGCGGCCGGGCGCGAGCGGCGTTGCTGCGGGCGGGTGCGCCGATTCGCCCGTGCGGGCGAGAGCGCGGACACCGCTCGCCGAGTTGCCGGTCGCAGGCACCGGGTGTGCCCTGGATGATGGGAGAGAGGAGCCCGTCATGGCACATGCGGCACCCACCGCCTCCCGGCGGCACCACTACCGCTCGACGGCGGACACCGACCACACCGTCAGGAACGCCCTCACGCGGGCCCTGCTCGCCGGACTCGTCTACGGAGTCTGGGCCGCCTTCATCCAGCGTCAGATGGGCCCGGTCGACGCGGGGAACGTGTTCTACGGGATCCTGTGCGGCGCGCTCTTCGCCGCCTGCATGTTCGCGCTCAACCGCGTCGGCCCCCGGCTGAAGCGGGAGGCGCACGCCGCCGCGTACGGCGTCTTCACGGGCATCGCCGCGGGCTATCTGCACAGCCTCACCAACTCGTCCGTGCTCCGCGCCACCACCGTCGGCCTGTTCGTGGGCATCGGCGTCGGCGCGGCCGCCTTCTACCGCTATTACACGCGCGAGGACTGAGCACGCGCGAGGACTGAGTTCGGGATCGGCGCCCGGCCGCACTTTCGGCCGGGCGCTTCTCCACCCTGCGGGGAGCCGCTACGCGGCCGGCTCGGCGGCGGGCTGCGGTTCGCTATCCGACTCGGCGGTGGCCGGGGTCCTGTCCGCGGCGGGCTCGGCCTGGCGGACCGGAGGGGTGAAACGGGCGGCCTCGGCGCGGAGCATGGCGTTCAGGGCAGCGTAGGGGTCGATGGGCATGGCGGAACCTCGCGGTGCTCGGGGGGTGTGGGGGTACGCGCTGCGAGTGCCTGACCGGTGGTCGGGCCGGACCCGTCAGCAGCGCAGGACCACACTGCGCACCGCCCGCCGGGACAGCGCCGGTTCGGCCGGCCCGGACGCCGGGCGGCAGGGCGGACCGGCCGCATGTTTCACGTGAAACACCGGCAGCGGCCTGCGCTGTACGCCCGGCAGCCCGCGCGCGGGGGGCCGTACGGCGGCCCGTGCTTCGGGATCGGCGGCCGGATCGGACTGTCCCTCGGTGGGTTCCGCGGGCGCTGAGGAGCTCGTACGGGGCTCGGCGGCCGTCGCGCCCGCCGGGCCGGCGCCGAACACGCACAGCAGGACGACGCAGGCCACGGTCAGGGCCTGGGTCAGCACCCTCCATGCCCTCCGTGTCGTCCGCACGCGTCGTGTCCCGCTCATGCGAGGGGTGTGCCCCGACACGCCGGGACGTTCCCCGAAGTGCCCGCAGAAGGGTCCGACCGGGGGACGAAGACACCCCCGCACGGCAGACATCGCGTGGTGCGGGACGCGGGTACGCCCGCCGGCCGGGCGCCGTGACCGGGGCTCAGACCACCACGAGGGTCGCCGCCGCCGCGCCCATCAGCGCGGCGGCGAGGTGGATGGCCGGGTGTCCGTAGTCACCGAACCAGAGGTGGCGGGCCAGCCCTCCGAGAGCGGCGAGGGCGGTGATGAGGCCCAGCTGCGCGAGGAGGGTGACGGCGGTGAAAGGGGCCAGGAGCAGCAGGAGGGAGTTCAGCCAGAACGGGGCCGCGCCCGTCCAGCCCCGCCACCGCCAGATCGCCGTCGGCATGTGCTACCGGCCCCTTCATCGTCAACTTGTGGGCTGCACAGCCTCCTTGGGTGCGGAGGCGGGCACAAGGGCGCGTTCGGCTAGATAACCGAAGGCCAGGCCGAAAGTCGCCCACAGTGCGGTCTGGATGGCCAGGGAGGCGAGGCGGAAGTCCCAGATCAGCGCGGCCGGGAAGCCCGCCGGGACCTCGTTGACCCCGGGGAGCAGGGCGTAGGAGATGCCGACCGCGGCCACGAAGCCCACGCCGGCGACGGTGCTCGCGTTCCAGTTGCCCAGGCGCGGCGCGAGGCGCCGTCCCAGGATGAGGGCGCCCGCGGCCAGCAGTGCGCTCAGGGCGATCATCAGGAGGTAGAGGGTGGTCCGCCGGGCGGCCGTCTCGGGGTCTCCGACGGCCGGCGGGTTGGCCGGGTACTTGAGGAACGGCACCAGGGTCACGGCGACGAACAGGCCCCCGGTGACCAGCGCGGCCGTGGCCCGCGGGCCGAAGCGGCCGATGCGGCCCAGGGCGTAGCAGTAGACGAGCGCGCCGATGCCGCCGAGCGCGACCCCGTAGAGCAGGACGCCGGTGCCGAGGCCGGCGGTGGCCTGGAGGGCCCGGCTGACCGGGGCCTCCTCGCCGTGGCCGTGGTCGTGGCCGGCCGCGGCCTCCTCGATGGCGATCGCCGCGTCCACCTTGGACTCTCCGAGGAGGTACGCGACGAGGAAGGCGACCAGGCCGGCCAGCAGCCCGGCCAGCATGCCCCGCACGAGCAGGGTGCGGGGGGAGACGGTACGTGGGGAGGTGGTGCTCGGAGCGGAGGAAGTCATGCTGCGGTTCCCTTGCACGAGTGGGGGATCAGTGGCAGGGGAAGCCGAGCAGGTGGCGGCCGTCGTGCAGCCATTCGTGGACGGTCTCGCCCTCGAAGAGCGCGGTGGCGCCCTGCTCCACGCCGACGAAGTACAGCAGGACGAGGGTGAGGACGGAGACGAAGACCGCCCAGGGAGCAAGCGCGGAGAGCGAGAGGGGTGCGACGGCGACAGGCGTCGTGGGCACGGCGGAGTGGGCCATGACAGGTACCTCCAGAGGGAACACGCGTCCCGGTCAGTGGTGCTCGCGACGACGGTGGCGGGTCTGACTTGCCTCCCCCTTCCGGGAGGGTTCACAGTGGCGCGACCGTGCCGGATTCTCACCGGTGCTTCCGCCGTACCGTCGTCATTCAGTTGTGTCACCCGCGACCGTACCGAGCTTACGCTCCCTTTATGAAGCCCTCTTCGGTACGAATTCACCTCGTCACCCCGGAGTTCGACGCCGCCATGCGGCGCCACCGCTTCGGGGCCGGCGGGCCCTACGCCCTGGACACCGGGCAGTGGGCGGGGCGGACCCTGGACGAGGTGGCCGCCGAGGATCCGGCCGCGGTGCACCGCTGGCTGACGGATCCCGCGTACGCCCCGCCCGGCGGGGAGTCCGTCGAGGCGCTCGTCGCCCGTGCCGGGAGCTGGCTGGACGGTCTGGAGCCCGGCACCCACCGGGTCACCGCCGAGCAGGCCTTCGTCCGGGCGGCCGTGGTGCACGCGCTGGAACTGCCGCCGCAGACGTTCTGGCGGCTGGACGCACGACCCCGCACGCTCACTGAACTCAGCGGGCGGGCGGGGCGGTGGAACCTCCGGCTGGGGAACGAGGTCCCCGCGGAGGGTTAGACGAGGAGGCGGGCGACGGAGCGCGCGCGGAGGCTCAGGCCACGATCCAGTCGGAGGTGGCGATCACCGGCTGCACGCCGTCGCGGTGGATGGTGCCCTCGATCAGGCCGTACATCCGGTCCGCCGCGAAGTACACCTCGTTGTCGTTCTTGAGGCCGAAGGGCTCCAGGTCGACGAGGAAGTGGTGCTTGTTGGGGAGGTTGAGGCGCACCTCGTTGACCTTGGGGCAGTTGTCGAGCACCCGCTCGGCCATCTGGTTCAGGGTCTGCTGGAGCGAGTACGAGTACGTCTCCGCGAAGGCTTCCAGCATGTGCTTGCGGACCTTCCGGTACGACCCGTCCCAGTCGTACGCGGCGTCGTCGGCCGCCAGTGCCGAATGGGCCCAGCGCGCGGTCACCTTGGTCGCCAGGATGCGGTCGTACGCCTCCTGGAGGGTCGTGTACTTGTCCTTGATGTAGCCGTGGAACTCGGAGTTGGTCGAGTTCATCACCGTCAGGTCCTTCAGGCCCGAGATGACCTGGAGCCCGGTGGTCTCGCTGTAGGTGATCTGCGCGGTGCGCACCTCCTGGCCCTTGCGGACGAAGGAGTGCTGCTCCTTGCGCGTCGGGACCGGGATGCGGTCCCACACGTACTCCTCGATGCGGATCTGCGCCTCGCGGATCGGCTGCTGGGAGGAGACGAAGTGCTTGGCGAGCAGGATGCCGAAGGCCTCGGGGGACTCGATGCCGTGTTCCTTGCCGAAGGCGTACACCGTGTTCTTGGTGGTGTCGGTCGGCAGGCAGTTGCCGTTGTCGCCGCTCAGGTGGACGTCGCGGAACTCGCCGCGGAGCGCGACGGAGACGTTGAGGTCGCGGATCTCGTGCCAGGAACCGTCGTTGCCCTTGCGGGTGACCTTGACGATTCGGTTCTCGGCCTTGCCGTACTGGTTCTGCGCCAGGACGTGCTTGCTCATGCTGTCTTCCTTCGGGTACTCGGGAACACGGAGTCCGGTTGTCTGGATCCCGTACGCCCGGCGTCCAGCGGTCGGTCCGCTCCCCGCCGTTCGGCCCCGAAGGGCCGCCCCGGGACTGACGTGCATCCCGGTCCGTAGGTGCTTGGTGCTCGGCCTGCGGTGCATGCATCCGGGCCTGCACGGATTGCAGCATGTATGCGGGGGGTTGACCACCGCACGGATCCTCCGAATACCCGCACCGGCGGATTGGGCGACCCCACAGATCCCCAGGTCAGAGCATGTGCGCGTCCGCGACCGAGAGGGCCCCGTCGAGGATCTCCAGGCCCTTGGCGACGTCCTGCGGCGAGATGTTGCAGGCCGGTGCGACGTGGATGCGGTTGCCGGCGATCAGCGGCCACAGCCCGCCCTTCTTGCAGGCGGCCCCGAACTCCACCATCGGCGCGTTGTCCGCCCCGGAGGCGTTGTACGGCACCAGCGGCTCCCGCGTCCGGGGGTCCCGTACGAGCTCCAGGGCCCAGAAGGTGCCCAGGCCCCGGACCTCCCCGACGGAGGGGTGCCGCTCGGCGAGCGCGCGCAGGCCGGGGCCGAGGAGCTCCGCGCCCGTGCGGGCGGACTGCTCGACGATGCCCTCATCCTCCATGACGTTGATGGTGGCGACGGCGGCCGCGCAGGCCAGTACGTGCCCCGAGTACGTCAGCCCGCCCGGGTAGGGCCGACGGGCGAAGGTCTGGGCGATGGCGGCCGAGATGGCCACCCCGCCGAGCGGCACGTAGCCGCTGGTCACGCCCTTGGCGAAGCAGATCAGGTCGGGGACGACGTCCCAGTGCTCGGAGGCGAACCACTTACCGGTGCGCCCGAAGCCGACCATGATCTCGTCGAGGATGAAGACGATGCCGTAGCGGTCGCACAGCGCGCGCACGCCGGCCAGGTAGCCGTCCGGGTGGACCAGGACGCCCGGCGCGCCGCCGACGGTCTCCAGGATGACGGCGGCGATGGACTGCGGGCCCTCGAAGACGATGGTGTCCTCGAGGTGGCGCAGGGCCCGCTCGCACTCCTCGGCCTCGTCGGCCGAGTAGAAGGGCGAGCGGTAGGCGAAGGGCCCCCAGAAGTGCACGACACCGGCGGTCGCGCTGTCGTTGCCGAAGCGGCGGGCGTCACCGGTCAGGTTGATCGCGGTGGAGGTGGCCCCGTGGTACGAGCGGTACGCGGACAGCACCTTCGGGCGGCCGGTGTGCAGCCGGGCCATGCGGACGGCGTTCTCCACGGCCTCGGCGCCCGCGTTGGTGAAGAAGATCTTGTCGAGGTCACCCGGGGTGCGCTCGGCGATCAGCCGGGCCGCCTCGGAGCGGACGTCGACGGCGAAGCCGGGCGCGACGGTGCACAGCTTGGCCGCCTGCTCCTGGATGGCCGCGGTGACCTTCGGGTGCTGGTAGCCGATGTTCGTGTAGACGAGGGCGCTGGAGAAGTCGAGGTAGCGGTGGCCCTGGTAGTCCCAGAAGTACGAGCCCTCGGCCCCTGCGACGGCGAGCGGGTCGATCAGCTCCTGCGCCGACCAGGAGTGGAAGACATGCTTCCGGTCGGCGTCTTTCACGGCGGCGAGGTCGAAGGCTGCTGCGTTCATGAAACGAGCGTAGTTGTCCAGGATGTGGACCCGGGAGCGCCCGGGCTGTTCCGGCCTGATCGGCGAGCCACCCCCTAGGATTGGCTTCCTTTGACGGGGGTAAGCGCGGCGCGGAGACAGGAGGCCCTGTGACCGAGCAGACGCGGCGGCTGGTCCTGGGCGGTGCCACGGCCGGGGTCGTGAGCCGGTGCCGGGACTTCACCCGGCAGGCGCTGGCCGACTGGCAGTGGCAGGCGCGGCCCGAGGCCGTGGAGGACGTGCTCCTCCTGGTCTCCGAGGTGGTGACCAATGCCTGCCTGCACGCCGGCGGCCCGCGCGAGCTGGTCCTGCGGCACACGCCCGAGCGCCTGCGCGTCGAGGTCAGCGACGACAGCCCCGAGTCTCCGCGCCGCCGCCCGCCCGGTGACCGTGCGTTGCCGGGAGGGCACGGGCTGATCGTGCTGGAACGGCTCGCGCGGAACTGGGGGTCGGTGCCGTCAGGGAGCGGGAGGCCCGGCAAGACGGTCTGGCTGGAGGTTCCGGCGCGGAGCCGGCGGCCGGACGGGGCGCGGACGCGGGGTCCGCAGCCGTAGCCGTAGCCGTAGCCGCTGCCATAGCCGTAGGCGTCGCGTCGGGGGCGGGTTCGTCCGGCGGCTCGCCGGCCGGCTCCTCGTCGGTCAGCAGCCCGGTGCGCAGCCGTGTCAGGGTCCGGGTCAGCAGCCGCGACACGTGCATCTGGGACAGGCCCAGCCGGTCGCCGATCTCGGACTGCGTGAGCTCCTGCCCGAAGCGCAGCGCGAGCAGGGTGCGCTCACGGTCGGGCAGCCCGGCCAGCATCGGCTTCAGCGACTCCAGGCACTCGATCCGGTCGTACGCCGCCTCCTCCTCGCCGAGCGAGGGCTGCCCCACGTAGGCGTCCCGGTCGCCCCCGTCCTCCTGCACCGGAGCGTCCAGGGAGCGCGCGGAGTACGCGTGCGCCGCCTTGCGGCCCTCCGCCAGCTCGGCGGGGGTGACGTGCAGGTGCTCCGCGAGCTCCTCGTCCGTGGGCGCGCGGCCGAGGTCCTGTTCCAGGACGTCGTGCGCCTTGGCCGCGTCGATCCGAAGCTCCTGGAGCCGTCGCGGGACCTTGACGGCCCAGCTGGTGTCCCGGAAGAACCGCTTGATCTCGCCGCTGATCGTCGGCATCGCGAAGGAGGTGAACTCCACGCCGCGATCCGGGTCGAACCGGTTGATGGCCTTGATCAGGCCGACCGTGCCGACCTGGACGATGTCCTCCATCGGCTCGCTCCGGCCGCGGAACCGGCGGGCGGCGTACTTCACCAGGCTGAGGTTCAGCTCGACGAGGGTGTTGCGTACGTACGAGTACTCGGCGCTGCCCTCCTCCAGCTCGGCCAGTCTGCGGAACAGGGACACGGACAGGGTCCTGGCCTCGTGGGTTGCGACGTCTGTGAGCTCTGTACGGTGCATGGCCTGCGCTCCTCCGACGGTGGGGCCCCGGCGGTGCCGGAGTCGTCGTCGCGCTGTCCCAGGGGATATACCCGCCCCTATCACCCGGTACCCCTACAAACCTCCAGGTCCGGGCCCGGGGAGCGCGTCCCCGTACAGGCGGAAGAGCCGCGGGCCCCCGGCGGGGGCAGCGGCCCGGAGCCGGTCCCAGGCCCGCGCGGCGGTCTCCCGGGCCACCGTCCCCGGCCACGGCTGCGGCAGCAGTTCCGGCGGCAGCAGCGGATCCGGAACCATCGCGGCGGACAGCGCGGCCGCCAGCGCGACCGCCTGGGCGAGCACGACCGCGCCGCCCGCGGCCGGCGCGGGCGGTGTGGCCGCTGTGGCCGCCGCGGAGCCGCCCGGCGAGCCCGCCGCGGCCCCGGAGCCGTCCGGCGCCGACGGGCCCGACCAGGGTTCCGCGAGGGTGCGCAGGGCCTCGTAGCGGTCCGCGATCTCGGCCAGCGGCCACAGTCTGGCCGCCAAGGCCACCGGGTCGGCGGTCCCGCCCACCGCCAGGTCCCGGGTGCTCAGGCAGCTCAGCGCCTGCGCCACCCCCAGCTCTGCCGCGCGGGCCCGTACGTACGGGCCGATCGCGTTCGGCGTGACGTACAGCCCGCCCTGCACCGGGGCCGCCCCGAGACCGGTCAGGGCGTCCCGCAGGGCGTCGCGCGCCGCCCGCGCGGATTCCGGGACGGCGAAGGCGAAGGCGTGCCAGACCCCGTCCCACGGCTCCAGGCCCCGGTCCTGCCTGTACGCGTGCCGTACGAACTCCACCTCGGGTACGAGCGCCGCCGGCTCCGGTCCCGCCCCGGCCCCGCTCCCGGAGCCCGCGCCCGCAGCCGTCAGCCGCAGTACGGAGCGCCGCCCGCGCCCCTCCAGCCCGAACCGTCCTTCTGCCACCAGCCGTTTCACGCACAGCCGCACCTGCTGGGCGGTCATGCCGAGGAGCCCCGCGACCTCGTACAGCTCGGCCCCGTCCACCGTCCCGTCCTCCCGGACCAGCGCGTGCACGACCATCCGCGTGGGGACCGCGGCGGCGGGCGGGGCCGCCGCGTCCGCCGGTCCCGCCCCTGCCGCCGGTCGCGCCCCGTCCGCCGGACCCGTCCCGCTCATCGCCGTACCGCCTTGTGCATCGTCGTCACGGCCCCGAATCCCAACACGTCCCGCAGCCACGGCGTCCGTCGCACCCGGACCGCCCGGAACCCGTGCCGTTCGTACAGGGCCCGCGCCCGCGGGTTCTCCGCGACCACGTCCAGCCGGATCCGCCGGCACCCCTGCTCCACGGCGATGGCCTCGATCTCCCGCAGCAGCAGCCCGCCGATGCCCCGGCCCCGCTCGGCGGGGTCCACGGCGACGCCGTCCATGACCAGTTCGCCCCGGGCCGGTGTGCGCTCCAGCAGCGCCAGCAAGAACACCCGGTACAGACCCCTGACCTGCCCGTACGCCGCCCTGACCGCGGCCGCGTCCCCGCCGACCAGCCCGCGCCCGGCGAGCTGGTAGCCAGCCACGCCCACGACCGCGCCGTCCGGGCCGCCGGACAGCGCGGTCACGGCCCGGTCGGCGTGCAGGTGCCCGGCGATGAACCGGCGCCCGGCCTCCGCGGGGCCGAGCGCGGCGCCCAGCTTGCCCCCGAAGGCCTCCCAGTACAGCTCGGCGACGCGCGCCCCGGCCCCTTCGGGCACTCCGCGTCGCAGTTCCACGCTCTCCGTCGTCATACGCACAAGCTTAATACGTTCATTGCCGTTACGATCGTTCTTTAAACGAGCGAAATGAGAGCCCCTGATGACCGAGCCCCGCCGCAAGGCCCGCCGCACCCTGCGCACCGCCCTCCTCCTCGCCCTCACCACCGTCGTGCTCCTGGCCACCGCCCTCGCCGGCGTCGTCCTGTGGCAGCACACCTACGAGCTGCACGAGGAGCGGGTCACCGTCCCGGCCGCCGGCCGCGCCCTGCCCGGCGTACTGGCCACCCCCGCCGGAAAGGGGCCCGGCCCCTTCCCGCTCGTGGTCCTCGTGCATGGTGACGGCGAGACCGACGCCACCCACGACGGGTTCTACCGGCCCTACTGGGAGGCCTTCGCCCGCGCCGGGTACGCCTCGCTCTCCCTCGACAAGCCCGCCGACTGGCTCGCCCAGTCCATGGACGACCGGGCCCGCGAGACCACCGACGCCATCGCCTGGGCCCGTACCCGGCCCGGGATCGACGCCGGCCGGATCGGCCTGTGGGGTGCCAGCCAGGCCGGATGGGTGCTGCCCAAGGTGGTGGCGCGGGCCCCCGCGCCGGGCATCCGCTTCGTCATCGCGGTCGGCACCGCCGTGAACTGGGAGCGCCAGGGGGAGTACCACCTGCGCGCCGGACTCCGCGCGGCCGGGGCCGACGCCGACCGCACGGCGGCCGCCTTGCGCACCCGGGAGTCCACCCTGGCGCTGCTGCGGCGCGGGGCGTCGTACGAGGAGTACCGCGCGAGTCCTGGCGCCGACCCGGAACTCACCGCGGAGCGCTGGTCGTTCATCAGCCGGAACCACACCGCGGACGCGACCGGGGACCTGCGGGCGATGCGGGCCGTGGGGGCCGTCCCGGTGCTGCTGATCTCGGGCGCCGACGACCTGAACGTGGACGGGGCGGAGACCGAGGCCGTCTACCGGGACCTGCTCGCGCCGGGGACGCTCACCGTCCGCCGCTATCCGGCAGCGACGCACGCCCTGCTCCGCACCCGCGTCGAGCGTTCCTCCTGGCGGCTGACCCTGACGGCCGTGTTCGCCCCGCGCGCCGTCTTCCCGCCGGGTCTCCTCGCCGACCAGCGGGCCTTCCTCGAAGGCCTTCAGCGCTAGGGCGTCTCTTTCGGATCTTGCCGGGCGACAAGATCCGAAAGAGACGCCCTAGGAGGAGGTGCGGGGAGCCCGGGAGCCGGGCCCCCCGCACGGGTCACTCGTACTTCTTCCGCGGCTGGCACAGGGCCGGGATCATGGAGGCGGCCATCAGGGCGACCACCCACACATAGGTGTGCTGGAAGGCATCGGCCAGCGAGGGGGCCAGTTCGGCCCGGGCGGCCGCGCTCAGCCCCTGGGCAGCGGCCAGTCCGCCGTGCTCCGCCGCGGCCGTGGTCAGCAGCACCGAGAGCAGCGCGGTACCGATCGACCCCGCCACCTGAGAGTTGATGTTGATCAGCGTGCTGGCGGCCGGCACCTGGGGTGGTGCGAAGCCACGGGTCGCGCCGGTGACGGTCGGCATCATCGTCATCCCGACCCCCGCCCCGGCCACGGTCAGCGAGACGATCAGCCGCCAGTACGGGGTGTCCGGCCCGAGCTGGGCCGTGAACGTCCCGTAGCCGAGCACCGCCAGGGTGACGCCGATCGGCACGATCCGCCCCGCCGGGATCCGGTCCGTCAGACGGCTCGCGATCTGCAGGGTGATCCCGGTGGCGAGCACCTGTGGCACGCCCAGCAGCCCGGACATGGTCGCGCTCTCACCCCGTACGAGCTGGTAGTACATCGGCACCAGCATCAGGGCCCCGAAGTACGCCCCGGCGAACAGCGCCATGGTGCCGATCCCCGCCGCGAAGGCCCGTACCCGCAGGAGACGCAGGTCCAGCAGCGGGGCGGAGGCGGTGAGGGCCCGTACGACGAAGGCCACCACCAGCGCCGCGCCCCCGAGCGTGGGGACCAGCACCTTGGCCGAGACGAAGTCACCGGACTCGCCGCCCGTGGCGAGACCGTAGATCAGCGCGGCCAGTCCCGGAGACAGCGTCAGCAGGCCGATCGCGTCGAGCCGGTGGGACGCCCGCACGGTGTCCCGCGGGAAGATCAGCACGGCCAGCACCACCGTCAGCACGCCGATCGGCACGTTGATGAGGAAGATCCAGCGCCAGGACGCCGCGTCGACCAGCCAGCCGCCGAGGACCGGGCCGACGAGCGGCCCGACCAGGACGGGGATGCCCAGCAGCCCCATCATCCGGCCCTTGTGCTCCGGCGCGGCGGCATTGATCACTATGGCCATCCCCAGCGGGACGACCATGCCACCGCCGAGCCCCTGCAGCACACGGAAGAAGATCAGCGTCTCGGTGCTCCAGGCACAGCCCGCCAGGGCCGAACCGGCCGTGAACAGGCCGACGGAGACGATGTACAGCTGCTTGCTCCCGAACCTGCCCGCCGCCCAGGCGGTGAGCGGGATGACGGCGGCGAGGGCCAGCATGTAGCCCGTGGCCGTCCACTGGATGGTGGCGAGCGGGGAGTGGAAGTGCTGGGAGAGGCCGTCCAGCGCGACACCGAGGATGGTGGTGTCGAGGATGGTCATGAACGAGCCCACGATCACCACCATGGTGATCGCGACGGCCGAGGCGCCGGGCCGCGCCGGGGCACCCGGCGGGGCGGGATCCTGCATCGTGGTCATGTACGTACGTCCTGTCGCGAGGGCCCGACGAGGTCTAGACGCTGTACGGACGGGAGGTGCGGCCGTCGCGCAGGGTCTGGGACCACCAGGCGAGCTGGTCGAGCATGGTCTTGGCGGCACCGGCCGCGCCCTGCGCGTCGTGCGCCGGGCCGCCCTCGCCGAAGTGCTCCCAGGCGCCGTGGAAGCTGACCCCGTCGCGGATCGGGGCGCAGTGCAGCTCGCCGAAGACCTGACGCAGGTGCTCGACCGAGCGCAGCCCGCCGCCGACGCCGCCGTAGGACACGAAAGCGACGGCCTTGGCCTTCCACTCGTCGCGGTGCAGGTCGATGAAGAGCTTCAGGTGCCCGGGGAAGCTGTGGTTGTACTCGGGGGTGATGACGACGAATCCGTCGGCGGCGCCCACCCGTGCGGCCAGCTCGTTCAGCGCGGGGGTCCGGGCGGTGCGCCAGCCCGGCTGCACGACGGGCAGTTCCAGCCCGGCGAGGTCGATGACATCGACCTCGAAGTCACCGTGCTGCTCCGCGAGCGGAACGAACCAGTCGCTGACGGTGGGTCCGAAGCGGCCCTCGCGGTTGGAGCCGACGATGACGGCGATCCGCAGCTTCTGCGTGGCGGTCGCGGTGGCGGTCACAGTGTTGTTGTCCATGGCCAAGACAGTAGGAGCAAGCGGGCCGCCGGGTCCTGAGGCGATCGACTAGGTTGAACCGTCCGGTGGGGCCCGCCGGGCTCCCGCGCGCGCGAGCCGTGCCGGGCCAACCGGCGCCCCGGACCGGGTGTTTCACGTGAAACATCGCCCGACCAGCCGTCCGGCGGCTGCGGTGAGGGCGGCGCGGGCACCGGTCGCACCCCCCGACTTCGCCGGTGGGACCCGAGCGGAATCCAACTGTCCGTGGACCGGGGCACGAGCACATCTGGACCTCCGCGCGCCACAGCCTCCGAGGAGTGTGCCGCTCGCGGCCCCTCCGGTGCGCCTGCCACTCCAGCCGCGCCGGCCGGTCAGCCGCCGAGCGTGACCCGGGCGAGCGTCCGTCGGGGATCCGGCGGGCAGTGCGCTTCGCGACCTCCTCGATCAGGTGCTCGCAGTTGTCCAGCACCAGCAGGACGCTCCGGGCCCGCAGGGCCGCGGCGAGCCGGGCCGCCGGGTCGCCCGCCCCTGCGTGCTCCCGTAGCCCCAGGGCGGCCAGTACGGCCTGCGGTACGCCGGACCCCTCGCTCAGCGGTGCCAGCTCCACCAGCCACACCCCGTCGGGGAACCGGCCGAGCAGCGGACGGGCCGCCTGGACGGCCAGCCGGGTCTTCCCCGCGCCGCCCGGCCCGGTGAGGGTGGTGAGCCGGAACCGGCCGATCAGCGTGTCCACCCGGGCGAGGTCGGCCTCCCGGCCGACGAAACTGGCCAGCCCCGACCTCAGGTTGGTGAGCGGCGCAGCGTCCGGCCCCGGCCCGGCGGTGGCGGCCGAGGGCTCCTCGTGGGCCGCCCGGGCGGGTGGCACAGTCGGCGTCGCTGCCGCGGGCACGGGGTGCGCCTCGGCCAGCTCCCCGCGCAGCACCGCGGTGTGCAGTGCGGACAGCTCCGCCGAAGGGTCGGTCCCGAGCTCCTCGGCGAGCGCCTCGCGGGCCCGCCCGTACACCGTGAGCGCCTCGGCGGGCCGCCCGGCCGCGACGAGGGCGCGCATCAGCGCCCCGACCAGCTTTTCCCGCAAGGGGTGTTCGGCGACGAGGGAGCTGAGCTCGCCGGTCAGCTCCCGGCCGTGCCCCACGCGCAGATCGGCCTCGATGCGGTCTTCCAGGGCCGCCATCCGCAGTTCCGTCAGCCGGGTCACCGGCGCCCGGAAGAAGTCGGAGCCCGCCACGTCCAGCAGGGCCGGCCCGCGCCACAGCGCGAGCGCTTCCCGCAGGATCCGCGCGGCCGTCGCGGGGTCCCCGGCCAGGGCGCCGCGCCCCGCCGAGGCCAGCTGCTCGAAGCGGACCACGTCCACGTCCTCGGGCCGGACCGCGAGCCGGTAGCCCGCCGGATGCGATTCGACGTCCACTCCGTGCAGGGCCCGGCGCAGCCGTGACGCCAGGGCTTGCAGCGCGTTGGCGGCCGCCGCGGGCGGGTCCTGCTCCCAGATGCCGTCGATCAGCAGCTCGGCGGACACCACCCGCCCCGGCTCCAGCGCCAGCAGAGCAGGGCCCGCAGGCGCGCGCCCCCGACGGCGACGTCGTCCCCGTCCTCGCTCCGTATGGCCAGGGCACCCAGCATCGAGATCCGCATAAACGCCATTGTGCGGCGCCGCGCCGACTGCCCTGCGGGCCGGGCTACTTGTCGGAGTAGCTGAAGTCCCCGACCGTCCAGGCGCTGACGTCCTTGACGGCGATCCGGTACATCCCGCCGGTCTCCGGGATCCCCAGGGTGCCCTGGAGGATGCGGGCCACGTGGAAGTGCAGGTGGGAGGGTGGTCCGGCCTCGGGCCGGGTGCCGCCGTCCTGTTCGGGTTCCCTGAAGATGCCGGCGAACGGACCCAGTTGGTCGGAGTCCTGGAGCACCTCGGCCACGCGCTGGCGCCACACGCTCTCGGGGGCCAGCCGGCCGGTGACGACGGCGCCGTGCACCACGACGGTCAGGGACATCTGATTGGTCTGCTCCGACTCGACCATGGAGGCGATGTCGAGGAGCAGGTCGTCAGGAATCGACATGGGCGGGACTCTAGCAAGCGCGGCGGGCGGACGGCGGCCCGGAACGCGACGGGCCGGGGCCCGCACCCAAGAGGATGCGGGCCCCGGCCGCGGAGTACGCGTCGGCGTCAGGCGGGAACGATGTTCTCGGCCTGCGGGCCCTTCTGGCCCTGCGTGACGTCGAAGGTGACCTTCTGGCCTTCCTGAAGCTCACGGAAGCCGGAAGAGGCGATGTTCGAGTAGTGGGCGAACACGTCCGCGCCGCCACCCTCCTGCTCGATGAAGCCGAAGCCCTTTTCCGCGTTGAACCACTTCACGGTGCCAGATGCCATATGAATTCTCCTTCGGGGCATTGCCCGGAATCGCACCGTGCGAATCCGGAGTCGCTGAGATTGTCGCCCCGGCCGGAAATGCACCGGCAAATAAAAAGTGCGCTCACCGAAAAACCTGGTGAGAGCACTTGTAAGTTTTTTGGGAACCACAACTGCAACTGAGATCACAGTAGCACGGGGGGAAGCCGCCGACGGGGAAACTTTCCCAGCCCGCAGCCCGGCGCGCCATGAAATTTTTCAAGTGCGCCGTCGGTATTTCCGCAGGTGCGGCAGCGGATATGTACGTCAGAAAGTCGTATGAACCGTGCCGGGTTACGGGGCCCCGGCCACTGTCTTCTCCGCCTTCTCCGCGTGCCCGTGGGACGGCAGCAGCTCGCTGACGACGAAGGACACCACGGCCGCCAGGATCACGACGGGCATCATGGCCGAGGTGCCGAGGACGAGGGTCACCAGGACCACGCTGCTCACCGGCAGCCGCATCACGGCCGCCAGCGCGGCGGCCATGCCCGCCGCGAACCCCGGTACGACACCCAGGCCCGGCAGGGGCGACAGGAGCACACCCGCAGCGGCCCCGAGGAAGAGCACGGGGAAGATGGGGCCGCCGCGCAGGCTGCCGAGGCAGAGCGTGTACGCGACGCCCTTGAACAGCAGGACGGCGAGCAGCGCCCCGATGCCCCAGGAGTGCGGGTCGGTGGCCAGCCCGGCGACGGCGTCCTGGCCGGAGGAGGCGACCTCGACGGGGGAGCGGCCGGTGATCAGCGCGTAGAGGGCGGCGCAGGCCGCGGCGCCCAGGGCGCACAGGACGGTCCGTACCAGGGGCCGTCCCGTGATGTACACGGCGACCGCCCGGGCCCAGGTCAGCACGGGGTGCAGGACGAGCGCGAGGACCACGGCGATGGCCAGCGCCCAGAGCACGTCCCCCACGTCCAGGTGGGGCTCCGGGAGGGCCGAGCCCAGCGACAGGTCCCCGGTCGACAGCCCGGTCCAGCGGCCGAGCCCGGTGAACACCAGGGACCCGATGCCGCTCGACAGCAGGGAGGGCACCATGACGGCGAACAGCTGCGGCCCGCCCACGCCCGCCACCTCGATCAGCAGCACCGCGGCGATCAGCGGATTGCCGAAGATGGCGGCGATCGCGGCCGCGGCTCCGGCCGCGCCCAGGAGCGCGGTGCCCTGCGGGGTCGTCGGCGCCTGCGAGAGGTTGCGCAGCAGCACGGCCAGGCCGCCGCCCAGGGCGATCAGCGGGGCCTCCGGGCCCAGGACGGCGCCGAGCGGCAGGCTGGCCAGCGCCGCGATGACGATCCCGGGCAGGAACGCGGGAGGGGTGCCGCCCGCGTGCAGTCCGGCGGCGGGGACGTGGCCGCCGGCGCCGGGCAGGTGGGCGACGACCAGGCCGACCACGGTTCCGGCGATGAGCAGCAGGGGGAGCGGCCACCACCACGGCGGGGCGTCCCAGCCCAGCGCCTGGGGGAGGTCCGCCCACAGGACGTGTTCCAGCTCGTGCAGCAGGACGAGGAACCAGAAGGCGGCGAGGGACACCGGGATGCCGATCAGGCCGCAGAAGGCGAGCAGTTTGAGGTAGCCGGGGCTGCGGAGCACGTCCCGTAGGACGATCGCCTCCTGTGGCCCGGTCCCGTCGACGGGCGGGGGGTCGGATCGAGGGCGCGGCTCCGTCATGGGCACCTCCCTTTCCCCTCGATGATCCACCTGGACGGCGGCCTCCGCCGCCGGGACCGGCCGGGCTGCGGCCGCGGCCGTTCACGGCCCGTCCTCCTGGGGCGGAGGCGGGTCCCCGCGCCTGCGCATCCCGATCCGGACCGCGCCGACGAGGACCTTGGCGATCACGCCCAGCACGATCAGGTCGGCGACCATCTGGACGGTGGCCAGGACGCGGCCGGTCTCCGTGAGGGGTGCGATGTCCCCGAATCCGACGGTCGCGAACACGGTGACGGTGAAGTACAGCGCGTCGGTCCGGTTCAGCGGCTCCGGGAACGTCTGCGGAACCTCCGTGGAGAGCATGAAGTACGTCGCGGCGAAGAGCACCAGGAACAGCGGGACGGCGGTGGCCAGCGCCTCGACGGCGCGCAACCTCGGATACTCCGCACGGGTGATGGCGGTGGCCTGGAGGACGACCACGGCGCCGAAGATCACCAGGCCGAGCGCCAGCAGGACGACCGTGCGGACGCCGAACCCGCCTTCCAGCGGGGCGAGGTAGAAGAGCGCGGTGAGCAGGACGACCGAGGCGGTCGAGCGGAGCAGGCATGCGGCGAGCGCCCGGCCGCGCAGCCGGGCGGCCGGGTCCCCCCGTTCGGATGCGGTGCGGTCCATGGCTTCAGGAGAAGGCGGCGCAGCGCATCGCGCGACCGGAGCCGGGGCCGGTGGGCCGCGTCCGGCGTCCGCTCGGAATGCGGACCTCTCGCACCGACTGTATGAAGGAAGGACCGCCTTCATGATCGGAGCCGAGCATGGATGACTATCCGCTTCTCAACCTCTTCTGGACGATGTTGTGGCTCTTCCTGTGGATCATGTGGTTCTTCCTCCTCTTCAAGGTCGTGACGGACGTGTTCCGTGACCACGAGCTCGGGGGCTGGGCGAAGGCGGGCTGGCTGGTCCTCGTCCTCCTGCTGCCGTACCTCGGCGTCCTCGTCTACCTCGTCGTCCGCGGCAAGAGCATGAGCCAGCGGGAGGTGAAACACGCCAAGGAGCACGAGGAGGCCTTCAAGGCGTACGTCCAGAGGGCGGCCGGGACGGGCGGCGGTTCGGCGGACGAGCTGCACAAGCTCTCCGCGCTGAAGGACAAGGGTGATATCACCCAGGAGGAATTCGACCGGGCCAAGGCCAAGATCCTGGCCTGAATTCCCCCGCACCGGGACCCGCGGGCCCCGCCTTCCCCGGCGGGGCCCGTTCCGTTGATACGTCGGTACCATGAACCTGTCCGGGCGGGACCGGACCGCGAACCCACCACCGACGGCGGAGACCCGGTACATGCCCAAGCGCGTTGACCACGAGGAACGGCGGACGCAGATCGCCGAGGCGCTCATCCGCGTCGCCGGCCGGCAAGGACTGCACGCGGTCGGGATGCGGGACGTGGCAGCCGAGGCGGGCGTGTCCCTGCGGCTCGTCCAGTACTACTTCCAGACCAAGGAGAAGCTGCTCTTCTACGGTCTCCAGCACCTCACCGAGCGCTTCACCGCCCGGGTGGGCGCCCGCCTCGCCGCCGTCGGACCGGACCCCGGTCCCCGCGCGACCGCGGAGGCGCTGCTGCTGGCCTCCCTGCCCACCGACGGGGAGAGCCGCACCTTCCACCTGCTCTACAGCTCCTACGCGATCCTGTCCGTGACCGACGAGGCACTGGCCGCCCAGCCGTTCATCGACAATCCCGACGCCGCGGAGAACGCCCTGACCGGCCTGTTCCGCCAGGCCCAGGAATCCGGCCTGGCCGACCCCCGCGCCGACGCGCGTACGGAGGCGATCAGCCTGCTCGCGATGACGGCGACCATGGGCACCAGCATCCTCGTGGGCCAGCGCACCCCCGAATCGGCCGTCGCGGTGCTCCGCCACCACCTGGACCGCATCTTCACGCCGTCCTGACCCGCGGCCGGGCCCAGCCGGCGGCGGGCGGCAGCGGCGTGGTGCTTCCCGGGAGTCAGGCCGAGGTGTCGGGCGGTGATCCCGCGGCCCGGCGGAATTCGGCGTTGAGGCGCTGGGCCTCTTCGAGCTGGTCCTCCAGGATGACGATGCGGCAGGCGGCCTCGACCTGCATGCCCTGGTCGACGAGTTCCCTGGCGCGGGCCGCGATGCGCAGCTGGTAGCGGGAGTAGCGGCGGTGTCCGCCTTCGGAGCGCAGGGGCGTGATCAGGCGGGCCTCCCCGATGGCCCGGAGGAAGCCGGGGGTGGTGCCGAGCAGCTCGGCCGCCCTGCCCATCGTGTAGGCGGGGTAGTCGTCGTCGTCCAGTCGGCCGCCGAGCGAGTCATCCGCTGTCATCTGCACCTCCTCTTGGGAACGCGTCGGGGGCCCCGGCGCCGTACGGCAGCGGGGCCCCGGAGGAAATTCAACACCATCGGCCCGTCCCGGCGCTGCGCGGACCTGACAGGGACCACGTTCCGCACGCAGTGAGGGCCCCGGCCGGCGTGTGCCGGTCGGGGCCCTCACTGTCATGGCGGCGGCGCTGCGCGCCCCGGCCCGTCGCTCAGACGGACACGGGGGAGCCGAGCAGCGCGGACGCGCGCCGGAGCGGGTCGAGGCCGCGCGCGGGTGCGGGGGCCTCGGGCAGTCCGCGGCAGGTGAAGCCGAGCTGGGTCATGGCCCGGATGACTTCGCCGGCGCTGAAGTCGCGGCGGTCCTGGCGGGTGATGACCTGGCCGACCTGCTTGACCGGGTAGACGCGGCGGCCGATGATCACGGACTCGCCGACGACGGGTTCGGGCTTGACGCCCTTCATCGATTCCAGCACGCCGCTCTTGGTGAGGTCGAACGGGAATCGGGCGATGACACAGCGCATGATTGCCTCACAGGGAGAAGGGGAGAGTGGTCCGACCTGGGGCAGGCGCTTCAGGCGGCCGTACCGAGCGCCGGCTGCCGCTGGCCGGTACGGCGCGCTGCCTGAGAGGGCCGGCCGCGCCGGCCGCGCGAGGCGGCGCTGCGCTTGGGGCGCTCGCTCACCGGTGCCGTGATGACGACGGGGATGCCGGAGGGTGCCTGGGCGCCGGTGATGCGGTGCAGCTCGGCCTCGCCGGAACGGACCTGGGTGGTCAGCGGGACGATGCCGGCGGTGGCCATGAGACGGCTCATGTCGCGCCGCTGGTTGGGGGTGACGAGCGTGACGACGCTGCCGGACTCGCCGGCGCGGGCGGTGCGTCCGCCGCGGTGGAGGTAGTCCTTGTGGTCGGTGGGCGGGTCCACGTTGACCACGAGGTCCAGGTTGTCGACGTGGATGCCGCGGGCGGCGACGTTGGTGGCCACCAGCACCGTCACGTGCCCGGTCTTGAACTGGGCCAGGGTGCGGGTGCGCTGGGGCTGGGACTTGCCGCCGTGCAGGGCGGCGGCCCGTACTCCGCTGTTGAGGAGGTCCTGGGTCAGCCGGTCGACGGCGTGCTTGGTGTCCAGGAACATGATCACGCGGCCGTCGCGGGCGGCGATCTGCGTGGTCGTGGCGTGCTTGTCGGCGCCGTGGACGTGCAGCACGTGGTGTTCCATCGTGGTCACCGCGCCGGCCGAGGGGTCGACGGAGTGGACGACGGGATCGCTGAGGTAGCGGCGCACGAGCAGGTCGACGTTGCGGTCGAGGGTCGCGGAGAACAGCATCCGCTGCCCCTCCGGGCGTACCTGGTCGAGCAGGGCCGTGACCTGCGGCATGAAGCCCATGTCGGCCATCTGGTCGGCCTCGTCGAGCACGGTGATCTCCACCTGGCCGAGCCGGCAGTCGCCGCGCTCGATCAGGTCCGCGAGGCGCCCGGGGGTCGCGACGACCACCTCCGCGCCACCGCGCAGGGCGCCGGCCTGCTTGGCGATCGACATCCCGCCCACGACCGTGGTCAGCCGCAGCTTCACGGAGCGGGCGTAGGGGGTGAGGGCGTCCGTCACCTGCTGGGCGAGCTCGCGGGTGGGGACGAGCACCAGGGCCAGCGGCTGGCGGGGCTCGGCCCGGCGGCCGGCGGTACGGGCCAGCAGGGCGAGGCCGAAGGCGAGGGTCTTGCCGGACCCGGTGCGCCCGCGGCCGAGTACGTCGCGGCCCGCGAGGGTGTTCGGCAGGGTCGCGGCCTGGATCGGGAAGGGGACGCTCACGCCTTCCGCGCCGAGTGCGGCGAGCAGCTGGCCGGGCATGTCGAGATCGGCGAACGCCTCGACGGCGGGCAGCCCGGGGGTGATCGTCTTGGGCAGGGCGAACTCACCCTGTACGGCGGCGGGTCGGCGGCCGTAGCCGCCGGAACGGGACTGCCCGCCGGCACGGGACTGTCCGCCGGACCGGGACTGCCCGCCGGCACGGCTGGGGGCCGGCGAGCCGAAGCGGTTTCCGCGCGCGGAGTCGTCGGAACGGCCTCCGCCCGTGCGGGGGGAGCGGGTGTTCGTGCGTGTGCGGTTCATGCGGAACCTTCCTCGATGCGGCGCATATCAAGGAATTCCCGCAGCGATGAGCGGCATGGAGAATTGCAAGAATGGCCGAATGGAACGCGAAAGCAAGCCCGGCCGGCTGAATGCGAATGCGGGCGCAGGTGCTGGAATGGGTGACACGGTGCCTACGAGGGATCCCCGTACGACGGGGATCGTAGAATCCTCGGGTCGTCCCGCAGGTGGACCCACTGCGGGGAAAATGCGTGCAGCTGAGGCCCGCACCCCGAGGGATGCGGGCCCCAGCTACGAAGTACGCGTCAGCGTCAGGCGGGAACGATGTTCTCGGCCGTCGGGCCCTTCTGGCCCTGCGCGATGTCGAAGGTGACCTTCTGGCCTTCCTGCAGCTCGCGGAAGCCCTGGGCGGCGATGTTCGAGTAGTGGGCGAACACGTCAGCGCCGCCACCGTCCTGCTCGATGAAGCCGAAGCCCTTTTCTGCGTTGAACCACTTCACGGTACCAGCAGCCATGTCATATCTCCTTTGGGGCAGTACACCGGGATCCGCACCGTGCGGACCTCGTGTCGCCGCGATGATTACCCCACCGGAAGAAACACGACCGGAAATGCGCAAGCGGCCAGAGTGGCAAGAAAACCGACTGGGCGCTTGAAATTTTGGGAACCACAACTGCAACTGGTATCGACAGTAGCACGCATCGTCGGCCCGTGTGCGATAAGTATTTCCCATACCTTCGGTGCCGCAAAAACCCTCAGGGCGCGGTCGGCCAAATTCTCATCTCGCGGGCACAGATATTGACTCACGCGTGCCATGGATCCTGCGGGCCAGCACCTGCCCTGGCCAGGCATCGGACAGGAATTCCTCGGTGCGGGCGAATCCGTTGCGCTCGTAGAACGCGACCAGTTCGCCCCCGCCGCCCGCCCAGCAGTCGACCCGCAGCAGCTCCACGCCGGCCCGGCGAGTCTCCTCGGCGGCATGGGCCAGCAGCGCCGCCCCGATGCCCTGACCCGCGTACCGCCGGTCGGAGACCAGCAGCCGGACGTACCGCTCGGGCTCGCCGGCGGGCGCGATCGGCAGCTGCGGGCTGGGCCCGGAGTCCAGCACCAGGGCTCCGACCGGTGTGCCGTCCTCCGACTCCGCGATGTACGGGGCGTTCTCGGTCGTGTACCGCTCGACCCGGGCCACCCCGCCGGGCTTGCGCGAGTACGGTGTCGTGCCCCACTGCTCGGTGTTGCCGCGCGCGTTCATCCAGGCCACCGCGGCGTCGAGCATCCGCAGAATGGCCGGTGCGTCGGCCGGGCCGCCCGGTCTGATCCGTATGCCGTGCGTGTCGTGTGTGCCCTGTGTGGTGTCGTTCACGGCCGAATCCTAAATTCAGCCGCCCGTGCCCGTGCCCGGGGCCGGTGCCGGCCCCGGTGTGTCCGGCCGCAGCTCCTACGCGTCGGCCGCGCCGCTGACCCCGGCCGGGTCGAGGGAGTCCACGTCCTCCATGAAGCTCAGCATCCGGGCGTTGACCACGTCGGGGTGGTCGATCTGCGGGCCGTGGCCCGTCGCGGCGATGATCTCGGCGCGGGCTCCGGGGACCAGCCGCGGTACGCGCTCCAACTGCCGCTGCGGGTGCACGAGAAGGCTGCGCTTGCCCATGATCAGGTAGAGCGGGGTCCGGATGGAGCGCAGCGCGTCCTCGGCCAGGGGCAGCGGCGCGGGGCGGCGGATCCGGAAGGCCCGCGCGCCCGCCTGGACCCACTTGCGCAGCTCGGGGACGACGATCACCGGCTGCTCCAGCCAGGAGGCCAGGCGCGGGCGCAGCGCCTTGGGGGCGAAGCTGGCGAAGAGGCTGACGAAGACCCAGGCGAAGAAGCGCAGGCCCACCTTCTCCAGGCCGCCGGGGTCGAGGGCGGTGACCGAGGCGAGCCGTCCGGGCCGGCGGTGCGCCTGGTTGAGCACCAGCCAGCCGCCGTAGGAGGAGCCGACGAGGTGGACCCGGTCGAGGCCGAGCGCGTCGAGGGCCTCGTCCATCCACTGGGCGGCACGCTCGGGCCGCCACATGGGTTCCCGGTGGACGCTGCGTCCGGCGTCGCCCGGGGTGTCGAGGGCGTAGACGGGGCGGTCGGCGCTGAGCGCGGGGGTGTTGGGGTACCACATCGCCGAGCAGTAGCCCGCGCCGTGGATCAGGACCACCGGCGTACGGGACTCGGCGGCGGGGTCGGCGGGACCGTACCGGTAGACGCGCGTGGTGCCGAAGCTCGTCTCGACGTCCGTCTCGGAGCGTGCGGGCGCGCCCATCGCGTAGAGCACGTCGCAGGCGGCGAAGTAGCGGTCGCGCAGCTCGTCGTTCACGTAGCGGCCGATGTCGCGGCGCGCACGGGTCGTGTTCTCGGGCACGGGGCACCTCCGGGAAGATCCGTTCTTCGAAGATCCGTTCTTCGTGGTACGACCGTATCATGATGTTGGTACACCGGTACCACGAAACGACCCCGGGGGTGCGCGGGGAGCCTGTCCGCGCGAGGGCCCGCGCCCGCCCGTCGAAGTGACCTGCATCACACGCTGTCACAGCGATCGGTCGCGCGGTGTCTTGAGGCCGAACCCCTTGAGACGAAGGAGACACACCATGACCAGGCACACCGAGGTTGTCGTGATCGGCGGCGGATACGCCGGAGTCATGGCCGCCAACCGCCTGACGCAGCGCGACGACGTGACGGTGACGCTGATCAACCCGCGCCCGGCCTTCGTCGAGCGGATCCGCCTGCACCAGCTGGTGGGCGGCTCCCACGAAGCGGTCGTCGACTACCGCAAGGTCCTGGCCGAGGGCGTCGAGCTGGTGGTCGACACGGTGACACGCATCGACGCGGCCGGGCGCAGCCTGGCGTTGGCGACCGGCGGCACGGTCGGCTACGACTACCTGGTCTACGCGGTGGGCAGCGGCAGCGCCGACCCGGGCGTGCCCGGAGCGGCCGAGTTCGCGCACCCGATCGCCGCCCTGGAGGAGGCACAGCGGCTGCGGCCGGTCCTCGAAGCCGCGCCCGCGACGGCCGCGGTGACGGTGGTCGGAGCCGGCCCGACCGGCATCGAGACCGCCGCCGAACTGGCGGAGGCGGGCCGCGCCGTGACCCTGGTCTGCGGCGGGGTGCTCGGCCCGTACCTGCACGCCCGGGGCCGGCGCTCGGTCGCGGAGCGGCTGGCGAAGCTCGGTGTGACCGTGCTCGACGGCCCCGAGACGAAGGTGACGGCCGTGACCCGCGATGCCGTGCGGCTCGGCGGCGGCCGTGAGCTGCCGAGCGAGGTGACCATCTGGACCGCCGGATTCGGCGTGCCGGACCTGGCCGCCCGCAGCGGGCTGAGCACCGACGCCCTGGGCCGCCTGCTCACGGACGAGACGCTGACGAGCGTGGACGACGCGCGCATCGTGGCGGCCGGCGATTCGGCGGCGCCGTCGGACCTGCCGCTGCGGATGAGCTGCCAGGCCGCGATGCCGCTGGGTGCGCGGGCCGCCGACACGGTGCTCAGCCGGATCGACGGTGAGCGGCCCTCGACCCTGAACCAGGCCTTCGCCGGCCAGTGCATCAGCCTGGGCCGGCGCGCCGGCATCTTCCAGTTCGCCCACAAGTACGACGTCGCGCTGTGGTTCCACATCGCCGGCCGCCCTGGCGCGAAGCTCAAGGAACTCGTGTGCACGGGCGTCATCAAGCACCTGGCTGACGAGGCGGGCAAGCCCGGTTCGTACCGCTTGCACCGCGTTTCAGGAGGCGCCAAGCGCCAGGAACTGCTGCGAGCCAAGCGCGGCGAGGTGCCGGCCACCGCCGATCGGGCAGCCTAGTCAAGATCGAATGGCTACCGACGAAAGGGACGTTGCTGTGGATGCACGCTTGAAGGCGGTCGGCGACCAGGGCCGGCCGCGCAGGAGAGGGGCCGGGAGATGAGCGACGAGCACCTCACCGACCCGGCGACCGAGACCTTCGTCGCCCACCGCAACCTGCTCTTCACCGTCGCCTACGAGATGCTCGGATCGGCGGCCGACGCCGAAGACGTCCTCCAGGAGACCTGGCTGCGCTGGGTCAAGGTCGACCTGGAGCAGGTGCGCGACCAGCGCGCCTACCTGGTCCGGATCACGACCCGGCAGGCGCTCAACCGGCTGCGCACCATGTCGCGCCGCAAGGAGGCGTACGTCGGCCCCTGGCTGCCCGAGCCGCTGCTCACCGCGCCGGACGTGGCCCAGGACGTCGAGCTCGCCGAGAGCGTGTCGATGGCGGTCATGCTGGTCCTGGAGACGCTGTCGCCGACCGAGCGCGCCGTCTTCGTGCTGCGTGAGGTCTTCGACGTCGGCTACGACGAGATCGCGGCCGCCGTGGACAAGAGCCCCGCGGCCGTCCGCCAGATCGCGCACCGCGCCCGCCGGCACGTCGATGCCCGCCGCCCTCGCGAGGTGGTCTCCGCGAGCGAGACGCGGGCGGCCCTGGAATCGTTCCGGCGCGCGCTGGACAGCGGGGACCTGCAAGGCCTCCTCGATGTGCTCGCGCCCGAGGTCGTCCTGATGAGCGACGGGGGCGGCATCAAGCAGGCCGCGGTCCGGCCGATCGCCGGCGCCGACAAGGTGGCCCGTTTCATGGTCGGCGGGCTCCGCAAGAACAAACTCCCGATGGTCGTCGGCCTCACCGTGGTCAACGGCTGCCCGGCACTCCTCGTACACCTGGACGGCGAGATCGACGGCGTCATGGCGGTCCGCGTGGAGGACGGCCGCATCATCGGCCTCTACTACGTGCGCAACCCGGAGAAGCTCTCCCACGTCGAATCCGAGACCCCGCTCACCCTGCGGTGAGCCCTGGTGGCCGGGCCCTCCCTCCGGGGGGCCTCGCCGCCCTGACGCGCCCGTCCCGGCACCGCTCGCCGGCCGTCTGACGCCGCCCGGGCCGGGCCTGCGCCGGCAGTCCTCGTCGGCCTCCGCTGACCTGCGCAGAACCGGCCGCGATCGCGCATGGCGGAGGCCGGACGAGGGCAGACGCCCGGCATGACGGCGACCGGATGGCAGCGGCGCGGGAGCCGGGGACCAGGTGGGGGAGCCCCGTCCGGTCGCACGTCACGCGACGGATCCGGGGACGCGGCGCTGACCATGGGAGTCGAGGAGGAGTTCTTCCTCGTGGACCCCCGTACGGGGGCCCCGGTGCCGCGCGCACCCCAGGTGCTGGAGGCGGCCTCCGCCCTGATCGGGCCGCAGGCCCAGTCCGAGTTCTACAGCTGCCAGGTCGAGGTCTGTACGCAGCCCACCGCCTCCCGCGTCGATCTGCACGACCAGCTGCGGGCCCTGCGCGACACCGCCGGCAGCGCGGCACGCGACGCGGGATGCCTGCTGGTGGGCTCGGGCACCGCCGTGGTGCCGCCGCCCGAACCCGTCCCCGTCACCGACACCCCGCGCTACCGGCGCATGGCCCGGTACTACGGCGCGGTGGTCGACGGCAGCCTCGGGATCGTGTGCGGCTGCCACGTGCACATCGGCACCCTCGACCGCCCCCGGGCCCTGGAGCTCGCCAACGGCCTGCGGCCCTACCTGCCCGCGCTCCAGGCCCTCGCGGTGAACTCGCCGTTCGCCGGCGGAATGGAGAGCGGGTTCGCCAGCTGGCGCTCGGTGGAGTTCGGCCGCTGGCCGACGGCCGGAGCCGCCCCGCTGCTCGACCCGGCCGGCTACGAGCGGACCGCGGACGCCCTGGTGCGTTCGGGGATCCTGCTCGACCGGAGGATGATCTACTGGTTCGCCCGCCCGTCCGAGCACGTACCGACCCTCGAAATCCGGGTCGCGGACGTCAACGCCGACCTGGACACGACCGTCCTCCTCGCCCTGCTGATCCGTGGACTGTGCACGGCCCTCCTGGTCGAGCCCGAAGCGGAGAACGGCCCGCCGGACATCCCGCTCGACCGGCTCCAAGCGGCCCACCGCTTTGCCGCCCGCTACGGCCCCCGCGGTGCGGCGCTCGACCCCTTCACCGGCGAGACCGTGCCCGGGCCGGCCCCGATATCCGTGCTGCTGCGCCGGGCCGTGCCGGGCCTGGAGGCGACGGGAGACCTCGCCGAGGTCGAGAGGCTCCTCGACGGCCTGCGCAGGCGGGGCACCGGCGCGGAGCACCAGCGCGAGGTCTACCGCCGTACGGGCAGCCTGCGCGCGGTGGTGGACCACCTGGCGGCCACCACCGCATGACGGGCCACACGCCTGCCAGTGCGGCAGGCACCCGTCAGAAGGGGCCGGGCCCGGCCGGGCCGACGACGCCGAACAGCGCGCCGTCCGGGTCCCGCAGGGTGATCTCGTGGGGGAAGGGGCCGGGATCCGTCACGGAGACGGTGCTGCCGCCCAGGCCGACGGCCGCCTTCACCGCGGTTTCGAGGTCGGGCACCCGGAAGCTGACGTGCCAGCGTGGCCACAGGTGCGGGTCGGGGGCCTCCGTGAGCGACCCGCCGTGCAGGCGGGCCACCGTCCGGCCCGCGTGGCGGAGCAGGATGCGGTCGTCCTCCTCCACGTAGGCGACCTCGCAGCAGCCGGCGTGGTCGCAGGCCCACTCCAGGACCTCGCCGTAGAAGATGGCGGCGTCGAAGGCGTCCCTGGTGCGCAGTTCGAGCCAAGCCGGAGCGGCTTCGCCGCCCATGTCCCAGTCGGGGATGGCATCGCCCTGCCAGATCCCGAAGACCGCACCGTCGCGGTCGGCGGCGAGCGCCGCCCGTCCGGTGCCGAAGGGCAGGGGGCCGACGGCGACCGTTCCGCTGCGTTCGAGGATGCGGGCCACCGTGGCGTCGGCGTCCTCCGCGGCGAAGTACGGGGTCCAGGCGACGGGGACCGCGACCGCCGGGGGCAGGGCGCCGAGGCCGGCCACCGGGACCCCGTCGCTGAACCCGACGGAGAACCCCTCCCCGAGCAGGGCGTGGCCGAAGGTCCAGCCGAGGACCGCACCGTAGAACTCCTGCGCCGAGCGGAGGTCGCGGGCCATCAGACTGACCCAGCAGGGTGCGCCGAAGGTTTCGTGGCTCGATGTCGACACGACTCTCAACCCCATCCGCTGGTGCGCCCGGGAGCGCCCCTCCCACGGTAACTCGTGGGCGCTCCCGGAGACGGTGCGTAGGTGACCGGGCGCGGTCCGTCAGGTACGGAGGAGGCTGTTGGAGCCGTCGACGGCGTCGGCGCCCTCCTCGTTGAACCAGTAGTCGCCCGCCGCCAGGTAGCGGAAGGCGTGCGTGCTCTTCCCGGGCAGGGCCACGGTGACCGCCCGGGTGCCGTCCTTGCGCGGCTGCAGCTCGTGCGTACCCGGCTGCCAGTCGTTGAAGTCGCCGACGACGCTCACCGGTCCGGGCGGGTTGTCCGCCGGCAGTACGAAGGTGATCTCCGTGTGGTCCTTGCCGCCTTTGCGGCGCTTGCGTTCGAGCACGGGAAGGCTCCTGCCGAGTCGGGGAACGTCGGCCACATCCTCGTACCGACGCCGGGCCGGGCCCACGACGACACGACGGACGGGCACCCGCGCGGCGGAGCGTTGACGGGGGATTCGGCCGGACGGGAGCGGGCAGGCGAGGGGTGAGAAGCCGTCCCCGAAAAGCCAGGTCGCACCATGAGGCACACGTACACGCATACGTACACGCATACGTACACGCACACACACCTGGGCGAACACGGAACGAGGACGCCGACCCACCCGCTCCCGTCGGAGCCGGGCCCGGTGCCTCCCACGCACCCCTTCCCCGGCGATCCCCACACGCCGAGGCCCGTCCCGCGGCCCGTCCCCGGCCCGGAGCCGGTGCCCGATCCGCCGTCACCGCCTCCGTCCCGGTAGCACGCGGCCCACGTCCCCGACGGCAGGGAGCAGCCCATGGGAACCCCTCCCAACGATCCCGTTCCCCCCGGTCCCACACCGGCGCCCGGCCCCGGCCCCGGTCCGCAGCCGGGTCCGGTGCCAGGCCCCGTACCGGTTCCCGGCGGGCCCGACCCCGTGCCCCCGGCCCCGCCGCAGCCCGAACCCGATCCCCGGCCTCCCCCCGCACCGCGCCCCGACCCGCACCCGCATCCGGGACCGCTGCCCGGCCCCGTCCCGGCACCCGAACCCGTCACGTGAGGGCGGGGACGCGCCTCGACGGCCGCCCGGGGCCCGGCCACGCCAGCGGCGGGTGGTGCGGCGACGGCAGGTAGGCCGGGAAGTAGGCCACGGGCACGAAGGGGATGCCCAGTTGCTCGGCCACCGACCGCGCGGCGGCCACGGCCGGGACCAAGCCGAAAGCCCCCTTGGGCCAACTCGTCTGCGGACTGCGGTGGTTACTGCGCCCCAGCCCGTGGCTGAAGCCGATGAGCTGTTCAGCCGTGCTGTTCCTCCTCGGCCTCCATGTGCCGGATCCCCGCGTGGGTGAGGGTGACCATCGCGGGGGTGTTGCCCGGTTCCCAGTCGACGGTGATCAGCCCTTCGCCCGCCAGGTAGGTGCAGGCGGCGGCCAGATCCTGTTCCGGCACCTGGAGTTCGCGCCGTAGCTGTGCTCCGGTGGTGCCGAGGAGGCGGTTGCCTTCGACGGCTTCGTACAGGACCCGGAGCACCTGTTCGCGGTAGGTCCTGCGTTCGCGCAGTGTGGCCATGACCGCGTCCTCTCATGCGCGGGGCGGGCTTTCGGGCCCGGGCCCGGCCCTCAGATCTCGTCGGAGTGGGCGCCGGTGCCGACGGGGGTTCTGCTGGCGGCCAGCCAGGAGCGGGCAGGGCCGGCGGGTTTTGCCGTGTCCACGGTGAGGTGGAGGCGGGTCTTGCCGTCAAGGGCGGGGTAGCTGCGCTGCTCCGCGCTTGCGAAGCTGTGGCGGAGCGCCTCCGCGACCGCTCGGGCGGCTTCGGGTGTGTGCGCGATGATCCGGACCTCGGCGTGTCCGGGCGACGGCATTGTCTGGGACTCGATGTGCTTCACGCTGGCGTGTTCCTTTCGGGGTGGGAATGGCAGGGAATGCGGCGGGTGGGCGCGCGGCGCGCCCACCCGCTGATCCCGGTCAGGAGGAAGCCTGTTCCTCACCGGGCGGCATCCGGGCGGTGGGCTCGACGACTGGTGTCGTCCGGTTGACCGGGAGGTCTCGGCAGGGGCTCGCTGAAGTGGTAGGCCGCGATCCGGGCGTCGTGCTGCGCGTTGAGCAGGTGGATCAGGCGCATTCCGATGCCGGTCGCGAGGATGATCACCGCGATGAGGACGAGGGTCTCCACGCTGCTCACCTCCAGCCCTTCCCGGGCAGCGGGAGAGCGCGCCGGTCCGGGTTCCCGGGGATCGGGTTCCCGAAGGGGGACAGGCAGGCCCCGCCTTCACCCTCCCAGCCGGCTTCCTGGCGCTCGGCGTCGCGGATGCCGCGCCCGATGACGGTTTCGTTGGCCATCAGGACGTCGGCGGCCAGGACGCTGCCCGGGATCGCGGCAGCGGCCATCAGCCGGGCCGCGGCCGCGGGCTCGGTCTCGGGCGGGATCACCAGCAGGTCCCAGCGGCCGACGGTGTAGGAGAGCAGGATCAGCTTGTCGGGATCCTGTTGGTCGAACCAGCCCACGTGCACGGTGCGCCCGTCAACGGAAACCCTGTGCGGGATGACGGGCCAGCGGGCCGGGTTCACGCTGACGCGGGTGATGCGCCCCCACGGCTCGTCCAGAGCGGCGGCAAGAGCCGGGAGCTCGGCTGCGAGGTCACGGGAGGAGGGCCACCAGGCGCCGTCCAGCTGGCCTGCCAGAGCGGTCTTCGGCGTGAGGGACAGGCGTGCCGGGCGCAGGGCGACAGCCGGCTGCGCGGCGCGATCGAGGGTCGTGTTCATGACGCGGACCCGTCCCCGGTCCGTTTCGCGAACGGGCCGGTGCAGTGATCGCCGGAAACGACGTCCGCATGGGAGCGGGTGTGCGAAATACTCCCGGTCTCTTCACCGTACTCCGCTTCGCGCTCCAGGAAGCCGCTTCTGACCAGGTATTTTCCGGCGCCTGAGGCGAGACCGGCGTCGTCGGGCTCCCTCGCCTCACCGCGGGGGCGGGCGGAGTACCGTGAAACGACGGAGGCACCTCCGATCATCAGCCTTCCCGACGCCGCTGCCGGCCGTCGGACGGGGTGCCGTCGCACCGCGAGACAGGCGAACCACCATGGCCGTATCCGACACCCCGTCCCCACGGAACCTCCTCCCGGACGCGATCCACCAAGCGGTCAAGCCCGGCACCGCCCTGCTCCGGCTGGAGACCACACGGTCGTGCCAAGGGCTCCTCGACGGCGCGTGGTGGCCGCGCTCCAGGAACGCCACGACCGAGCTGCCCGCCCTGATCACGGCATTGACCGCGCACCTCGGGGCCATCACGCGGGTCGGCCTGGACGCCTCCGCCTGGCAGCGGGACATCCCGACCCGTCTGGTCATCGACGACCAGGTCGTGCACCTCGACTCCGACCCGGTCGGCGACGGAACCGTCCTCATCACGCGCGGCCACAACGACCACTTCACGCTGCTGGTGGTTCCCCCGGGCACCACCGCCGATGCCGCCCGCGAAGCGATGGCCCGCGCCGTCCGCGCCGACAACATCACCCAGGCCGCTCAGATCCTCCTCGCCACCACACCCGGACCGGCAGACGGCGCCGCCGCCGGCCCGGAAGCCTGACCCCGGATCCTCAGCGGCCGAGGTACCGCTCGACAGCCGCGGCGACGCCCCCCGGTCAGTTCACCGGAATGATGTCGGGGGCGCCGAGCCGCACCGCGTCGGCGGTCCGGTCGTCCGGCTGCTGCTGGGCCTCCCGCTCGGCGGCCACGCGCTTGAGGTAGTGGTCGACCTCGCGGTCCCGGTGCGCCCGGTCCCATCCCAGGTGGGGCGCTATCAGCTGGGTCACGGTCGGCGCCGCGTCCACCCCGCGGTCCCAGGACTCGATGGAGATCCGGGTGCGCCGGGCGAGGACGTCCTCCAGGTGGCGGGCTCCCTCGTGGGTCACCGCGTACACGGCCTCGACCCTCAGGTAGTCGTCGGAGCTCGGCAGTGCCTCGCCGAGCGTGGGGTCGGCCGCCACCAGGGCGAGCAGTTCGGGCGCCAGGGAGCCGTAGCGGTTCAGGAGGTGTTCGATACGGGCGACATGGAGCCCGGAGCGCTCGGCAAGCCGGTGTCGCGAGTTCCACAGCGCCGGGTAGCCGTCGGCGCCCAGCAGCGGAACGCGGTGCGTGACGCAGTCGGGGACCTTCTCGTCCAGGGCGCGGGCGGCCTCGTCGACCGCGTCCTTGGCCATCACCCGGTACGTGGTGTACTTGCCGCCCGCCACCACGACGAGGCCGGGCACAGGATGGGCGACGAGGTGCTCCCGGGAGAGCTTGCTGGTCTCCGCCGCCTCGCCGGACAGCAGGGGCCGCAGGCCGGCGTAGACGCCCTCCACGTCCTCGGCGACTAGGGGGGTGGCCAGGACGCTGTTGACGTGTTCCAGCAGGTAGGTGACGTCCTTGGAGCTGAGGGCGGGGTGGGCCTTGTCGAGTGTCCAGTCGGTGTCGGTGGTCCCGATGATCCAGTGCCGGCCCCAGGGGATGACGAACAGCACGCTCTTCTCCGTGCGCAGGATCAGACCGGTGCGGGAGTTGATGCGGTCACGGGGGACGAGCAGGTGGACGCCCTTGGAGGCGCGGACGTGGAACTGGCCGCGGGTGCCGGCCATGGCCTGGGTGTCGTCCGTCCACACCCCGGTCGCGTTGATGACCTGCTTGGCCCGCACCTCCGTCTCGTTGCCGCTCTCCAGGTCCGTGACGACGGCGCCGACCACCCGCTCGCCCTGTCGCAGGAAGCGGCTGACGCGGGTGCGGTTGGCGGCCAGTGCCCCGTACGAGGCGGCCGTACGGGCGAGGAACAGGGTGTGCCGGGCGTCGTCGACCTGGGCGTCCCAGTACTGGATTGCGCCCACCAGGGCGTCGGAGCGCAGGGCAGGCGCCTCGCGCAGGGCCCGGTGCTTGCTCAGGTGGCGGTGGTGGGGCAGGCCTCCGGAGGTGCCGGAGGCCCGGGCCATCGCGTCGTACAGCAGCACGCCGCTGCCGACGTACGGGCGCTCCGTGACGCGGTGTTGCAGGGGGTAGAGGAAGGGCACCGGACGTACCAGGTGGGGGGCGAGGAACCGGAGCAGGAGGCCCCGTTCCCTGAGTGCTTCGGCGACCAGGCGGAAGTCGAGCATCTCCAGGTAGCGCAGGCCGCCGTGGATGAGTTTGCTGGAGCGGCTGGACGTACCCGATGCCCAGTCGCGGGCCTCGACGAGTCCGACGCTCAGGCCCCGGGTGGCAGCGTCCAGGGCGGCGCCGCTGCCGACGACGCCGCCCCCGACGACGAGGACGTCGAGTTCGCCCTGTCCCATGTCGGCGAGAGCCTGTGCGCGGGCTTCGGGTGAGAGGGCCACCGGATCGACCATGGTCTCCTCCTCGGTGCTGCGGGCGCGCGCGGCAGGAAGCTATTCGACCTTGGCCCAGTCGAGCGTGCGCTCCACCGCCCGCTTCCAGCCCTCGTACCCTTCCGTGCGCCGTTCCTCCGACCACTCGGGGTTCCAGCGCTTGGACTCCTGCCAGTGGGTGCGCAGTTCGTCCGTGTCCCGCCAGAAGCCGGTGGCGAGCCCCGCCGCGTAGGCGGCGCCGAGCGCGGTCGTCTCGGCGACCACGGGACGGCTCACCGGTACGCCCAGGACATCGGCCTGGGTCTGCATGCAGAGGTCGTTGGCCGTGACTCCGCCGTCGACCTTGAGCACGTCGAGGTGGACGCCGGAGTCCTGCTCCATGGCTTCCACCACGTCGCGGGTCTGGTAGCAGATGGCCTCCAGGGTGGCCCGTGCCAGGTGTCCGTTGTCGTGGTAGCGGGCCAGACCGACGATCGCGCCGCGGGCGTCGGAGCGCCAGTACGGGGCGAACAGGCCGGAGAAGGCGGGCACGAAGTAGATGCCGCCGCTGTCCTCGACGGTGCTTGCCAGGCGCTCGCTCTCGGCGGCGTTGCCGATGATCTTCAGCTGGTCGCGCAGCCATTGCACGGCGGATCCGGTGACCGCGATGGATCCTTCGAGTGCGTAGATCGCGGGGTCGTCGCCGAACTGGTACGCCACGGTGGTCAGGAGGCCGTGCTGCGAGCGGACCAGTTCCGTCCCGGTGTTGAGCAGCAGGAAGTTGCCGGTTCCGTACGTGTTCTTCGCCTCGCCGGGCGCGTAGCAGACCTGCCCGACGGTGGCCGCCTGCTGGTCGCCGAGGACACCGGTGATGGGAATGGCCTCGCGCAGCGGCCGGGAGGTGCGGGTCCGTCCGTACGCCTCCGCGTGGGAGGAGGGGTTGATGGTGGGCAGCATGGCCCGGGGTACGCCGAAGAAGCCGAGCAGTTCGTCGTCCCAGTCGAGGGTCTCCAGGTCCATGAGCATGGTGCGGCTGGCGTTGGTGACGTCGGTGGCGTGGACGCCGCCGTCGGGTCCGCCGGTGAGGTTCCACAGCACCCAGCAGTCGGTGTTGCCGAAGAGGGCGTGGCCCTGCTCGGCGGCCTCCCGCACGCCGTCGACGTTCTCCAGGATCCATTGGATCTTGCCGCCGGAGAAGTACGTGGCCGGCGGCAGCCCCGCTTTACGGCGGATGACGTCGCCCTGGCCGCCGCGCTCCAGTGCGGCGGCGATGGAGTCGGTACGGGTGTCCTGCCAGACGATGGCGTTGTAGTACGGGCGGCCGGTGCGGGGGTCCCAGACGACGGTCGTCTCGCGCTGGTTGGTGATGCCGACGGCCGCCAGGTCGGAGGCATCGAGGTTTCCGTGCCGGAGGGCGTTCTGGATCACCGAGTTGGTGCGTTCCCAGATCTCCACCGGGTCGTGTTCGACCCACCCCGAGCGCGGGAGGATCTGGGAGTGCTCCAGCTGGTGCCGTGCCACCTCGTTGCCTGCGTGGTCGAAGATCATGAAACGGGTGCTCGTGGTCCCCTGGTCCACTGCGCCGACGAAGTCAGCCATGGGGTGCCGCCTCCTCTTGGGATGCCGTGTGGGGGCTGTCGTACGGGATGCGGGACGTGCGGTGTCCGCCCGCCCCGGATCAGGTCAGCTCTCGTCCGGTGTCGGGACGCGTCCGGGGGGCTCCGGCTCGGCGGACGGCAGGAACCTGCCGATGAAGAACTTGTAGAGACCGGCTCCCAGCAGACCGCCGATCAGCGGGCCGACGATCGGCACCCAGAAGTAGAAGTGCCCGTACTGATCCCTCCATGCCCCGCCGTATCCGGTGAAGAAGCTGGCCAGCCGGGGGCCGAAGTCACGGGCGGGGTTGATGGCGTACCCGGCGTTGGTGCCCCAGGCCATGCCGATCGCCACGACGATCAGGCCGACGATGAACGGGGCGAGGTTGGCACCGGGAGGCGTGTTGAGCAGGTCCGTGACCGCGAGGACCAGCAGGAGCAGGATCGCGGTGCCGATGATCTGGTCGCGCAGTGCGCCCCACTCGGTCACCGGCAGGTTCGGGTTTCCGTTGGCCGGGAGCGTGGAGAAGACGCCCTGCGTCTTGATGGTGTGGCCGGGGTCGGCCTTGGCCAGCGCCTCGGTGTAGTTCCAGCGGACGATCAGGGCGGCAGTGAAGGCTCCGGCGGTCTGGGCCAGCGCGTAGGGGGCCACCTTGCTCCACGGGAAGCCCTTGAAAGCGGCCAGGGCGACGGTCACCGCGGGATTGATGTGGGCGCCGCTCAGCCTTGCCGCGACGTAGACGCCCAGGGTCACGCCGAGACCCCAGGCCCAGGCGATGCTGTCGTGGTTCCCGAGGCCGCCTGCGGGGTCCGTCAGGGCTCCGCCTGCGACCACCTGGGCCACGACACCACAGCCGAAGAGAATGAGGATCATGGTGCCGGCGAATTCGGCTGACAGCTCGCCGACCAGTCCCCGCGCTTTGAGGCGCTCCTTCATGGGTGCCCGCTTCCCGCCGGTCCGAAGACCGGCATTCGACTGCCCCGAGCCCCCCGGTTCAGCGTAAGACGGGTCACCCGTACCGGAAAGGCGAGGGCGATTCGGTCCCGGGGAGGCCGGTGCCCGCTTCGGATTCCTCGGTCCCCCTCCGAGGCGGGCGCCCGAGTTCTCGCGGATGTCCGCGGCATGGCAGCACACTGTTCGTATGGCGTGCCCTCGCTGACGCGCCTGCCCGGCGCGCGGCGTTCGGTGCTCCGTGCCGGCGCCGGGCCGCTCAACCGCCGGCTCCGACCGGGAGGCACACGATGAGGATGTTGATCAACAGTCCGCAGACCGTGGTCGCGGACGCCCTGCGAGGGCTGGCCGCGGCCCACCCGGAACTGGACGTGGACGCCGAGGCCCGGGTCGTCGTACGGCGGGACGCGCGGCAGGGCGGGCGGGTCGGTCTCGTCTCCGGTGGCGGCTCCGGACACGAGCCCTTGCACGCCGGCTTCGTCGGACACGGAATGCTGTCCGCCGCCTGTCCGGGCGAGGTGTTCACTTCCCCCGTGCCCGACCAGATGGTGCGGGCGGCCAAGGCCGTGGACTCCGGCCAGGGGGTGCTGTTCGTCGTCAAGAATTACACCGGGGACGTACTGAACTTCGACATGGCCGCCGAGCTCGCCGAGGAGGACGGCATCCGGGTCGAGCGGGTACTGGTCGACGACGACGTCGCCGTGACCGACAGCCTCTACACCGCCGGGCGCCGCGGCACGGGCGCCACGCTCTTCGTCGAGAAGATCGCCGGGGCGGCGGCGGAGGAGGGTGCGCCGCTGGAGCAGGTCGCCGCGGTCGCCCGGCGGGTCAACGAGGCCTCGGGCAGCTTCGGCGTGGCGCTGAGCGCCTGCACCACCCCCGCCAAAGGCAGTCCCACCTTCGATCTGCCGGACGGCGAGCTGGAGCTGGGCATCGGGATCCACGGGGAGCCGGGCCGGGAGCGGCGCCCGATGATGCCGGCGGGGGAGATCGCGGAAGTCGCGGTGGGTTCCGTGCTGGACGACATGGCGAACGAGGCCCCAGTCGACGGGCCGGTACTGGCCCTGGTGAACGGGATGGGCGCGACGCCACTGCTGGAGCTGTACGGCTTCCACGCGGAGGTGGCCCGGGTGCTGGCGGCTCGGGGCGTCCCGGTGGCTCGGACCCTCGTGGGGAACTACGTCACCTCGTTGGACATGGCGGGGTGCTCGGTGACGCTGTGCCGGGCCGACGAGGAAATGCTGCGGCTGTGGGACGCGCCGGTGCAGACGCCGGCCCTGCGCTGGGGCCGCTGACCCCCCGGTCGGTCTGGCACAGGAAGACAAAAGGCCCAGGTCGCTGACCTGGGCCTTCTTCGAAGAGCGGATGACGGGAGTCGAACCCGCGCCATAAGCCTGGGAATCAACGGCACTTGGGCGCCCCGATGGCCTGTGACCTGTGCGAACGTCCGCGAAAGGCCTTGCGCCTACGAGAGGCAGGTGCCGGGGTCTTCAGGTGCGGTCATGTCCGGACGCACTCTCAGTCGGGAGCAGCCGCTCGGTCCCCGGCTCACCCTTGATCCGGCCGTGTCGGAGCAGGTGGTCCAGTACGCGCTCCACGTGGTCGGCGTTCTGGACGCTGCGGCCCCCGAGCATCGCGCCGGCGAGGTGGACGATGTCATCGGGTGTCACGTCCAGGCAGTCGCGGACGATCTCGTAGACCAGTTCGGCATCGAACATGATGTCGACGTCGTCCGGGAGCGGTTGCCGCACGGGCGCTTGCCGGGTCGACCAGATCGACGCGTCCCGGGGCAGCGGATCTCCGTCCTCACCCAGAGCGAGTTCCGTCCGGCTGAGGACCTGTACGGCGAAGTTCTCCAGGCCGCGCCAGTCGTACATGTCCTTGGGCAGACTCTCGCCCTTCCGCCGGGGGAAGTGGTCGGGTGCCGCGGACCGGGTGGCGGTGACCGCCTGGCGGGCCAGCGCTCGCACGGTGAGCTCGGACGAGGAGCCCTGGTTCTCTCGGGCGATCGTGATGATCTGGTCATAGAGGTCGTGCCGCACCTCGGGGTACGGGCCGAGCCTCCGCTGCCGCAGGACGTTCGCGAAGTGCCAGGAGCGTGTGGCGGTTGCGGGGTCGGGGATCGGCTGGGGGGCGCGCGCCTGCGCGGGGACGCCGGCGGCGGCGACTGCCGTGGCCGGGACCGCTGCGGCAGGCGTGGCCGTGGGCGCTGAAACCCGCGCCGATTGTGGCTGCGGCACCGGCGTCGCCTGGATGGCAGCGGAGGGCTCTGTGCTCTCTCGGAGTGCAACGCTGATCTGCGGCTCGCGCCCGAACTGCAGGATCATTCCGCGCTCCTGCGCCTCCTGCAGCAGCATCGAGATGAGCCGCGGCGTGCGCGCGAGCGGATATCTGGGGTCGAAGCGTGGTTCCACCACAGTCAAGTGGGTGCGGAGATCGGTCTTGAGGACGGAGCTTCGCGGCCCCGGGTGCCTCTGGGCCCGCCGCAGGGCTTCTTCCAGTGCGTTCAGTGCGTCGCCGATCGGCATCAGCTGTTCGGGCCAGGAGGAGCCCGGCTGCCCGACTCGATGGGGCACGTGGTCTCGAAGACTGTGTGTGGTGATCTGCTGGTCGAGCAGAGCGAGGTCTCCGTCCCTCCCGAGTACCCGGTGATGGAACGAGAAGACGGTGAAGGCGGCCTCGGGGAATTCCGCGGAGTATTTCGTGATCAGTTCTGCCACGGCGCTGGCTGCTTCCAGATCACCCGGAAGACCGGGCAGGGCCCGGATGTCCGCCCCGGTGGGAGGCGGCTCGAATTCCCTTGCTTGATCGGCTCGTGTCACGAGGATCAGCCGTGCAGGATTTGGAAACCTTGCGACAACCGAGTTCGTGATGGCGGACGCCGTTCCGTTGATGGCACGTGTCGTGTCGACGATCAGGACATCCAATGCGGCCCCCCGGGGAGTGACTGGGCTTGAAGGTGACGGGGTCGCTGCAGGACAGCGACCCCGTAGCGCTACTGGTCGATGTTGTTCGACATGAGGTGCTTCACGCAGACCTCGGTGACCACGGCGCAGACAATCGCCAGTCCGAACTCGACGGAGAGGGCGAAGGAAATGGAAACCATCAGAATGAGGATGCAGATAGCGATCCACTTACTGTTCACTGCGTACTCCAATTTTTAGAAGAATTCTGCTATTTGGAGTGCGGATGAACGATGTGCGCTTATGGATGACGTGCTGAGTGATGCGTGATGGCTGATGAAGGTGGAGGAGATGACAAGAGGTTTCGCAAGGATGTGCGATGCGGGATGTGTCGCAGAAACGATGAAAGATGAGGGCGGGAGGACCGCCGTGTCGGAGTTTAGGGCGTCCCCGCGGTAGCCAACAAGTGGATCGTGCAACACATGTGATCACCCGTCAGGGGTGCGTTGTTCTAGCAGCGTTGGCTGGGTGATGGAACGGTGCGCAAGCGGTGCGGGACTCCTGAGCAGATCTAGACGATGAAGAAGGCCCAGGTCGCTGACCTGGGCCTTCTCTCAAGAGCAGATGACGGGAATCGAACCCGCGCCATAAGCGCGGCTGCGTCGTCACCGGCACCGGGGCCGAATCCGGCGTGGCGAGGGTCAGCTCTGTCCGTTCTCGGTCCACGATCGGAGTTTCTCCGGGTTGCGGACCGCCCAGATGCTAGTGATGCGGCCGCCGGTGAGGCTGAACGCCGCCACGGTGACGGTGACGCCGGTGTGCTGGGCGACCAGGCCGGGCCGGCCGTTGACCGTCCGCTCCAGGAGCGTCAGCCCAGGGGCTTTGTCGGCGATGTGGATCAGGTACTGGGCGATGCGCTCGCTGCCCTCGACCGGGCGCAGGACGGTGCCGACCATGCCGCCGCCGTCGGCGGTCATCGTGGCGCCGGGGTCGAGGAGGTCGACGAGGGCCTTGATGTCCTTGGCCTCCCACGCCTCCTTGAAATCCCGCACCAGACCGGCCTGCCCGGCCGTCGCAGCCGCCGGAGCCTGCGCGGCGCCGATACGCCGACGGGCCGAGGACGCCAGCTGCCGGCAGGCGGCGGGCGTCCGGCCGACGATCTCGGCGACCTCGGCGAAGGGGTACCGGAAGACGTCGTGCAGGATGAACGCCACGCGTTCGGCAGGCGTCATCGACTCCAGCACGACGAGGAAGGCCATGTTCACCGACTCGTCCAGGGTGACCCGGTCGGCGGGGTCGGCCGGCTCGGTCCTGCCGTCGTTCGCCGGTCCGCTGAACCACTCCGTACGGTCGGGCAGCGGCTCGGGTATCCATGCGCCGACGTAGCGCTCGCGCCGGGCCCGCGCCGAGCCGAGCATGTCCAGGCAGATGCGGCTGGCCACCGTCGTCAGCCAGGCACCGGGAGACTCGATGGCCTCCTGCCGTTGGCGCGACATCGCGTACCAGCGGGTGTAGGTCTCCTGCACGGCGTCCTCGGCCTCGGACAGCGAACCGAGCAGCCGGTAGGCGAGATTGATCAGCTGGCGCCGCTCGTCGACGACAGCGCTCAGGCCCGGCTCGGACCGTTCGTGCCCTGGCTCGGATGGGGTGCTCATGGTTGCGACCGCTCCCTGGTTCTTCTCGTCCGATTCCGCTCTCGCCACTTCGACGAAACACCGCACCGGAGTGTGAGGCCGGCGCTTCGCCTCACATTTCGAGGAGCTGCGTCGTCGGACCACCGAGACACTACTGATCCACCGCCGCGAGGCAGAAGAGGGGACCGCGTCATGGCCACACAGACGACGGCAGTACCGGGCAGAGTCACGTTCCCGCAGGTCGCGATAGCCCTGCAGACGTTGGCCCTCTTCTTCCAGGCGGTCACCGCCGGGATGCTGCTGTCCTCGTCCCTCGGCGCGGTACTGCACGACGCCGGATCGAAGGTGATGTACGGCGCTTCGATGCTGTACGTGCTCGCCGCGATCCTGGCGTGGCGGCCGGGCGGCGGCTCGCCCCGCCCGATCCTGTACGCGTCCGGCTTCCTCGTACTCGCCTCGGTGCAGGTGGCGCTGGGCATCGCGCACGTGCCGTCGCTCCATGTCCCCCTGGGCATCCTGATGTTCGGCCTGAGCGTGCTGGCGCTGGCCCAGGTGCTGTCCACCCACTTGTCGAAGCGCACCGGCACCCGGCCGTAGCCGCCGCCCGATGCGGTCCTGCTCGGCACAAGGCCGCCGAGCAGGACCGGCAGGGGCCAAGTGGTGGTGCTGGTGGGGCTGCCCACCCGGCACCGGCTGGTCTTCGTTCCGCTGGACGGCGCGATCGTCGGGCCGGGGTACGTCAAGGTCGACTACGGCAAGGCGCTGGTGAAGAAGAGTCCTTCGCTCGGCACGGACGACGTCCTGCCGGCCGAGGAAGAGGAAGCCGTCTTCCAGCACTACGGCCTCACGCACGGGCGTCGCTCCGGACGCCGCCACATCCGCTGAGCAGGCCGGGTGACCTTCTGTACCTGGCCTGTGCTGCGGGGATAGCGGTGGGTGACCGTTCGGGGTGCGTGGAGGTGCAGGCGCTGTTTCGCTGGTGGCATCCGCTCTCCCCCAGATCCCAGGAGTGATCATGAGCGTTGCAGGCGAGCCCGGCAGTCGCGCGCAGCAGATGCGTGACCAGGCGGCGAAGCTCGAACAGGCCGCGGAGCGTGCCACCGACCCGGCGGAGCGCCAGCGGCTGAAGGACAAGGCCTTGCGGCTCTCGGAGCAGAGCAAGAAGGAGAGCGAGCGGGGCCTCGGGGACGTCGACCCCATGTGACGGCCCTGCGACATGTACCGGCCGGTGGCTGCCCGCGCGCCTCTCTGCGTGAGGGAGACACCGGCCGGTGTTGTGCGGCACGGGTGGTGGCAGGCGGGTCAGCGGGCCGGCCGGGCCCTGCGTGTGTGGGCGAGCGCTGCTCTGCTCAGAGGTTCGGGTGGGGAGGCTTCATGCCTCCCTCGCCCACCGGCTCTGAGATCGGCTGCGCGTGCCGTTCGGCCGGGTCCGAGCGGCCGGGGTACGGCACACGGCCTCGGTTGCTCCCGCTATGAAAGGCCCCGGCCCACGGCATCCGTGCCTCGCAGGCGCAGTCGTCACACTG
Organism: Streptomyces sp. NPDC048255; assembly: GCF_040652415.1. Lineage (NCBI taxonomy): Bacteria > Bacillati > Actinomycetota > Actinomycetes > Kitasatosporales > Streptomycetaceae > Streptomyces > Streptomyces sp. NPDC048255. Next base: position 416,982 of record NZ_JBEZMA010000001.1, read on the forward strand.
CGGCTGGTGGATTGGGTGTTTCGGTGGTGCGGCGGTATTCGGCGTTGATGCGCTGGGCTTCCGCGAGCTGGTCTTCGAGGATGACGATGCGGCAGGCGGCCTCGATGGGGGTGCCCTGGTCGACGAGCTCCCGCGCGCGGGCGGCGATGCGCAGCTGGTAGCGGGAGTAGCGGCGGTGTCCGCCCTCTGAGCGGAGCGGGGTGATGAGGCGGGCTTCTCCGATGGCGCGGAGGAAGCTCTGGGTGGTGCCGAGCATGGCTGCGGCCCGGCCCATGGTGTAGGCGGGGTAGTCGTCGTCGTCGAGACGATCGTCGAACGAGTCGTGTGCTGTCATTTGCACCTCTCTCTGTGGAACGCGTGGAGGGGCCCTGGTGCCGTACGGCACCAGGGCCCCGAAGGAACTGCTACACCATCTACCGACCCTAGTACTGCGTCGGCCTTCTGTTTCCGCGGACCTGACCTGTACTCGGCCGGGGGCGCGGGGATCGCGGTTGCTTGACCGGAGACCACCTCACTATCGATGTCCTGCGGTACCCGGGCTCAGTCTTTCGGCCCGGGCGATCCTGATGGCGGTCAACTCCTCCGTTCTTCCCTCTGAATCGATCACTTGCCAAACGGGGGACTGCGTACTGCTGGTGATGCGAACTGCACTTACTGAACTGCCACTGCGTCAACTGCGGTACTGCTCATGGCCGCCCCTGATCACTGCGGGCCGCCCGGTCCGGTCGTCAGTTCCGTCGCCGTCCTGCAACAACCCTGGCTTCGGAGCTCCACCACCGCACCGCCCTGCGAACTGCGTCTACTGATGCCCGGCAGTTCGTCTCTCCGGGCCTTGCTCGATCTCGGCTACGAGAGAAACCATAACCAGACCGCAAGTGAATGTCTACTGCGGCCGCAATAGATTTTTGTGTGTTCGACGAGGAGGTAATCGGGGTCGAACGCGTCTCTGCATCCGCGCGCATGTACCCGCCGCCAGAGGTGGGGGCCCGACCGGGATGCGCCGGTCGGGCCCTCACTCCTGTACGGGGTGTGCCGGCAGCCGTGCCCGCCCTGCGGTCAGGTTGCGGAAGTCCTGGAACCGGGTGGGGCGGGATCAGGCGGCGGGCTGTGGCTGCCGGAGTTCTGCCTGGCCGAAGAGGAGCGCGTAGCCGCCGGGGAGCTGGTGGAGGATGCGGGCGATGAGGTCGGGGCCGGCGAGGCGTGTGACGACGGCGAGTACGGCTCCGGTGTCCCAGCGGGCGATGGCCGGGGTGGTGCCGGCGCGGGCGGCCATTTCCTTGACGAAGCCCCAGCCGGTGAGTTGTTCGGTGTCGGGGATCTGGGCGGTCAGGGCGAGAGCGGCCTCGACGGGGAGGCATTGTGCGAGGTCGACGCGTTCGTCTCCGGTGATCTGTCGGCCGAGGGCGGCGAGGACAGTGCGGACGGCTTCCTCGGCGCGTTCGCGGGTGGGGTAGGCGCCTTCGTAGCGCACGCGTTCCAGCATCTGGTCGAACGTCATGGCCGCACGGGACGGGTTCGCTCGAGGCTGGTCGTACATGGTGCTGCGGTTGCCTTTCTCTTCGAGGGTTCGGTTTCCGGCCGGCCGCGGTCAGGTGGGCTGGGGGTGGCCGAAGAGGAGGTCGTAGCCGGGCGGGAGCTGGAGCAGGACCTCGCGCATGAGGACGTCCCCCGCCGCGGCGGCCACGGTGGAGAGGACCGCGCCGATGTCCCACAGGGCCGTCTTCTCGGTGGCGCCTTCGATCCAGGCCGCGGTCGCGCGGACGAAGCGTTCAGGTGAGAGCGGTTCGGCGGCCTGCAGGGGGTTCAGGAGAATCAGGGCGTACGCCTCGGGGAGCCGGGCGGCGAGCTCGGCCCGGACGGTGCCGACCAGGTGTGCGCCCAGCAGGGCCAGGACGACGCGGGCCGCCCGTTCGGCTTCCTCCCGGGTCTGGTACTCGCCGCGTTCCTGGACGTGGTCCAGGAATGCCTCCCGGCGCATCGTCATCACGTCACCTCCGGAGAGGGGTGAAGGGGCGAGGGGTGCGGAGGACGGGGTGCCGGAGGGGGGTCGGTTCCCCGTCCTCCGCCGCTGGTGCCGTGCTGTTCAGCCGGAGATCTGCTTGCGGCCGGATTCGCCGCCGATGCTGATCTTCCGCGGCTTGGCGCGCTCGGCGATCGGGATCCGCAGGGTCAGGACACCCGCGTCGTAGTCGGCTTCGATGTGCTCGGTGTCGAGGGTGTCAGCCAGCATGATCTGCCGGGAGAAGACGCCCAGGGGCCGCTCGGAGAGCTCCATCTGCACGCCGTCGGACTTCTCCGCGGGCCGGCGCTCGGCCTTCACCGTCAGCATGTTCCGCTCGACGTCGATGTCGATCGCCTCGGTGCTCACCCCGGGGAGGTCGAAGGCGATCACGTACACGTCGCCCTGGCGGTAGGCGTCCATCGGCATCACGGACGGCTTCGACCACGTGCCAGACGCACCCGACAGCTGCTGGACGATCCGGTCCATCTCGCGGAACGGGTCGGTGCGCATCAACATCGCGAAACACCTCCAGTTGGTTCAGGCAGGAACTGCCAATGCGCTTCAACGTGTTTCCGTTGTAACATGTCATTGAAACGATGACAAGCAACAAGTCATCTGGAGGATGACAGAGCGACGGAGAGTGTCATGAACGAGGCCCCCGAGCCGACCGCACCAGTCCCCTTCCTGGCCGCCGCCGCGGCGCTGGAGACCATCAACCAGGCCGTCAAGGACGCGCAGTACCCCTCCGCAAGAACGCCGATGGCCGAAGCGAGGCCCGCGCCGGGCTCCGGCCCGCATCCGGCTCTGGCCGCGCTGCTGATGCTGCGCGAGGTCCGTGAGCAGCTCGCCGGCTGGGAGAGCGGCCTGATCGAAACCGCCCGGGGACAGGGCGCCAGCTGGGCCGACCTTGCCGGCCCCCTCGGGGTCGCCAGCCGTCAGGCAGCCGAACGCCGCTACCTCCGGCTGCGCCCCGGCACCGCCGGAAGCACCGGCGAGGAACGCGTCCAGGCCACCCGCGACACCCGCGCCGCCGACCGCACCGTGACCGCCTGGGCCCGCGACAATGCAGCCCACCTGCGCCGACTCGCCGGGCAGGTCACCGCCCTCACCGGCCTCCCCGCCAGCGCCGAGGGCGCCATCGGCGACCTGAACCTGGCCCTCGCCGACAACGACGCCGCCCGGCTTGTCCGCCCCCTGACCGCCACCCGGGCCCATCTGCGGCCCGAGGACGCCGCGATCGCCGAACGTATCGACGCCCTGACCCGGCACACCGACCAGCTACGCCAGCACACCCACGACCAGCGCAGCACGTGACCCGTATCGCGCCTCCTGGAGATCACAGGCGCCCTGATCCTCTTCCCCGTGGACAGGACCCGCCGACTGCCGGCCGCTTTTCGAGGGGGCGCGGTGAATCCGTTGCGCCGGCCCCGGTCGGCCACGGCTGGCAGCCATGGGCAGGGGTGACCTGGTCGGTGGGTTCACATCCCGCCACCCCGACTTCGTAAGACCAGGTCAGGGGCCGGTCAGGCCTGATCCGTGGCGGCTATGCGGTGGTAGCCGCGTCGGAAGTACACGAGGGGTTCCGCCGTGCGCAGGGGCTGGGCGCGGGTGAGGCGGACGATGGCTATGGTGTGGTCTCCTCCGGGGACCTCGTACTGGATGTCGGCCTCGAAGCAGGTGAGTGCGCCGGCCAGCAAGGGTGCGCCGTTCTCGCCCCGTTCCCAGTCCACTCTGTGGAACTTGTCGCCGCCGCTGACCGCGAACCGCCGGGACAGTTCGCTCTGGTCGGCGGCCAGCACGTTCACCGCGAGCCGCCCGGCCGAACGGATGCGCGGCCAGCTCCTGGAGGTGCGGCTCGGGCTGAAGGAGGCGAGCGGCGGGTCGATGGAGAGGGAGACGAACGACTGCACGGACATCCCGACGGGCTCCCCCTCGCTCATCGCCGTGATCACCGCGACTCCGGTACAGAACGTCGCTGCCGCATCACGAAGTGCGGATTCGTCGACGGCAGCGGTCATGCGGTCTCCTTGGCGGGCTGGCTCGGGCGCCCTGTGGTGTGGACGGTGGTCGTGAGGACGACTGTCCACCAGCTTGGCCCGGGGCCGGTGGATCGCCTAGGGGCTGAGGGGCGCATGAACCTGCTTGGCAGCAACATGAGGGGCGGGGCGAAAGCACGCCGGAAAGCACGCCGGGTGGGAACGAGAGTCTCGTTCCCACCCGGCGTGTGTGTTCCTACGGTGCCGCGCTCGCCAGTCAGTCCCTGGTGCGTTCGCGCACGGCCTTGAGGATCTCCTCGACCGCCTCGTCCACCGGGACGAAGTTCTTCTGCTCGCCGCTGCGGTAGCGGAAGGAGACCGCGCCCTTGGCCACGTCCTCCTGGCCGGCCAGCAGCATGTAGGGGATCTTCTGCTGCTGGGCAGTGCGGATCTTCTTCTGCATGCGGTCCGGGCCCGCGTTGATCTCGACCCTGATCTCGTGCTCGCGCAGCCGGTCGGCGATCTCCTGGAGGTAGGGGACCTGCTCGTCGGTGATCGGGATCCCCACGACCTGGACCGGGGCCATCCAGGCGGGGAAGGCGCCCGCGTAGTGCTCGGTGAGCACACCGAAGAACCGCTCGATGGAGCCGAACAGGGCGCGGTGGACCATGATGGGCCGCTCCCTGGTCCCCTCCGCGGACTGGTATTCCAGGTCGAACCGCTGCGGCAGCTGGAAGTCGACCTGGATCGTGGACATCTGCCACGACCGGCCGATGGCGTCCCTGGCCTGCACGGAGATCTTCGGGCCGTAGAAGGCCGCGCCGCCCTCGTCGAGGACCAGGTCCAGGTTCTCGCTGCCCGCGGCCTCCCTGAGCGCTTCGGTGGCCTCGGCCCAGTCCTCGTCCGAGCCGACGTACTTGGGGCTGGCCGGGTCCTTGGTGGACAGCTCCAGGTAGAAGTCGGTCAGACCGTAGTCCGCGAGCAGGTCGAGGACGAAGCGCAGCAGGTTGCGCAGTTCCCCGCCGAGCTGCTCCCGGGTGCAGTAGATGTGCGCGTCGTCCATCGTCAGGCCGCGCACCCGGGTCAGGCCGTGCACCACGCCCGACTTCTCGTACCGGTACACCGTGCCGAACTCGAAGAGCCGCAGCGGCAGTTCACGGTAGGAACGCCCGCGGGACTTGTAGATCAGGTTGTGGAACGGGCAGTTCATGGGCTTGAGGTAGTAGTTCTGGCCCTCGTCCAGCTCCATGGGCGGGAACATGCCCTCCGCGTACCACTGGAGGTGCCCCGAGGTGCGGAACAGGTTCTCCTTGGTGATGTGCGGGGTGTTGACGAACTGGTAGCCCGCCTCACGGTGGCGCTTGCGGGAGTAGTCCTCCAGCGCCTGGCGCACGGCCGCGCCCTTGGGGTGGAACACCGGGAGACCGGAGCCGATCTCGTCCGGGAAGGAGAAGAGGTCGAGCTCGTTGCCGAGCTTGCGGTGGTCGCGCTTCTCGGCCTCGGCGAGGAAGTCGAGGTGGGCCTTGAGCTCGTCCTTCGAGGGCCACGCGGTGCCGTAGATGCGCTGGAGCATCGGGTTCTTCTCGCTGCCGCGCCAGTAGGCGGCCGCGTTGCGCATGAGCTTGAAGGCCGGGATGTTGCGGGTGGTGGGCAGGTGGGGACCGCGGCAGAGGTCCTTCCAGCACAGCTCGCCGGTCTTCGCGTCGAGGTTGTCGTAGATGGTCAGCTCGCCGCTGCCCACCTCGACGTTCGCGCCGTCGTCGGTGGCGGCGGAGCCCTTGATGCCGATGAGCTCCAGCTTGTAGGGCTCGTCGGCGAGCTCCTCGCGGGCCGCCTCGTCGGTGACCACGCGGCGGGCGAACTTCTGCCCGCGCTTCTGGATCTCCTGCATCTTCTTCTCGATGGCCTTGAGGTCATCGGGGGTGAAGGGCCTGGCGACGTCGAAGTCGTAGTAGAAGCCGTTCTGGACCGGCGGGCCGATGCCCAGCTTGGCCTCGGGGAAGAGCTCCTGCACGGCCTGCGCCATGACGTGCGCGGTCGAGTGGCGCAGGATGTTGAGGCCGTCCTCGGAGGAGATTTCCACCGGCTCGACGCTCTCGCCGCCGACGACGGTGGAACCGAGGTCGCGGAGCTCACCGTTGACCCGCGCGGCAATCACGGTGCGGTCCTGGGCGTACAGCTCGGCGAACGTCGTGCCCGCGGGAACTGTCTCGTCGGACTGCTGACTGTCACGGGTGACGGAGATGGTCACGTCGGTCAAGGAGGGCTCCTCGGTGTTCTTGGGGCTTTCTGATCATATTGACAGGCCCGTCGCCCCTGGGGTGGGCCGTCCTGCCGGAGTTGGTCCCGCAGAGCGGGGGCGGAGGCGGGTGGACCCTATCCGAGCGCTCCCGCTCGCGCGGCACGGCGCAGCCCCCACGGGACCAGCAGGGCGGCGGCAGCGGCCCAGCCGCCGCACACCAGGAGCTCACCCAGCAGGTCCGCCCCGGGCAGGGGGCCGCCCGCGGCGAGCTTGCGTATGCCGGCCAGGGCGTGGGTCATCGGCAGGACGGCGCCGACCACCCCGCCCGGGCCTTCGGCGGGCTGGGTGTTCACCCCGCTGAACAGCATCATCAGGATCAGCAGCCCAGAGGTCAGATAGCCCCGGGACTCGGGGAACCGCATGCTCACGGGCGTCAGAGCCAGCGCTAGGGCGTAACAGGACAGCGTAGCCAGGGCCTCCAGGCCGAGAATCCCGGGCAGCGCGGCCGGCGGCAGCGCCGCCCCGGTGATCAGCGGCAGCAGTGCGGTGGCCAGCATCGCGGTCGCCATGGCGTCGCAGACCCAGTACACGCCCCGCGCGGCCAGCACCGGCAGCGGCCCCGTGCGGCTCAGCAGCAGCAGCGGCAGGGTTCCGGCCCGGCGCTCGGCGGCACTGGAGGACACCACGCCCAGCGCGCCCAGCGGGCCGAGCAGGGCGGCGTTGCCGAGCGCGATGTAGTCCTGGCTGTCCGGTGTGCCGAGCAGCCGGCCCAGCGACGCGAAGAAGGCGACCTGGGCCAGGAGCCGCAGCGCCCAGCCGAACAGCCAGGACCGCCAGGTGAACATCCGCCGATAGTCGTGGAAGCCGGCCTGGACCCCGATCTGGAACAGGTGCAGCCGGCGGTCCACCGCCCCCACCAGGCCGGCGAGCCGGCCCGAGGGCAGGGCGGAGGTGGCGAGGGGGTACTCGGTCAGTGGGTGCTCGGACATGGGGTACTCAGACATGGAGAGCGATGCTCCCTTCACGGGCGCGGGTCATGACACGTCGCAGAACCAGTACGCCCAGCAGGCACTGGATGCCTGCCAGGAGCGCCAGGACCAGCAGCCGGGCGTACAGGTCCGCCGGAGTCGCGCGGAGCGCGTCCCGCATCAGGTCGGCGCCCCACGACAGGAACCAGAGCCGGCTCAAGGCCGCCAGCGGCTGCGGCAGCAGCGAGGCGGGGACCACCAGTCCGGCGAGGAGATAGCAGGGGTAGGTGAGGGCGTTCTGATAGGTACGGGCGCCCCGGACCAGCGCGAACACTCCCGCCAGCAGTGTTGCCGCGCCCACGGTGCCCGCGAACGTCAGCAGCAGCGCTGCCAGGAAGGAAGCCGGTGCGGCCACCCGCAGGGGGAAGCCGTACCCGTAGACGCCGATCAGTACGATCTCGGCCGCGGCGGGCAGGCAGAGGGTCGCGGTGGCGGCGATCCGCAGGGTCAGCGAGCGGGTGTACGAGCCGGGGGCGGCCAGCAGCACCTCCAGCATCCCTTCGGCGCGGTCGTGGTCGACCGCCTCGGAGGCGACGAAGACGGCGTGCGACCACATCGTCATGACGAAGGTGGTCAGTGCCACCGGGGCCGCCAGCTCGGGACGGCCGCCGGACCGCACCACGGTGAAGAACACCAGGGAGTAGAGCGGGACGAAGACCAGCAGGGACAGGACGCCCGGGCGGCGGACGATCAGCAGCCAGGCGGTGCGGGTGTGTTCGTTCATCGGACGCTGAACTCCCGGTCGGGTATGACAGCGCGGTAGACGTCACCGAGGCCGGGGGCACTGATCGAGACCCCGGCACAGCCGGTCCTGGCCAGCACGCCCAGGACCAGGGCCAGTTGTTCTGTACCGGTGACGGTGAAGCGCAGTTCGCCGGTCTCGGTCCGGTGGCAGCCGGCTGCGGCGAAGTCGCCGTCCCAGGTGCGCCGGAGCTCGTCCAGGGCGCGGTCGGTCGCCGTGGCGACGCTCACGAGCCGCTGGTCGGCCAGCCCGGCGAGCAGTTCTCCCGGGGTGCCCCTGGCCACGATCCGGCCCTGGTCGAGGAGGAGTACGCGGTGGCACAACTCCTGGGCCTCGCGCATGTCGTGCGTGGTGAGGAGGATGGTGGTGCCCTGGGCCTGGAGCTCCCGTACGAGCTCGAGGAAGCCGAAGGCCGCGTTGGGGTCCATGCCGCTGGTGGGCTCGTCGAGCACGAGCACCTCGGGCTCGGCGACGAGGGCCCTGGCCAGGTGCACGCGCTGGAGCATGCCCCGGGAGAACTTCTCCACCGGGCGGTCCGCGTGCTCGGTGAGCCCCAGCTCCGCGAGCACGGAGCGGGTGCGCTCGCGGCACTCGCGGCGGCCGAGGCCGCACATCGCGGCCCAGTAGCGGACGTTCTGCTCGGCGGTCAGCCGCCCGTACAGGCCCCGTTCCCCGCCGAGCACCAGGCCGATGGACGCCCGTACCGCCCGGGGCTCCCGGACCACGTCGAACCCGGCCACCCGGGCCGTGCCCGAGGTGGGGGTGAGCAGCGTGGACAGCACCCGGGCGAGCGTGGTCTTGCCGGCGCCGTTGGGCCCGAGCAGGCCCATGGTCTCGCCGCGCCGCACGGTGAAGGAGATCCCGTCGAGTGCGTTGCGCTGGCCGGGCTTGCCGCCCTTGTACGCACGGACCAGGTCGGAGACCTCGATGCTGAGGGCGGCGTCCGACAGCGGGGACAGCGGGGACAGGAGGGACAGGGGGGATGGGGGGGACGGGGGTGGTGCAACGGATGACGACGGGGACATGACTGCGCTCCTCACGATCCACTCGGTGGTGCTGCGGACTCGGCGGCCGTGGCGGTCTGGGCCTGGGCCTGGGCGAGTTCCCGGGCGAACTCCTGCGCCCGCCGGTACTGGACGGGGTCGACCCACTCCTGCGTGACCAGCAGGAACGCGCCCAGCGGGCTGGTCAGTACGATGAAGTCACCTGATGCGTGCACCGCGGCCCGGTCCCGCGGCCAGAAGGGGCCGTCGACCCGCAGCGGCATGCCGAAGACCGGGAAGGCCGTACGCAGCCGCTCCGCGACCGACCCGCCGGCTACCAGCTTGCGCTGGACCCGTTCGAGCACGGTCTCGCCGTCGGGGCCGGAGCCCTCGGCCACGGCCGGGCAGAGCCCGGTGCGGCGCTCCCGCTCGGCTTCCGCCGGCTCGGCCAGCGCCGATCCGTAGGCGGCGGCGATGACGGGTGCCACGCTCGGGAAGCCCCGTGCGAAGTCGATCAGCTCCAGCAGTTCCGGGGAGATGTTCGCCTCGGCGGCGGCCTCGGCCAGCTCGGCCGGGTTCGGGGCCTCCGACGAAGCCAGTACCGCGGCGCAGTCCAGTACGTCCCGCACCGTGAAGCCTCGCTGGAAGCGTTCCTCGGCCACCGCGAGAAGCTGCGCCACGCTCTCCCGCGCAGGCATCGCGCTGCGCAGCGGCACGGCCTCGCAGTCGCCGGGGTAGGCGTAGGTGGCGATCTCCACCCTGAGTTCGGGGTCCAGCCAGGGGTCCTCGGAAGGGGCGAACAGGCCGACCATGAAGTGCCCGCCCGCTCCCCACCCGGTGACGGTCAGCATGAGGTCGTAGACCGGCAGGATGTCGGCGACGATCCGGGCGGAACGCCACAGTGCCACCTCGTCGGCGGCCAGCAGATCCAGGTCGCCGGAGGTGCGCACCACCCAGTCGGGCTGGAACCGCGACAGGCCCGGTCCCTTCACCACCCGTGCGCCGTGGGGCGCCACCGCCGCGGCGATCTCGGCGTAGACCGCGAGGCGGGACCGGTGGCGCCGTAGTTCGTCCTCGGAACCGGAGCCCATCCGCCGACCCTCGTGGGCGGCGGCGGACAGCAGCAGCGGGGACAGCGTGTAGGACGCCGTGCGGGCCCGGTGGAGGAGCTCGTCGGGGGGACAGTCCTCATCGGTGCCGAGCAGTTCGCACAGCACTCCGAGGGTGGGCTCGAAGCCTCGGTCGTTGCCTCGGCCGTTCTCGGGCGCGTTCATGGGGACTCCCAGACTTCGGGGTCGAGGGGGCAGCGCCAGTAGGTGTCCAGGAGCTGCCAGCCCTTACGGATCAGTGAGGCGACCACGCGCTCTCCCTGGACGGCGCCTTCGGCGTCCAGGCCGTGTACGACGTTGCCCACGAGGGGCAGGCCGACGTCGGCGGCGTGCCGGGCGGACGCCGCGACCAGGGCCCGGGTCAGGAGCGGGACGTCCTGGTCCTCGTCCACCAGGATGTCGACGAGGTCCACGAAGGGGGTGCCGTACACCTCGTCCACGGCCCCCGTGAGCAGGGTCGCGTGGGCGATGGGGCGAGGACCTCCGGGGGTGTCGAGAGAGGCGATGAGCGACACCCGGTCGGGGGCGGCGAGGTAGGCGTCGACGGTCTCGTCCACCAGCGCGCCGCCGTCGGGAAGCCCGCGCTGGCTGTTGCCGTCGGCGACGGCCCGGCGCAGCCAGTCGCCGACGCGGGCGTCCGCGCCGGGTCCCACCGAGGGGGCGATCGAGATGCCCGGCGGAAGCAGCGGGCCGGGTCCGGCGGCACGGTCGAGGACGAGGTGGGTCAGATCGCGGACCATCGGCGCGGGCAGGGCCACCTCGCCGCGCGAGCGGACCACGAGATTCCGCCACCGCGGGCGCGGCTGCCCGGCCATCACCTCGTGCACCAGCAGCGCCAGCGCGGACGGGTCGGTGAGCAGCGGCTCGGGTGCGTACTCCACCAGGCAGTCGACCCGGCCGTCGGCGGGGTCGGTGCTCGTGCCCGCTATGCACGGGTGGCCCGCGACCTCCCACAGCAGGCCGGTGCCGGCGAAGGACTCCAGGTCCGGCGCGGCCGTGGTGACGGCGACCGCGGTGACGGCGGCGGCGCTCATCGGTCCGCCTCCGGGCGTACGACCACCGACAGCTCCCGCAGCAGCCGTTCGGCGGCGGCCCCGACCTCGTCGGCGGTGACCGCCTGGAGCGCGGCGGCGTCCTCGGCCGCCGACCAGGGGCGGTCCCCGGCGTAGGTGCCGCGGGCCAGCTGGATCGCCTGTCCGAGGGGGTTGTCGGCTTCCTCCAGCAGTTCGAAGGCGGCCTGGCGGCAGGCGGTGGCGACCCGCTGGGGGTCGGGCTCCGCCGCGACCTCCGCGAGGCAGGACCGTACGGTGTCGAGCACCAGCGGGCCGTTCTCCGGTTCGGTACCGACCAGTACCCGCCATGAGCCGCCGTCGCGGTAGCTGCGGTTCCAGGACTGGAAGTGGTAGCCGAGGCCCTTCTCGTGGCGCAGCCTGCGGTACAGCAGCGAGGCGGAGCCGCCGCCCAGTACGTGGCTGAGCACGGTGTAGGCGTGGCGGCCCGGATCGTCGACCGCCGGGGAGCGGCCGCCGATCGACAGCCAGCAGAACTCCTCGGGCCACTCCTGGACCGGGCCGCTGGCGGCGAGGGGGGCCAGGGCGAGGCGGGCGGGGGCGGCGGTGCGGCGGGGAAGCTCGTCGATTCCGGTACCGCGTACGGCCTCCCGTACGTCCTCGGCGGTGAGCGGGCCGACGGCGATCAGGGCGATGGGGGCCGAGGCCAGCAGGTCACGGTGGACGCCGAGGACCTGTTCCATGGAAGCCGCCTGCACTTCGGCCGCGGTCCCGCCGACCGGGCGGCCGAGCGGGTGGCCGGGGAAGAGCTCGCGGATGTAGGCGTCCTGGACGACATCGCACGGGTCGGAGGCGGCTGCGGCGAGTTCCTGGAGCACCGCCTTGCGCTCGGCCTCGAAGTGTTCCTCGGTCACATGGGGCCGGGCGACGGCGGAGGCGAGCGCGGCCATGGTCTGCGCCGCGAGCTCGGGCAGCACCTGGGCGTGGAGCAGCATCAGCTCCAGGCCGGTAACCGCGTTCCCGCTGCCTCCCACGAGCTCGATCTCCTCGGCCAGCGGCCGGGGTTCGGCGCCGTCGGCGCGGTCCACCTGGGAGGACATCAGGATGTGTTCCAGGAGGTGCAGGGTGCCGCCCTGGCCGGCTGGGTCGTGGCGGGAGCCCGCTCCGATCGCCACGGACACGGCGGCGGTGGCGAACCGGTGGTCGGTGCGGGTGAGGATGCAGACGCCGTTGGAGAGGGTCAGCTGGTCGACGGCTGACATCGGACCTCCTGGGTCACGGTGGTGGGGCGGGAAGGAGGAAGAGGTGGGGCCCAGCACCCCGAGGGGCGCCGGGCCCGTGGACGTTCTTCAGGGAGAAGGGCAGGTCACTTGCCCTGGTTGGCCTTGTCCAGGCTGGGGCGCATGCCGACCTTGTGCTGACGGATGGAACCGGCCTTGTCGAGGGACGGGCGCATGCCGACCTTGTGCTGACGGATGGAACCGGCCTTGTCCAGGGCGGGGCGCATGCCGACCTTGTGCTGACGGATGGAACCGGCCTTGTCC